>JAGVYL010000047.1 GCA_018303285.1 Candidatus Woesearchaeota archaeon | reverse complement strand
GAAAACCAAAGCACTGCTTTTGAAAGGCACTTCAAAGGCGGCATCCTGCAAGAAATCTATATCAAACAGCCAATCATAGCCAAACGCAGCCAAGCAGATGCTGCGGCTGAATCCTTCTGCACCAGTGCCAAAATATTGGGCAGTAGCGGCATTGCCATAATCATTCTGAAAATCAGAAGCGCTTGTCTGCATAGTATCGTAGATGGCAGCTACTCCAGATTTGAAGGCTCCGGCGATTCCTGCATCTTCAGTAACATCACTTTCTGCCAGAGGGCTGCAGCCTTTAGCTAAATAAGAAATGCCTTTGTAAATTAAACCGCAGGCATACTGGGTAAATAATTCTTTGCACATGCCGGCATTCTGTACTCCGTTTACTTTAGCTTCTTGGATGCAGGCAACCATACCAGAAAGAATGCTACGAAGCATTTTCAGGTTGCCGCGGATAGTGCTTAAACATAAAGTCTGAACTGCTCCAGTATACTGATTTTTAGGATTGATAGTAGTAACTGAACCAGTTCCGGAGGTACCGGCCGGGCCGACAGTGAACCAATCTAAAACACTGTTCAAGCCGAAGGCCGCAGTAAAGTCTCGGCCAGAGTAATAACGCCATTCTGGATAATAAACTCCAACTTTCTTTCCGGATTCCTTAAAGGCGGTGTCAAGATGGTAGAACCATTCTGTATTTTGTTTGGCTTGGCCGGTGGGGATTTTAACATCTACTGTTTTTTTAGCACAAATACATTGAGTAATCTTTCCGTTAGCTTTCAATCCATTTTCAAAACAGTCTTTGGTATAACCTTGGCTGAATTCTTCAGAAGAAACTTTTACTTTTCCCTGTTCATCTTCTTCAGCGCACTCTTTTTTAGTATAGCCAGGAGTTTTTTCACATAAAGTCTTGCAGCCATAAGCAGAGCCAACAATAAACTGCTCTGTTTCAGGAATCTTATATGCAAAGAGATGTTCGGCGGGAAGAGAGCCTAATGAACCGACTAAATCTCCCACCGAAGTGAGTTCCTGAATGTGATCTGCGTTGTCTGTTCCTTCTTCCTGATTTTCAGGCAGACTGGTGTCAATGTAATAGATGCGGTTATCACGCGGATCAAGATAGCAGACACCGTTCTCGTCTGTGGGAATAATTTTGCCGGGGAAATTGGCCGGATTAAGTTTTAGTTTATACTCTTTAAAGCAGTTTTCTATAGGCTTGAGGGCAACTCCCTTAGCGCCCAAGCCGCTGCATTGGGCTTCTGTCTGTTTAACTGCGTAAACTTCGTTGTAATTCTTGTTTTCAGTCCATTTGGAAGGAGATTTGCGGCAGAAAACTCTGTCACAAGTAATGGTGTATGCTTTATGCATCACTGCTTCAAATTTCCAGAAGAAAGAAGTAGTGGGACATAAATCTTCTATGTTCTTTTCCGGAAGATCCGTAATCGAATTTTCTACTCCTTCGGTCATAATCTTTCTTTCATTAGCATTAAGCGGATATTTTCTTTGGTCTTTTGCAGATGGACATTTATCTTCTTTTTTCGAGAGGCTAGACCACGCTTCCAGATAAGAAGCAAAATTTCTCATGGCCTTGACAGCAGTCTTGCCGACAAACGAACCCATACAGGCAATACCGGTGAAGAGCAGAGCCTTTTCGATATACGGCATAACGATGTCAATAGCATGAACTGTAGCGTTTAAAGCCGTTACGCCTTCGTCCGCAATGAAATCCGGAACCATATCGCTGCTTTCAATCGGCAAATCCACAAAATAGCCAATTTCCTGACAGGACATCTGAGTTTTAGTTGGACCAAGATTGCCTATAGCATCTCTTTCTTTGTAAGTGATGGTTAATTTTAACGGCACTAAGAACTGCCTTTTCTTGAACTCTTCCCAGAAATCATCGCCTACTTTGGCAAGAGATTCGTCTTTTTGCAAAGTGTATCTGATATACCATGCATTTTTCCAAGCATTAGGCATGGCCTGAGGACTGGCTTTAGGCACTAAGCGGCAGCTAAGATTATAGCTGGGATCAGTGTCCATCCCTTCGATGCAGGCCTTTTCAAATTTTACATTATCAATTTTGAAAGCCGGTTCAATCACTTGACCAGTACCGGAATCATACTTCGGCACACCAGTGCCACGATAACTCATATTAAAAACAGCAGAAATAGTCTGAGTGCCCTGCTTAATCGCTCCTGGATCCAATCTTCGCGGCAATTGGAATTGAATAATCTGCTGGATATTAAAATCCAAATTAGAGGAATAGCAGTTAACTATCTGCACTACCTGTTGAGTGTAAGCAGTCAAACCTGCTTTGTCTTGAGCGATAAAGTAAACATGAATGTTCTGCTGAGCAGCATCTTTAGTCTCTGTCGGATAAAGAACTTCTTGTTTTAAGCCAGCCGGCACTTCTTTAGGAGCTAGTTTTTCCAGATTAATCGGTTTATGCTCTAAGTCTGATTCATCGAATCTAAAATTTCCCTCTTCGTCAGCAGTAGTTTCATAAGAAGCACCATCAGTTTCAAAATCAGGAGTATACTGCATGGGCTGAGGCTGGAACGTGTAAAGATAGACTTTTGCTCCGGGTTCGGTTTTACCGACGATATCTGCTTCTGCTCTTCCCTGGAAATAAGTGTTGCCGGTAGCAAAAGTTACTTGGATAGTGGGGGGAGTAGAATCCATAGAGATGGACTGAGAAAATTCATCAGAGAGACCAGCTTTGTCAGTGGCTTTGATAGAAAGGTTGTTGTCTCCTTCGATTAAGGTGTACGGCAAGCTGAACGAAGTGGTTTGATTATCAAATAAATTTTGGCTGTTGGCGCTAATTTCTACTCGAGAAAGTTCGCTGACAGTACCCTTTATAGTAATTTCCGGTTTAGTAACAAATTCTGGCAGTTCTTCCAAAATTAATTTCGGTTTAATAATGTCGACGAAGATTGGATAAACCACAGAAGCCTTGCTGCCTGCAGCATCTTCTGCTTCAATGGAGATAGTGTTATCGCCAATCTTTAGTTCAATGTTTGTAAAGAAAAATTGGCCGCCTTTGGTATCAGCAATGCGGCTGAGCTGATTGTTGACAAAAACTTTGACTTTAGTTTCAACTCCGGTGGAACCAGAAAGATCAATAATATTCTCTGTGGAGAACGGAGGAACATCTGCAGAGATGTTTAAGACCGCATCGGGGGAGATTTCTCCTGCAGCTGCGGTGTTGCTTCCTTCGCTAACAGTTTCTCCTGAAGCGGAAGAATCAGAGGGTGCAGAAGATTTTTCTAGGGTATTAAAAGAGAAATATTCTCCCTGCTTGTTTTCAGTGGCAGTTTCTGTCGAGCTAGCAGATTCTACCTGGTAAAAATAAGTAGTGTTGCTGGCTAAACCAGTAAGATAAACAAATGCATTGGTCGAAGCAGTATTATTGCCTTGCACTAGGTTGAGTGTACCTTTTTCTAATCCGTAAGAAACTTTATGTGAGCTTTCTAGGTCTGTCTGCCAGGTGATGATGGCCGAAGTATCTGCCGGAGAAGAGCCGACATTGGAAATAGAAAGAGCATAGGAAACTGGTAGAAGAGCGAAAAGCAAGCTAACAAAAACAGCTAAACTCTGCATAATTCTTTTTTTATTTATCATCTCTTTTTCTCTCTCACTCTTTGTTTATTCCTTTCTTGTTTTACTTGTGTTTGTTTTATACTTCATCTGTTCTCATTTCACTTTAATCTCCGGAGCGCCTATCTTTTGGCTTTGCTCTTCTAAGTTAAGGATTAAATCGAAATAATCTTCTTCACTGCCGCTTTCTTTGTAAACGAGATTGAAATCAATCTCTTTCATCTCTTTCAGCTGCTGCCAATTGACAGTCCAGTTGCCTTTGTAGCCGCCTAAAATCTTCTGGTCGTCTCCTTCTCCGCCTTTCATCAAATAGGATTCAATCTGGTAAACGTAAGTGGTGCCGGCTAAGAAAGCTAATTTATTTTCATTCATGATGTTGTTTCCATTTTTATCTTCTAAATCTAAACCAGAAGAATAAGTTGTAGAGCTTTCATGAAGAATCTGGTTATCTTCTATCCGTTTAATCGTAAGAAGGATCACATCTTCTTGATCAAGGGCTTCTTTTTCTTTTACCGTTCCAGCAGCATCGAGTCTCTGTTTGCTGAACTTAAACTTATTTGCCGGCACTTCGAACAAAGGCACTAAATTTAATTCAACTTCTTTATTAGTAACTGTAGCAAACACAGTTTTTCCTTCTTTGTAACTGGACTTGCTGCCTTTAAGCAGGGTTTGGGGACAATAAGGCACCAATGGTTTGGCAATAGCCGCATCACCATAAAGTTCATAGTTATATTCCGTAGTTCCTAGTGGACAGGCGTATTTTAAACAGATGAAGCTGAGATTGACATTGCCTAACGGAGTGCGTTCGTAGATACCAGTTTCTTTGTTCTCTACCACGCGGAAAGTTTTGATGTTAATGGGAAGTTTCTTCTCTGCGCAGAATTTATCCTCTTCTCCGATAGTAGGAGTTTGAACTAAAGGAGGAAGAGCAGCGATCTGGCGGTGAGGATAATTTCTGATGATGTGAACGGTGAAGGCAGTCTGGAAAAGATAATGGCCGGCTTCGTCCTGCACTTCCACTAAGACGGGGTAAGTGATATCATAAGTGAATTTCCACATCTGAACGCAGAGTTCGGAAATCATCTTTTGGCCTTGGCTCATACCGCTCTGCATAGTGTTGCCATCTCGAGGAGTGACGGCCATAGAGAACGGAAAAGTTGGTTCATACTTGAAGGTAACGGCGATATCTTTCTTTTTGATACCGGTCTGCCAAAGATAATGATTTTGATAATAAGGCAAGCTATTCGGGAAATTAACATAATCCGTTCCTTCAATTTTTAATTGGCGAAGATTATAACTAAGAAGTTCTTGAAGCGTTTCCTGTACTTTATTGACTTTCCATTTCTTTTTATCGCATGAAAGCTCTACTCCAGCTAAAGGAAGATTGGAATGTTCTAATGAAATTAAATCTATAGTTAATTTTTCTATTTTTAAGTCTCTTAATTCTGCTTCTACTAAAGATTTTGCAGTTTCGTAAGTTTTCTTTACTCTGGCCGGAGAGATTACTTGGTAACTGTCCAGTTGGGTAATAGGCTGGCCGCTTAAGCTTTGCAGTTCAATAGGATAATTTATTTTGAAAATTGTAGCTTCTTCGCCGAAGAGGACATCAGAATTGACCGGCCCTTTTTCTGTAATCACCCATGCAGGAGGAGAAGTTTGCTGGAGCTCTTTTAAGCAGAGAGGCAGTTCTTTGTTGATATAATTATCTACTCTATATTTGATTTCGTCTAAAGTAGGAATATTAGTCTTGTCAGCGTAAGCCCAATAAGGAACGACCATCCCTTCGATAGGAGCAAGGCGGAGAGAAGCGAAGGAGTTTTCTTCTAATTCTTTAGGTACTTCAATGTATCCCCCAGTAGTACCGATTTGAGTAAGGGCATCATTACCGATTTTTTCAATACACGTAGTGAGATAGCTTTCTACACTTCCTTTTTGCAGAGGGACAACTTCTTTAGGAGTAAAGATAGTGGTATATTTGATTGCTAAGATGATTAAAGCGATAGCTAAAACTAAGACAATGCCTAGAATGATAAATAATGTTATCTGGCCTGATCTGTTCCTCTTTTTTAGCATTTTGTCTATCTAATAGAACGATTTTTCTGAGGTTTATAAAGGTTGCCTGAGAGAAAGAATTGAAAATAAGGCAGACCTAGTTCTTGAAGAAATTAATTCCTCTTTCTGATCTTGATGACATCTCCTAAGGTCAGCTCTCCGGATTTGGCCGTTTCTTGGGGGGCGGCCTTGTTTTCGGAAAGAACGACCAGCTTTAATCCAAGCATTCGTTCCAGCTTTTTGGCATTATCTAAGCTGGGCAGGAAGAGGCCGGCCTCCATCTTTTGGAGGATGCTCAACTTTTCATTGATTTTCTTGGCAAAATCTTCTTGGATTAAACCGGAGTTTTCTCTGGCCTTTCTGATTAATTGAGAAAAGTTTTCTATAACAGTCTCTTCAGGTTTTTCTTCTTTTGGCTGGGTGAGGGAGAATTTTTTTGTTTTTTCATCTCTTTGTTTTATAGAAGAAAAAACTTTGCCGTATTTAGTGCAGGGACGGCAGACGGCCATCTCTGTGCCTTCAATTCTAGCTTTGAACAAATCTTCAGTCTCTTTACCGCACATCTCGCAGGAGGGCATAAGAGAAGGAAACGTGAGAAGTTTATTTAGATTTTGGTTTTTCTGTAGGCAGTATCAGACCATAAAAACCTTTATATACTATAGGAAGTTATCTCCCTTAAGTCTTTAAAGATATAAAAGAGTAACCCCAGAACAAGTGTCACCACAAGTATTCCGAACCGATGAGCATACAAAAATGTCCTAAATCGCAGAGGTATTTTTGTAATTAGCGTTTTTTTTAGTTTAGCAACCAAGAGCACGAAGCAATTATACGACACCTCCTTTGAAAGTGAGGTAATTTTCTGATATCTTGGGAGAGATGGTAAAGAGGGAACATGAAGATGAAGTAGAACG
>JAGVYL010000046.1 GCA_018303285.1 Candidatus Woesearchaeota archaeon | reverse complement strand
TCGGCCTCGCCATTGTTGTTGCTATACGGCGCCAGAACTGGAGTTGAAGTCCGCCGCCTGCAACCGGCGCCGCGGTGACCACATTTAGAGGGTTTTGTAGTCATCTCTATGGATAGCAAATCCATGAAATCGATAATGAGAGTGTTAGTATTACAAACATATAAGGAGTATTTAGCATTATTTGTTAGTATCATTAACACGTTATCACTACTAACCATAAAGCTTAAATATTACCCCATGGTTATTATAGCTAACATGACCTCAAAGCAGCACATTCTCACATTCAAGCGCTCTGCTGATGCAGTATACGCTATGGGGGACTTTACAAGCGCCACGATTCTGTACTTTAAAACGCTCTTTGCTCTCCATGATTATCTCTTGCTCGAGAAAATTGGATATGCTCCTAAAGATCACACAGAACGATTCAGGCTCCTGCAACAAGAGTTTCCGGAACTCTATGCCGAGTTAGACGCTGAATTCAACACGTACAGAAGTACATACACAAGAATTGCCTCCAAGGAGACATGCAATCGTATAAAAAAGATGATTGAACATGCCATCACTACTCACCACATTGCATAAAGCGGCAAAGGCCGTTTACAACGAGTATAAAGACAAAATAGAAGATATCATTCTCCTAGGGTCATTCATGAAGGGAAAAGAAGATCCAGAGGACATTGATGTGCTCATCATTTTTAAGGAACAGGTGGATAAACCCGCCGAAACTGCATTGAAAAAAACCCTGCATCTTAACAATCTTGATCTCACGTCGACCACTGTCCAGGAACTTGAGGGAGACGGATTCATTGCCAAAGAGGGCGTTTACCTTGAAGGGTTTAGTCTTCTCCGGAATGCCCCTGTGAGCTCGAGGCTTGGGTTCTACAGTGTCGCATTCCTTTGCTATAATTTGAGTTCTCTTAAAGGATCTGCGCGCGTGAGATTCTACTACGCGCTTCAGGGAAGAGGTGTTGCTCCCGGATTTCTTAAAACCCTGCAGGCAGCGCGATATTCTGACAATATCATACTCTGCGCATATGGAGAGATCGAGAAGCTAAAAAGTTTTTTTGAACAGTGGAAGATTCCGTATGTGACTACACCCGCCCTGATTCCAAAAAGGTTGAAGCAAGTGCTGTTGGGCAGATAACCGCGATTATTCTTCGGCGTGATTTGAAGAAAGGGCAAGAAAGTATACTTAAACACCACAACTGGCTTCGACGGTTTTGCTATCATAAGTCAATTCATACACTAACTGTAAACATTTCACTTTCTACTTGATTGCCAGCATAGTCTGTTGCGACTATTCGGAATCGATGATTGCCTTTAGATAATAATCTTTTTTTGCTTTTGTCAAATCCATAGCTTTGACACTTCGTACAAAGTTTAGTTTTATCCTCATTATCTTGAAAGCGGTTTTCCACTAAATGTATTGTTGCCGCTTGCTCGCTTAACGTCACGTTAAGGTAGAGTGCTGTTTTTTCTAAGCGATGATTAAAAGAGGTTATTACTGGTTTTATCGTGTCTACTTGGCAGATGCTTGGCTTTCGAAGGGTATCAAAGGTGAAGGTGTCATGAACTTCGAATCCGAAATTAATCGTTTGGTTATTATACTTTGATAAGTCCACATTGAAAACACAATTTTTCAGACCGAAAGACTCTTTACAGAAACCATAACAGCATTACACGAAATTATTCCGATTTTTATGCCCAAAGGTTTAAATAGAGAAACTTTTGAAAGATAACTTATGGATATTGTGATAATTAAAGCTCCCACCAGCAATCTTTTTAAACGTTCTAATAACCACAGAGGATGGTGAGGGGTGTGTTGCTAACAAAAGATGAGGCTATATGCCTCATATTGAAACTGTCAAAAAACGGAGAAGTCTCGTCTCCAACTAAATTAAACAAGCTGCTGGCAAGATTAAACCTCTTCTTTATTCCCATTGATATTAGATTCTCGTTAAATAAGTTTGGCTCGTTTAGCGCGGATTTATCAAATTTGCAGGACAACAATTATTTTGGCGTGGTCCCCTATGAGTATATGGGCAAAAGCGTCAATAAATTCATGCTAAAAGCAGAGGGACGGGCACTTTTTGCACAGACCATCAAGCCAAAGATTGATAAGATACTTAAACCAGAAGAATTCGAGGAACTGAAAGAAACGATTCAACATCTTAGCTCATTACGCGCAGCTGAAATTTCTGATAATGAACACAAAAAACTTCTTGTTGATATTGATGACCGGTTTAAGCTCGCACAAAAGATCAACTCAACATTTGTAGAATTGTCTGAGATTTACCAGAAGATAAACACGATACAAGAGAACACCATTGCAGAAATAGGGTTAAAAGCATTGATAGAATACTGTTATCACCTCATCAAGTATTTGAAGGAAAAAAGGTTTAAACACCTTCAAGAGGAGGAATATGATTTTGATGCTCACATGTTTGATTATTATTTTCTGGAGAACATATCACAAATAATCCCTTTTTTAAGTGAACAAGTCTCGAGTCAGGAGAAAGATGCTATAAAAATAAATAAGTTTTATCAATATTTTGTAAATTCCGTAAGAGAGGAGTACCCGTTCTCCATTGATAATAAGCATCTGAAAGAATTGATCACTTGCTGACTATGCCAAATACGTATGCCTTCGATGATTGCTCAATCTTAAAATTGTGTTCAGTACATATCCCAGCAGCATTTCAGGCATTCTTCCATAAAACCAGCATGACTGCAAAAAACGGTAATAACGTGAAAGCACTCATTGATAAGCTGGAAGCGGCGGGATATCCCAAGTATAGATTTGTCCCTTCTGAGAATATGGATGGGAACATAATAAAAGTTGCGAACCAGCTCTTAGAAGGATACAATATTCGTATGCTTCCCCCCGTATTCAAATACGAAGTTATAGGTCAATTAAAGGAGTTTAATGGCCGGATTAACGAAGAATTCCTGAAGATCAATAAAGGGGAGGATATTGCTGAGATTAAACAAATGTTTAAACAAAGTATAAGAGAACTCAGTAAACAGGATTCTATGCCTCAGGATGACGACTTAAAGATTATTCAAGGATACTGCAAGTTTGAATGCGCTGGAGACAAATATCTCATTACTGAAGACGAACATTTTTGGGGTTATGCGGATTTAATTCTTAAACGATATAATATCTATGTAGTTAAAGAATGGGAATGTCATACCCTCAGTATCTCATAATCCCATGATTACCGACAAATAAATCTTTAAGTGGAGTAAAATGACACAATGCCATCATTGTGGTGGACAAATGAAGAAGAGCGTAGATTTGATTATCCATAGTGGAAGAACTATTCCGCAAACTGTGATGAAGTGCGTTTCCTGCGGCAAATCCACAGTAAGCATGCAGGAATACGAACGGGTCAGGAAGGTTCTGCATCCTTCTCTTTTTGATAAAATCAGGTCTTTTTTTAAGCCCAGCACGGAAGCCGTTGATCTTTTTAAGGGAAGGGTTCTTTAATTTTTATAATAGACTCTGCCTTTTTTGCTGCCGGGATTTAGGGGAGAAATATGAATGATCATCAAACATTCTCTCAATCTCTTTCAGGCTGAGGAATATCCCGTGTATCCCTTTGATTCTTGTTATGGCCTTTTCCGTGAATCCGTTTTTTGATATAAATATAAATTTGTATTCTCCTGTAAATGGGATGAGCTTGGATTTTTTCATCAAGCTATCGACAACGTCTATATCGACTGGCGCATTGGTCCATTTTACCTCTCCGACAAGTATCTTCCTGGATTTGTGATTATATGCGACAATATCTATTTCTTCGCCGGTCCTGTTCCACCAAGCGCCAATATTCTCAAAATCGAGAACATACTCATCTACCTCTTTGTTTATGTAGGTGATAAGCAGCTCTTTGCATATTCCCTCGAATACCCTCCCAACGTATGCATTAAGGTTTTCTTTAATTTCATCTTCTACAAGTTTACTATTGCCGATATTAAGGGCAGTCTGATTTGGAAACACAAACCGATACCAAAAACTAAAGAAATTATCTTTTAACCCGTACCTTCCAAGCCGTTCCTTGCCCAGCACCGGGTCTTTTCTTCCCAGCAGATCTAGCAATTCATCAAGTCTTTTTATATATGCAGGCATAGTATTTACATCAATTCCTGTAAAATCATGGATTTCTTTGATCGTTTCCTTACCTGCAGAAGCTGCCTGCAATATCGAGTTATATTTAGCATGTATTCGCACATTCTCGTATTCAAGCAAGTTTTTTGGCTCTTCAAATAATTCTGCTCCTTTCTTTAGTAATAGCTCATGTATTTTTTTGTGGATGTTTCCCCCTATTCTTTTGGCTTTTTCAAGGTAATACGGTGTACCGCCAAAGACCGCATAGGTAATTATTTTTTCTTCTTCATTTAACTCTTTAAACATTAATCTGAAATCAGAATATTTAAAAGGGGCTATTTTTATCCTTGCTGCTCGCCCATATAACGCACCTGCTTTGCTATTCGTTATCTTTTGTATCATGCCAATTGATGAGCCAACAAGGATTAGCATAAGTTTTTTATTCTTTAACTTTTGATCCCAATAATTCTGTAATTCTGTTATAAACTGGGGTGAAATTTCCAGAAACCTTTGGAATTCATCAATTACTAAGACAAAAGCCGTATCCGACTTTCCCGCTATAAAATCCAAAAAATCGCTAAAATCTGCAAACTCTCTCACTTCGCCTAATTGCTCTTGAACTGTTTTCGATAAAGAGTCTAGTATTCCTTGCTTTTCCACCAGATCTACATAGAAATACAGTTTATTTTCCGGCAGTGATTTAATAAACTGCCGTATTAACTCTGTTTTACCTACTCTTCGCCTTCCATAAACCACGAACATTTTGCCAGACTGCAAATTAGCAAACTCTTCTTTTAGCAGTTTGAATTCCTGCTTCCTATCGTAAAACGTGCGGCTTTCCATCTTATATTAACATGATAATGTTATAACATTAACAAACTAATGTTATATATAAATCTTTCGAATTTGACCAAGTTATTACTATGGCCGTGCTCGAAGTACTTGGCGATGCAGAGATGCAGTTGCAGTAATGTCTCATGTTACCTTACGTTTGTAGCAATAACAGTGGAGGCTATTTTGTTCTCTTTTGTTACTATCGCTAAAAATCTGATTTAAAACTCAAGAATCGCTATGCAGAGAACGGATTAATATTTAACGGCACATACTTCATGATCTTAAAGATAATTGTTTCCGGATAAATCGTGATCATGCCCTTCCTAAACTGCGACGCGAAGAGTGTAGGATCCCCTGAACCCACAACATAGATGCGAATGAGCTCATTAAACACATACGCCCTTAATTCATGCGGTTTTTCAAAAAACAACTCTTGAGATGTTGCGTTTAAAATCGCGTCATCGGAGAGCAATTGAAGTATATGCTGTTTCTCAAACGACTGCCCGGCCACGATGATTTTGAGATCGTCCATGCCCTCAAACATCGCTTTTTCATAAATAATGAGTTTATACACCTCTCCCTGAGCTTCCTCTTTGCGGTCTTGACTCCACAGAGCTTCGAAAGCATGGAGTTCGCCAGAAGTAAGCGGCAATGCTTCCGCGGGCGTTACTGTAAATCCAGAAAGCACTCTGCCCTGATCCATGAGGATCACGAGCTTATTCTGCGTTGGCATATTCTCGCGGAGGTCCCGAACATCCTGATATGTCATATAACCCAGGGCGAGCACAGCAAGAACGAGCAGGATTCCAGCTACAAAAAATGCAGTGATGATCTTCTTCACAAACCACCAAACGACAAGAATGACCGCAACATAGATGATAATCGTGATGAGCAATGGATTCATACGCGCTTTCTACCCTTGCGGTTATTTAATCTTTGCGTTTTCCCCCATGCGACAATCAACGCGTGAAACTCGTTATAAACTTTGAAATCGTGTGGAAGCTCACGCATACAGCGCTGTTGAATCTCATCATATGTTTTTTCCTTGAAGCCATGGAGGGCAAATAATCGCTTTGTATACGCGTCGACAACGAAAATTGGACGCCTGAACGCATACAAAAGGATTGAATCCGCGGTTTCAGGGCCAATGCCATGCACATGAAGAAGTTTTTCCCTCTGTTTCTCAAGAGAGAGCATGCGAAAATAAGGATTCCGCTTGAAAAATGATGCGACCTCCTTCAATGTTATCGCTTTCTGATTAAAATAACCCGAAGAGCGAATGCATGTTGCGAGTGTTGACTTTGGACATTTCAATAGCGCGGAAAATGAGAGCAATCTATTATTTCTTAATTGCTCAAGCGCTTTCTCCACATTCTTCCATGATGTGTTTTGGGTGAGGATCGCGCCTATGATAATATCTTCGCGTTGTTTTTGATTCCGAGGATACGAATAATCACGCTGATGATATTTTCCCGCGAGGGGCCACCAGCCTTGAGGATGATGGTTCTTGAGAAGCATTTTGAAAAGGGTTTGCATACGCATCAGTCATGAAATGTAAACCGCAATTAAAGCATTATGTGATTACTTTAGAGTGACTACTATGGAAATGTTTAAAAAGGGGGAACAACTCATAATCCTAGAATGGTCCAAAAAACGTTTTTCCGCGTGCGAAGCGTAGCGGAGCGCCGCAAACTGTCACGCAGGCGAATCTACACTGCTAAAAATCTCGTAGATCGTATTCTTGAAGGAGATCCGGTGCATGAAGTTAACGAAATCCGTGCAGACCTCTTACCAGGTCAGTTCAGGCAAATAGGAGATCCAAGAGTTGCAGCCCGAAAGCATTTCAAACATGGG
>JAGVYL010000045.1 GCA_018303285.1 Candidatus Woesearchaeota archaeon | reverse complement strand
CTATACTAAGAGAAACTTAAATACAAGTCTCGTGATTTACTCGGCGTATAACCGCAAATTTTATATACTTAGGGCTCCCTAAGTGCAAGAAGAGGTGTTGGAAATGACCCTAAGTACACAAAATAAGCCGTTAGCTGCGATTTATATCAGAGTTTCTACAGAAGAACAAGTTCAACACGGATTTTCTTTAGCTGCTCAGGAAGACGCACTCAAGAATTATTGTTCCGCTCTTGGTTACGAGATATATAAAATTTACAGAGATGAAGGAAAATCAGCCAAAGATATCAAACATCGTCCGGCAATGCAAGAAATGCTTCAAGAAGCAGAGCAAAAAAAGTTTTCTGCTATCTATATCTACAAGCTTGATAGATTTAGTCGAAGCTTAAAAGATTTAATTCTAACTATTGAAAAATTAAAAGAATGGGGAATAGACTTTATTTCCCTTCAAGATCGGATAGAAACTGCCTCCGCTTCAGGAAAACTGATGTTTCATATAATTTCTGCCTTTGCCGAATTTGAACGTAATATAATAGGAGAACGCACTTCTTTCGGTATGGAAAAAAAATCCAGAGAAGGTGGAGCGATCACTAAACCACCTTTTGGATACCGGATGGTAGACAAAAAATTAGAAATAAACCCCGAAACCGGCCAAAAGGTAAAACTATTATTCGAAGAATTTCTTACTTCTCGAGAAAGTTTAAACAAATTAGCTCAGAAATATGGTTTGACAGTAAACGGGCTGAAGAAAGTACTCACTAACAGAGCCTATTTAGGAGATGTCAAATTTGATGGAGAAGTAAGCCGAGGTATCCATCAACCTCTTATCACCGAGGATACTTTCCATGAAGTTCAAGATAAAATCAAATCAAAGAATCCTTGATAGCAAACTCCACACTCACTTGGAAGCTCACTTTAACGTGTTATACTCCAATAAAAATTATTTAGTGGGGTCGATTACCTTACCTAAGAATAATACATTCCCAGTTTCTTTTTCTTGGATTATAAAGATGAATGGATGATCTGCTCTAAAGACGTTTCCTAGCATAGCAGACTTAAAGTCCATAACGACAGCCGTTGCAGCAGCAGCTTCGGTTCCTTTCTCGTCAACTTTAACATACGCTTGATGGATTACGGCATCAATAAAAAGGCTCTTTGTTCCATCCATTCCGGAAAAATCAGCATTCTCAGAAAAAGCCGTGGGCATTCCCAAAGCACTTAAAGTATCTTTCAGGGAGTATCCGGTGTCAAATTCAAATTTAGGCAAATAAATAGCATCCAATTTTGTTTCTTGCATTTGAGTTTTATATTCATTAAGTTTTTCAGAAGTTAATTCAATATCTTTGAGTGTATAATCTGAAGCGATTACCTCGCCCGTTTCTATATTGTAATCTTCTCCTTGTTTTGGCAATAAAACAAGCATTGAAATCTTTTCGCCTTTATAGGGAAGTTCCAATATTTGCAGTTTTTCCAAATCCGCATAATTAAATGTTGCTTTATCTGGATCCATATACATCATGGGAGTTTTTACACTATTGGTAGGAGTTATTTTAAAATCCCATTCATCAGTATCGGATTTGTCAAATTCCCATTCCCATGTTCCTTTAAAATAAATAGCATTGGTAAGGACTAATCTTGTTAATGCATTTAAAGAACCTGAAGGAAGCAAATCTTGGATTTTATCGTTAGTTTGTTCTTCAATAAAAGTGTTAATTGTCTGTCTTGATTTCTCTGTCTCTCCGGCAAAATCCAGATTTGCTGCTTTTCCGCCATAATATTTTTCTACAGTGGAAAGATATTCCCCCAATAGATTATAATCCTGTTGCACCCATAAAGCATTTCCCGTCCTCGATTCATACGCTTCATTTTCCCCGTTGAGGTTATTATAAATTGCTGCAAAATTAGGTCTCAACACGTTGGTTTCAGGAAAATGGAAAACCGATTTCATCTCCTCTGCTGTTTGTCCCTTTGCCCCTTCATAAGTCATTGCCAAAGCAGCAGAAAGGCTATATGGAGAATAAAAAATATTTCCGTGTTGATTTTTATTTAGTTCAGAATAAATATCAAAAGCGAATTTGTTATTTGCATTGACTACCTCTTGGATGCCTTGTAAGGTGGAATCTGCGTCATCTGCTTGAGGCGGTTGCATCGGTTCATAAGGAAAAAGAAACAATACTGTTGCTGCGGTTACTATCCCTATCATCAGAAGTGCTATTCCAATTGTTAAAATTTTTTTATTCATATCCTTGGTTAAGAGACAGCTAGTATATAAACGTTGCTTTAACTTCAATTTCGTTTGAAGTAATCTTTTTCATCTATACTGACAATAATCACATAAATAGCGATAACTGCTAAACCACCGATAAAAAACCATTCTGCGGCTCCAAATTGATATGATTCTTTTGCAGTTAATGAGGCTGTTTTTACAACCGTTTCTGTCATGGCTTGTGAGGTTTTAAGGCTTATATTTCCAAATAAATCTTGGCTGATAGACTGTATAAACTTAATGAGTATACTAATACCAAATAGTACCCCTAATGCAGGTAATATTCCTCTTAATCTCTGTTTTAATCCAGAACTTTTTTTGGGAGCGATAATAATATATTTATTAGCTAATTTATAATGATTTATTTCCCTGCCTTTTTTGCTATAATGAAATTCTTCTACCATCACTAACCCCGCATCTACTAACTTCCGCAAATGATAATGCGCAGTGGAGATTGGCAGGTTTAATGCTTCAGCAATTTTTGCTTCGGCCTCTTCGTTTTCGATAAGATGATTTAATATTTTTCTGCTTGTATCGCTAGTGATAGTTTCTGTTAACTTTTTAGTTTTTTCTTCGTTTAGGTTTACTAATAAAAAATTATTCTTAGCCATAACAGAATTATTTTATTCCAGTTTAAATAAGTATTGATAACTTTGAATGTAATAGAAACCTTATTCATCCGTCAGAACGTGTATTACCTAAAAAAGTGGTGATTGCATTCAATCCTTCGCAGGAGTTTCATCATTTCCTTTATTTGACTCTTTCATCTTCTTCACCGTCTTCTTGAAAGCTTCCACCTGCTTTTCGCTCAGTTTGCCAAATTTTATGCAATTAATTTTAATGCTTCTTAAAAAAGAATTTTCTTTATAGAACTCTTCGGGAATATTCAGCAATTTTTTCATTGCTGCATCTTTGATTTCTCCCACCATCTCTTTTTTCTGGCAGTCATAACAAAGAGGATAATTTGTCCGCCATGTGACCAAGACATAGTTCTTCTTGCATCGGGCGCATTTTTGCTTATATGTAAAGGCCATAGACTAAGAAAGAATTGCCTCTTTAATTAACTTTCTCCTTCATCCGCTTCAAATGCTGATAGATGATCTTCGACCAGCTTTCCATCTGCGGCTCGAATTTGGCCAAATGCTCAAACGTCACCAGTCGTCCCGACAAGTTGCTTGTCTCTCTTACTTTGATATGCGGACTAGTGCCCTCCACTAAAAAAACCATCCCGAAATGCACCTTTCCTACCTCATTTGAATCGTCATTGATAAAACCCACTAGTTGGGGAGCAAAACTACCTGCATAATACAACTCTTCTTCAAACTCCCGCCGAATAGCTTCATGAATTACCTTCGCCCCCTTATTGCTGCCATCTAAAGAAGAGATATGCCCCCCAATACCTAAAGAAAAACGGTTATGCAGACGCGGCTCTCCTCCTGCCCCTAACCGACGGAAAATAAAGAACTCATTATGAAATTTAAAGACAATATAAGGGATAACTTGTTTAAATTTAGGATCTTTCTCAGCTAGTTTTCTAAATAAAAACATGCTGTAATTGTTCATCAACTCAACAAAATCTATCTTAAAATCTTTGGCGCTTTTAAAGCCTTGAAAGTATCCTTCCTGAAACAGCCGATTAGTCGGCACTACCAATACCCTCTCCATTTCAAGGCAGCCAATAGGGAAATTTATAAGATTTGCGATAGTAGAGAATAACTATATAAACCTAAAAAATATTCTTCCCTTATGCCTAAAGAAACCATCCTTGTTTTTGGCTCTCACTCTGACGATTTCGTTATCGGAGCTGGGGGGACTATTGCTCGATATGCAAGAGAAGGAAAACGGGTAATCTCTATCGTTTTCTCTTACGGAGAGAAATCTCATCCTTGGATAAAAGAAGAGGTGACCCGGAGTTTCCGTCTGAAAGAGGCAAAACGAGCAGCTAAAGTCTTGGGCTGTCAGTTATTTATACTTAATTTTCGAGAAGGGAAATTTTGGGAAGATTACCAAAAAAATGGAAATGAAGAAAAACTTTTAGCAATCTTAAACAAAGAAAAACCAGTCAAAATTTTTACCCATTCCGGAGAAGACCCCCATGGTGATCATCACGAAGCATTTAAGATTACTTTGGACTTGTTGGCCAAGATGAATTCTCCTCCGCCAGTCTATTCTTATTCCATTTGGAATCCAGTCAGTCGTAAAACTTCGTATCCCTGCTTATTTGTAGATATTTCTCATACTTTTGCTCAGAAAAAAGTTGCTCTTCACTGTTTCCCGAGTCAATGGATTTCGGTTTACACTCTGATTGGAGGAATATACTTCAAAGCTCTGAGCCAGGGATTACGTATCGGAGTAAAATACGGAGAAAAGTTTTTCAAGATTAAATAAAAGTTAAAGAATAAAAGTTAAAGAAAACAAAAATAGTAATAAGAAAGGTAAACTGCAAAAAATAAACAAAAAAGGATAAGCAAACAGAGGCATACAAGATGAGAAAGCCAAATCTGGTCATAGCCACGGATACTTGGTATCCACGAAAAGACGGCATCGTGCGCTTTCTCAATGAATTGCTTCCCTCCCTTGTCAAGGATTTCAATGTGATTGTCTTAGCTCCGAATTATGATTCTTCTCATGTTTTGCATAAAAAGCATAAGTTCTTATTAGTAAAACTGCCTCTTTCTTGGTACGGGGTAGCCGGCCACCGCTCTATCAAACTTAATGCAGAGAATCGCGCAGCTATCGAAGAACAAGTAAAAAACGCAGATGTGGTCTGGGCTCAGGGGCAGGCTGCTATCGGCCGTTATGCTTTACGTTACAGCAAAAAGCATCACAAACCAGCTCTTGTTTATATCCATCAGATGGATTGGGAATTATTGCCTAGAGCTATGGGTGTACCCGGTATTTTACGCTGGTTTATTTCTCCCTGGCTGAGAAGGATGACTATTGAGAAAACCAATCAATTCAATCTGACTATGTTTCCCCATTTTGGTTTGGCCGAGATTTTTGAAGAGCGCGGTTTTCAAGGTCGATGGGAAATCGTCCAACTGGGTGTCAATTTCCACCATTTTCGGCCAGCCAAGGACAAGCAGCAGGCCAAAGAAGCTATCGGATATTCTCATAAAGAAAAGATCATCTGCTATCTCGGCCGCATCAGCACTGAAAAAAATCTCGATACTCTATCCAAAGCATATATCAAACTTAGAGATAAGCTAACTAATGCACGCCTACTGATTATCGGAGGTGGTTCAGAAAGAAAAGTGGCTGAACTGCAGCAGATTAATGGCGTAAAGGTCACAGGCTTTGTTTCTGATGTGGTCCCGTATCTACAAGCTGCTGATGTCTTTGTCATGCCTAGCCTGACAGAAACCACTTCCCTAGCCACTTTAGAGGCAATGGCCTGCGGCCTGCCGGTGATTGTCACCAAAGTAGGTTTTATGAAAGAATACATCAAGAAAGACTATAACGGGATGTTCTTCCCTCGCAACAATGTTACTAATCTCTCTCTAAAAATCATGCATCTGCTCATGGACAAGCGGAAACGGGCAGAATTAGGAGAAAATGCTCGGGAAACAGTTATCCGAGATTTCGCATGGGAAAAGACGTACAAGAAAATCAAAAGAATTCTTTTGAAGGCCGCAGGATTCTAAGTATTTTATAGTTGTTACTCCAATGTAGTTATACCCATAAAGTTTATAAATAGGCTTCATTTTGAGATTAGATGGCGTTTCACAGAATAATGAGTGTACTTTTTCCCCTTTTGCTTGCTACTCAGGCAGAAGCAAAAGACTATCTGATAAGGAAGGGGGATAATCTCACTAAAATCAGTAATAGAATAAGTTCTTCAGTGGAAGAAATTCTTTCGTGCAATCCGAGCATTAAACCGAGCAGTAAACTCCACCCCGGTCAGCATTTGAAGCTGGAGCAGGATTACAAAGTAAAAACAGGAGATTCTCTTTTGGGCATTGTTTATGATAACGGCATCACCCTCTCTGAAGTATTAGACTTCAATCCGCAATTAAAAGATCAAGATTTGATTTATCCCGGACAACGGTTATCTCTGCCTTGCAGAGAGCATCGTGCCAAAAGAAAAAGTAGTCTAGAAGAGATGGCCGAAGATGGAGAAAAAGCTCCTAAACAAAAAAAGAAAGTTTTTACTAAAAAAAAGCTCCGTTTACCAAGCGGTTTGGAGCTAGAAGTAATCAGCAATCCTCAACTGATTGGTGAAGGCCGAGAGTTCTACGATCCGGGGTATTCCGGCAATCCCCTTGTCAAAGTAAGAAAAGAAGATTTGGGAAAAAAAGTTTCCAAATATTTCACTTTAGGAGAATTCGCTCGTATTGAGACTATACCCTTAGCCAAAAAAGAATTTACTCAGGCAAGATGGGGAGACACGTATTATACTCATATTCGAATTGAATCTGATATGCTAAAAAGATTAGATAATCTGCGGGCACAATTAAAACGGCCGGTGTCTATAAATTCCGGCTACCGTTCATCATTGTTCCGGCGATGGTGTAGATATAGACGGGGGTTATAAAACAATTCGCCGGTCAATAGAAAGAATCTTCAAAAACGGCGGCATTGGCAAAGGTTATTCGTTTACTCATCTGGATACTCGAGGTTGGCCGGCAAGGTGGCGTTACTAAAATGAAAAGAACACTTATTACTATTTTAGCTGGACTTAGTTTAATTCCATCTATAGCTAGCCCTAAACCATCAGAACCCAAAATGGATCCACTAGTTGTAAGAATAGTAGAATTATTAAAAGCTGATCCAGCAACCTCTCATAATTCACAAGAAACCCGCGCATCAGATTTTTTCCATTGTTCAGCCACGGCTATCTGTCCAGCCAAATCTGGAATCTTAATCTCGTATACCAAAAAATTTAAAGAAGGAAATAAACTAATTGTAATAGAATATATTGACTACGATGATAAAACTTCGGAAAATACTCCACCCTACTTTCAATCGGATGGAATGATTGGACCAGCAGACTTCTTAACCATCAATATAACTTCTAATCAAGTCAAGGGAAAACGATTGGGGAATTATGGCTTAACAGATGAAGGGTTAGATAAAATATTAGATTCTTATTATGGGGACGTACTTGAATTAGGAGTCAGTGGAAAAGAAGCCGAAGATTATTATGCTGAAAAACGAACAGAAATTGAACAAAAATATACTACTCTTCTAAAAGAAATAGAGAAAAGATTAACTAAAAAAAACAAATAAAATGAAAAAAACACTTCAAACATTATTATTAACGTTACTGATAGATGCTAATTGTAGCAGTGCTATCACTTTTTATAATTCCACTAACACTTCTGAAAGTGCCAAAAGTAGTGGCGTAGATGGCATTGTTGCTGCTGTTGTGGCTGCAGAAGCAATTGAAAACCCAACCAAAGAATGTTATTGCTTAAAAGAAAACGAGCAGGTTTTGCCTGACCAGATAGTAGAAACTTTTCAATCTTTAGCAGGTGGTGATAGATTTGCACGTTCGCATCCTGCATATTATTTTAGTAGTAAAGAGCTATCGCCAGGCGCTAAAGCCGAACTGGATGAGATTAAACAAAAATTCTACCAAAAATTGTCTAACGTTGGATATTCACCAGAAGAAATTTCGGTGTATTTAGCAGCCTTAACTCAACCAGGCGGCATAGTTATTAAAGAATCTGTTCTTAGAGAGCCAGTTCGAAGTCCAAATTCGCTTAAACCGGTTCTTGAACATGAACGAATACACTATGAATTCGAAAAAATACTTCAACCAGAACAGGAAAAGATTCTTTCTTTACACCAAGAATTAATGAAGAGAAATGATCTTTGGAGAAGATATTCTAAAGTAGAAAAATTAGTATTTTATGATAACGGTTTTGGAAATAGTGAATTTGTCCCTCACTTAATTCAGAACGCATATTTTTTTGTCGAAAACGTTAAAACCGAATTTCCATGGGAATATGAGATTCTACTCGGAATAAAAGAAAGAGCAAAAGTAGACACCTGTGCATGTGATTCTTTTAAAGAAAGTGGAATGGGACAAAAAATTAACGGCCAAGAAAAAATAAAATGAAAAAGAAACATCTCTCCTTACTCGCAGCCGTTTATCTTGCCTGCCAAAGCCCTGCTTCTGTACCAGAAGTCCTGCCGTCTGCAAGCACTATTCCGTTAGAACCTACTCTGCAGCAGAAATTAAGTCCAGAGGAAGAAGCAGAAATGCATGAGATGCTCAATCATGCCGGAAGCTTTGCTTGGCACAAGGAAGATGCCACCAAACTCGCACTTCAGCAGAAAGATATTCCTCAAAGAGATATCCAAGAATACTTGGCCGTCAATGATTTCAAGGG
>JAGVYL010000014.1 GCA_018303285.1 Candidatus Woesearchaeota archaeon | reverse complement strand
TGTAGCAAACAAGCTGGTTAATTTTAGCTTTTTAAAGGCATGATTTAGCAGAAGCTGGACAATCTCTTTGCTATATCCTTTACCTTTTTCATTCTTATCTCCTATAAGGAAAAATATTTCTCCCCTCATGTCTAAAAAGTCTAAGTCGTCGATTCCTGCCTGGCCGATGGGCTTGCGATTGGATTTCAAGCAGACCATGAACCACAACTCTTCCCGCGGATTGTTTTCTTGGATTTCTTTCTTTATGTCTTGGGGAGAGTATTTGTAACCTCGGACCGTAGTGCTCATATATCTCTTTGTATCTGAATCATTATACCATTGAGAAACCAGTTTTGCATCTTCTAACCGCATCGGACGGATGTAAATTCGTAGGGGGGCTTTAAGAGAAGTTTTTGATAGCGAAGCTGCCATAAAAAAATAACTTTGCATGGATATAAAAAACTTTCTGTTCGGCTATATAAAAAAAATTAAACCACTTTCACTCTTCCGGGCATTATCTGAAATAGTTCTCCTCTTTCCAGCATCCGTTTGATGATTTCTTCGGCATAGTTTACCTTGCTGGCCGCCAAGACTTCTTCAATCTCTGCTCCTTCGCCTTTGTCCAAATCTGCTATATTTTTCAGAATTTTTCCTTCAGGGCTGAGGAATTCACTGCTTTCGTCTTTACTTTCTTCTTCAACCGGTTCCTGTTTAGGCATGATTTTTCCGGCTGGTTCTTCTTTAACCGCTGCGTTAATCTGGCGAGTTTCTGCTCCCAGCTCTTTCCTTCGATGCTGCAGCCATAGGCGGTCTACTTTCTTGACAATTTCCGGAGAGAGATAACGTTCGCCGTTGTAATCGCGCAGGCGGCCGACTACCATCACTGCATCTCCAGCATTCAGTTCATCTAATGCAGAATTGCGTTCAAAGAAACGAAGATTAATGCTGGCTGTGCCATCGTTAAGAAAAAGATTAGCCAGAACTTCTTCTTCTGCTTTTCCGATTACCATTCCAATAACATTGACTCGGTAAATCTTTTGCTCTCCCAACGAGAGGACTGGAGTCTGGCTTTCCTCTTTAGAAAATTCTCCGCTAAGAAGATCAGTAATCAGCAACTTGACAGCAGTCTGCCGTTGGACTAAATCATCGGCCATAATTAACTCCTAACTACTCTCTTTTTAACTATTTGTATTCTTTAATGGTTAATGCCAGGGATGTCTATATATGATTAAAGCCGTTGAATCACTCCTCTTCTGGGTTCGAAGACCTCTCCTGAACGATGCATTAATTCTAAAATCTTTTCCAGCTCATCACTCTTGATTCCTTTCTCTACACAGGCAGCAACTAATTTCTCTTTTTCAATCTGCTTATTGCCGCCCATCTCTTCTTCTATTTTTACCAGCATTTCTTTGACTACCATCATCTTATTGCGCTGGGAAGAGGAAACATTCTATCTATATCAATTACTCCTGTTTCTTTGTCCATAGCCACTTCCTTCAGACAGTAATCAATCATATCAATAGCTCTTTGAGCATCTTTTTTAGTGACTTTGGGAGAAAGACGTAATTTGGCTGAAGCTTCGGCTAATCTGGTCAGAGCTTCCAACTGACGGGCAGTAATTGGCACGGCCCGCATTCCACCACCATCGGCTTGGACCATGCCGCGCATCTGGACATAATAATCTTTTATTTCTTTCAAAGCTCCGTCTGTAAGCTGGGGCTTGCAATGCTGGCGGATATAAGAAAAGAATTTACGCAGAAATTTAGTCTCTAATTCTGGTTTGCCTTCTCCTGGATTTTGGTGCATTCCCAAAATATGAGACGCCATCTTTTCATCTTTTATTTTATCCGGCAAATCTTTTATTGGAAAAATCAGATCGAAACGGCTTAGAAGAGTGGAAGGCATAGCCACGGGATCCAATTGCTGGGCAGGAGGATCGTATGGATTGAAACGGCCGGATTTGGGATTGGCCGCAGCAAGAATAGTGGTCTCTGCATGAAGAGTAGCTTGAATATTAGCTTTAGAAATACTGATGGTCTGCTGCTCCATGGCTTCATGAAGAGCGGCAGTATCTTCCCTGGCCATTTTGTCCATCTCATCAATAGCACAGAAACCTTTGTTAGAAAGAACTAATGCTCCGGCTTCCAAAGACCAGCCGCCAAGCAATTCATCTTTGACTACGGAAGCAGTAAGGCCGGCTGCAGAAACGCCTTTACCAGAAGTGTATCTTCCTTTGGGAGCAATCTTACCCACTCGTTTAAGGAGTTGAGAATTATGCACAACTAAAGAATTAGCGATATAGTTATGAACTTCTTCCACCTGAAGATCGTATACAAAATCACAATCAGAAGAAATACTTTTAATTTCCTCCACCTTATCCCAAAAGATGTCGCAAGAGGCAAACTCTTCTAAAAGGTTTATTGCCTGTGCAGCAGTAGCTTGCTGCTCTTTAAGTTTAGCCACTACTTTTTGAAAGTTGGAACGACTGGGATTACGATCGCCCAATTCATAATGAAGATATGTTCCTCGAGGAATATTTAACTGTCTTTGGAAGAGAGAAGCATTTTTGCGCAGAAACTTAAGAATCCTCTGCACATTAGGAATAACATCAGTATTAGTATTGTGCTTGACTGCAGAGGAACTAATGGCTGTCAATTTTGATTGTTTTTCTGAACTTAAGAAACCAATCTGCTGAGCAAAGACCAATGTATGTTCACCGTATATTACTAATTCATAATAGCTTCTTCTTTTTTTCTGCACCGTGTTCGAAGCAAATTTTTCTTTTTTATTTATGAAACTGATTATGCCAAAACGAAGAAGGATGATCTTTAAATCAGAGATAAGATCTTTACTGGCAGAAGAAATCTCGATGGCTCGTTTTTTTATGTGAACTGAGCCTTCACATTCATACAATGCCTGCAAAAATGGTTTAATCACTGAAAGAGGCGATTTACAGATTATTTCTGGAATTCGTTTGCCTTGAGATTTGCGGATTAAAGAGGGATCAATAGCTTGAAGTATACGTACCAATTCGATAGAAGTAGCATAACACTCCTGCGCAGATTTTCCTTTATGCGATTGCCTAAGGATAACCTTTGCATTGAATTTCGTTTGTAAGATGTTCTTAAAATCTTCTAAGAGCAGAGGATTATTATTGGTTAAACTGACCCATCCGCTGGTCTGAGAAAAGGCGACATAGCCATCGCCAACTAAGTAACCAAAAAGGCGGGCGATTTCTTGATCGCATACCCCAGGAAAAATAATGCTGCGGCGATTATGGGCGGGAGTTGACTGATAAATCGGATTAATTTTTTGAAGAGATCCTTCGATTCTTAAGATACGAGGAGCGGCGATAAAATCTGAAGAAGTCAAGCTTTGCGCTTCTTTGGCAAAGACGATTCCACTTTCGGTAACAAAAAAAGGATGATTAGGAGTAACAATGATTTCACTGCCAGAACTAGTTCGTAGATAAAGCATATTTTGAGGTGATGGCCGCTTCCAGAGAAGAGTGGCGTTATTGGAATTTAAAATGCCTCTCTCATTTAAAGCAGCAACTTCGAATACAGCATTTGGACAGCATGCGTGTTCTTCTACAATCTTTCCGCTGCGAGTTTGAACCAATTCTTCGATTGTTTTGATACTGCCATCAGTGCAGACTATGCTAGTTCTTGGATGAAGACATTTACCGCTGCCCGGATCTCCTATTAATAAGATATGACTATCTCCTCTGATAGTCACTCCATCCGGCCGCTCCTTCTTTACTCCGCCGGCCAATTGGAGAACTAAAGCTTCTTTGACTTTTTCGTGGCCGTAGATAGAGGGAGCGAGACTGTTGATTAATCTTTCATAAGCATGAGGATCTTCAGCCAACTCTTTGATGGCTTTCTCTTCTTCTTCAGTTACTTTGACCATGTAGAAATCTTCATCCACTGTATCGACATTATTGGCTTCTATTAGTAAATCAAATTTAGTGCTTTGGCCGCCAGTGCGCAAGGTGATGGGAACTTCTCCTACCCAGCCCACCACCCGCACTTTAGTTCCTGGACTGGCCCGTCGTTCATTGAGGGGACTGACTAAATCATTTTTTAAGAAGACATGCAAACGCTTGGGCTGTTCTCCCCCTTCCAAATCTTCTGAAGATTCTTCTAAAGTTAAACCTTGACCATCGACTAATTCTTTGCTCACTTCCTTGAACTTGCCTTTTCGGCCGCAGGCGCAGCGGGAAGGTTCGGTGTAACTTTTGCTGTCCTGTAATTTAGAAATGATGCTGCCGCAGCTGGGGCATTCGAACTTGGCTTCCATCACATGAGGGCGGACTTCACTTTTAGTTCTTACTGCTCCTTCTGTCCAAAAAAATTTTCCCAGATGCTTGCTGCGGATTTCGCTTAAGCGGATCTTTTGGGATTCAGGGAGATTAAAAAAACGAAGATAGAAACGATTGATGGAATGAGAAAGATCAAATTCTTTGACGGCATTTTCTCCTGCTTTGATTATCTCTTCCGGATGTTCTAATAATTCTTCAACGATTTCCGGGCTGAACTTGGCCAGTTCCATAAAATCTATACGAAGAAAATTTTCTCCCTTGCGCACTGTTTCCAGCAAGGGAGGATAATAAAACTTTTCTAAAAATTCCTTAAAGATACGTGTTTGTTCATCCGCATTCATTAGGATTTTTCCGCCATTACCTTTTTCAGGGTTTCAATTAGCTTGTCCAAGGCATCTCTGGCTTGCTGTTCGCTTTTGGTTCCGGTGCAGACAATCTTCCCGTTGGAAAACAGAAGGAACGTAGCATTAGTTCCTTTAAGCTTGTGTACCAACCCGGGAAATTGTTCTGGTTCGTATTCAGTATTAGGCAATTTAATGCCTAAAACGTTGAGATTGAGATCCATTCCCACATTTCCTGAAGCAACAATATTTTGTACTGTGATCTCTGGCTTGATAGTTACATTGATATTCAATTTTTTCAGCTGTTTGATAATGGCTTCAATGCCTTTTTGCACATCTTCCATCGTGCGGGCGCCAGTGAGAACAATCTTGCCGCTGGAGAAAATTAGTGCGGAGGTTTTCGGCTCTTTGATCCTAAGAACTAATCCAGGAAACTGCTCAGGATTGTATTCAGTGTTGCTTAATGTAGCGGCCATCTTTTCCAAAGGAATATCTTTTTCCAATGCAGAACTGATTACGATATTGACCACTGCAATCTCTTTCTTATGAATCTTAACTTCTTTCTTTATCTTTGCCATGCCAATGCACCCCCTGGTTTATAAATCATTAAATATTGTTTATAAACCATTTATAAATGCTGATAGTATTTAAATATTTGCCTGAATTTGCTGTTTTTGAGCTATTTATAAAGGAAATGGCCGGCTTTTTAAATATATTTTGAAGCTTAAATGGGTAGTTTAGAGTATGGCCGACCCCATGATTTCCGATGGAGGTTTAAGAGATAGAACAGCTAGAAAAGAGTTCCATAAGAAATGAGAATACTTGTTTTACGAGCTGTCTTTTTGAATAAACCGGGGAGAACTAAAGAATTATAAAGGTTTTTGGCTTTTAAGCAAAAATGACCCTTTACCTCTGCCGCTATGGGGAAATCTTCCTCAAAGGCCTGAACCGGAAGCATTTTGAAGATGCTTTGATGCGCAATATCAAGCTGATGGCCGAGCAGCGGAACTTGAGTATCATAGTTAAAAAAATACATAACCGTCTGCTAGTGGAAAGTGAAGATAAAGAACTACTTTTTTTGGCCAAAGTCTTTGGTTTAGTTTCTTATTCTCCTGTCAGAAAGGCAACCTTAGATTGGGACGAGCTGAAAAAGACAGCTGTGGGCTTTGTGCAGGAACTAAAATTTAAGACTTTCAAGGTCAATGCTCAGAGACAGAACAAGAAGTTTCCCCTTACTTCTCCTGAGATTAACCGCGAACTGGGGAAGTATCTAGAAGCGAAAACAAAAAAAGAAGTGGATATGCACCAGCCGGATATAGAATTAGGGGTGGAAGTAGAAGAGGATTGTGTTTATTTATTCGCTGAGAAAATCCCAAGTGTAGGAGGATTACCTGTCGGCTGTGAGGGAAGAGTGGCTTTGCTGGTAGAAAATGAAGACAGCCTGCAAGCTGGAAAGTTGATGATGAAGCGGGGCTGCGCGATTTATCCTTTTGCTTTGAAAGAAAAAGATATTTCTTTGCTGCAAGAATACTCTCCTTTTCCTTTAGAGCTGAAGATTGTGAAAACGATTAAAGAAATTGAAGCGTGGGCCGAGAAAGAAAAAGTAGGAGCGATGGCAGTGGGCCAGCGGATGGAAAACTTTAAAGAGTTGAAGACAACGCTTGTGGTTATGCGGCCGTTGGTTGGAGAATAAAAATGGAAGTTTACTTAGAACGAGAAAATAAAAAGAGAAACCTGAAGTTTACAGGCACGGCCAAAGAACTGCTGGAGAAGCTGGGGATTAATGAAGCGGCCGTCTTAGTGATTCGAGACAAAGAGCTGATTACTCTTGATGAAAAAATAAAAGAAAAAGATAAGATAAAAGTTGTTTCTGTGGTTTCGGGAGGATAAATTTCCGAGTCTGCCTTCGCTAAATCTGATAACGAAACGACTTGGAAATGCTCCGCACTATCCTCTAACGATTATTTAGCGGTTCGCTTTGCTCTCTCGAATTTTGCAAATTGAATTGAGGAGGAGGGCTTAAGTTATAAAAGAATAAGAAGATTAGATTCTTTTTGAAAGAGGAACTCTCAGAGCTGTTTGATATGCAATTTGCTCTAATAAATTTCCAACAACTTCTTGAGGTAATTCTCTATCACTATAAACATTTATGGATCTATCCATTTGAGTTTCTGGATGCTTCCAATCTTGATGCCATGGAAAAAGAACAGCTACTCTTGCTCCATTAACATCATAATAAAGCCCACCATACCAAGTATATCCGTCTTTTGTATCATCATTCAAAGCATGTCTGACATACGGCGAAACTGCCTCTCCGATTTCTTTGAGAGTGGTATTATCTTTCAGTCTAGCACTAACTACTCTGTTCAAGTGCCGAACTATTTCTTCACCATATTGAACAGGAAAACCTTCCAATTCCGCTTGTGCCATTGCGTAAGTCATTTTATTTTACCTCCAATTTGGATTATTATAGACCTAAAAAGAGCCACACCTATATAAAGCTTTTGGTTGAATTGTAACTATGAAGTGACTACAATAAATTTTGAACCGCCACCGACGGCAGACGGGCAACTTTTCTCCTCGAAGCCAAACTCGAAAGTCGTTCCTCCTCACTTCTATAATTTGATAGTCGAAAAGCTTGTCCTACCCGACATCCCGTAGGGACAACCCCTGTCGGGTCGGCAAACAGCAACCGTATAAGCCGCTCCTGCGATAAAAATAGAAGCATATAAAATATATCGGCATTTTACTTGTTAAAATGAACTGTTCAAAATGCCTCCAGAAAGCTGTTTTCTCTTCTCCGGCCCTCTGCAAGAATCACTTCTTGGCCTACTTTGAAAGTAAAGTGAAGGAAACAATCCAAAAGTACAAATTGCTGCCGAATAAAAAAATTAAATTGGTTGTGGCCTGCTCCGGCGGCAAAGACAGCACAGTAGCTTTGTATCTGCTGAATAAATGGGGCTATAAACCAACTGCCTTGGCCATAGATGAAGGAATCAAAGGCTATCGGCCGCATACTCTCCTCGATTTGCAGAAGTTCTGCCGAGAGAATAAAATTCCTCTGCAGATTTATTCATTTCAGAAAGAGTTTGGCGCTTCTTTGGACAAGATACTAAAAAAACTGGGCGGTCATCCCTGCTATGCCTGCGGGATTCTGCGGAGATATCTGCTTAATCAGAAATCGCGGAGTTTTGATGTAATTGCCACCGGCCATAATCTAGATGATGAAAGCCAGAGCATCTTGATGAATCTCTGCAACGGCAATCTGGCTCTTTCGGCTAATCTCGGGCCGAAGACCGGAGCATTCTCTCATAAGAAATTTACTGAACGCATCAAGCCGCTTTATTTCTGCTCGGAGAAAGAAGTGATGGCGTATTCTCTGCTTAAGGAATTTGAAGTTTCTTATCATGAATGCCCGTATGCATATCTTTCTTTCCGAGGCAAAGTGCGGGATGGACTAAATGAATTAGAACTGTCGGAGAAAAATGTGAACGAAAGGCTGGTCAAAAATTTTATCGGTCTTTTGCCGGCGATTCGGAAGAAATACTCTTCGGCCAAAGAGCCGCAGGCCTGCCGGATCTGCGGAGAAGCTGGTCGGCAGGAGATCTGCCGGGCTTGCCAGATTGTTGAACAGTTAGTTGGTAACAAAACCACTGTTTTGAAACAACAAACTTCGTGCTAAAGCCAGAACCTTTTAACCACGAAGTTTCTTGTAAATAAAATACCATTTTTTAGGTAAAGTATATAAACAAATAACAGATTATACCTAAAATATGGTAAAAATTGAGAAACTACTTCAAGAAGGAAAACTTAGCCGTATTGGCGAGTTAGAATTAGAAAGATACACTAATTTCTTTAAACATTCGTATTTAGACAATTTTCACCATGGCCAAGCAGTTTTAAAAACCTTTCCTCGATGGAGCATTATCTCCGGCTATTATGCAATGCATGATATTACGAAGTTACTTCTAGCCAAACAGTTTCGCCTAAAGGTAGAATTAGAAGTGCATGCTACTACCATCATTTTGAAGAAAATAAATCTTTTGTTTGGTGAGAATAGTGATTAGTCTGATTTTTAATTCAGATTGCTATAAACTATTAATTTTATTCAGCCTATCCCCCGGCTCCCGCTTTAACCGGAAAGAAATCAAAGAGAAAACCCGGTTGAATAATGTACCTTTAGATAAAGCTCTTCGCCAGATTCTTGCCTCCGGCGTTGCCAAAAGAGAAAAAAATTATTACTCTCTAAATATTGCCGATAAATCGGCTAAAGAACTTTTAGAAATATGCCAGTATCAATATCAGCAGTTGAGAGAATTGCCTCTTACGGTGTTCTATCTTTTAACTGATTTGGTTGATTCCCTATTGTTCCTTAAGGGAGATGAGGTCTGGCTCTTTGGCTCTTATGCTAAACTAGTGTACAAAGAAAATTCGGATGTGGATATAGCAGTCTTATATTCACAGGAGATTCGTAAAGAGAACATCAATAAAATAGTGGCTAAATTAGAAAAGATTTATAATAAAAAGATTGAGATACATTATTTTGAGAAAACTGGTTTTTATAAACATAAAAAAGATTTACTGGTTAAAAACATTTTGCGTGACGGAGTTCGCTTAATATGAAAACGGATTTGGTTTTTCCGGAAGGAAATGAATCGGAACTGATTGAAATGGCTTTAGCCTTAGGCTACGAGCAGTTAGTCCTAATTTATGATGCACCGGAGAAAGTAAAAATTTTACCGGCAGGGAAAATTAAACTGCTTTATGGGGTGCTGGTGGCTGATTTGATAGGAAACAAATTAACCAGAAAAATCGATCAAATCAAAGGAAAGAAATTTTTAGCTTTGGTACCGGCCGGAGAAGAAGAATTCAACCGCTTTGTCTTGGAGAAGACTGCGGCAGATATACTTTTTAATCTTGAATATACGCATAAAAAAGATCATCTGCATTACCGCAAATCCGGTCTGGATGAGATAATCTGCCGGATTGCAGCTCGGAACGGGAAGATTATTGCATTTTCTTTTTCTTCTCTTTTGGAGACAGAAAAGAGAGGGTTGGTTTTAGGAAGGATGATGCAGAATATCCGTTTCTGCCGGAAATTTGGAGTGAAAACTTTTTTGGGCAGTTTTACTGCTTATACTGAAGCAATGAGAAGCCCTTTTGATCTGCAGAAGCTGGCCAAAGTGCTGGGTGCAGACGAGGGGACGGCTGAAGAGATTATTCTTCGTTGAATTAGAAATCTATTCTAACTCTTTCACTAATTCCCAGACATACTTCCCGGCTTGTTCTCCTTTTAAACCAACAACCCTCATCTTACAGGGATATGTTTCAGAGAAAAAAATTAAACTTTTTTTATTAATATTATGAAAGTTGTACTTAGATTCTATAGCATACAACTCTTTGTTTTTAACAATAAAATCTATTTCCTGCTTATTTGTCGTTCTCCAGAAATGTATCTCTCGGTTTAATTTCATCAACTCTAAAAAGACAAATGTTTCAAAGGCATTGCCCAGAATAACTTTAGGAAATTCTTTTAGCCATAGCAGATGCATTAACCCCGTGTCTAAAAAAAATATTTTTGGATTTTTTGACAATTCGCTTCTCAAGTTTTTATGAAAAGGGGAGATTCGTTTTATTATGAATGTATTCTCCAACAACTCCAAGTAGAGGGAAACGGTTTCCCTGTTAATCTTGAGAGTATTAGAAATTTCCAGAATATTTAAAATTTGTCCGGATTGTGAAGCCAACAACTCCAACAATTTGTTGAACGAGGAAATATCTCTTATCTTTCCAATGTCTCGAATATCTTTTCTGAGGTAAGTATTGATTATCTGGGAAAGAAAGGTGTACTTTTTTTCTTCCGAGTGTTCTAAAACTATTCGCGGATACCCGCCAAATCGGATATACTCTTCAGCTAACAGAATAAGCTCATCATTTATTGCTTTGACGTTTTCTTTGGTTAATTTATACTTTTTCTCTTTAAAAAGAAGAAATTCTTCAAAACTCAATGGATAAAGTTCAAATGTGAGAATTCTTCCGACAAGACTGTCTTTAAATTTCTTTTTTATTTCAAAGGTGGATGAGCCAGAGACGATTAATTTGATTGAGGAATAATGGTCGCAGAGTATTTTTATGAAGTTGGTAGGATTATCGAGATACTGAATTTCATCAATTACCAGAAAAATTCGTTGATTTTCCCTGGCTCCCTTTTGAAGCAGATATTGATAAACACTCTCCGGACCTTGGTTGCATAGTTCTAATAAGCCCGGCAGTTCTAAATCAAAATAAAACGCATTTTGAGAGATGTAATTTTTTAAAAGGTACTTCATCAACGAGGTTTTGCCTACCTGCCTGGCTCCGTGAATTACCAACGCTTCTTTAGAATTAGTATATTTTACAATCTTTTCTATTAATTTTCTTTTTATTAACGGCGGCTCCATTTTATGTTTTTTGCTTGTTATACTATACAAAAAACATAACTATTTAAAAACCTTTCGAAAGCGGCAATCTACTGGTTTTAATATGCAAGCTGGCCAAAGCGCTTGGTGCAGATGAGGAACAGGCCGGAGAGATTGTTTTTCTCAATAAATAAGAGTAAATAGGTTTAAAAACCCCAAGAATAATCTTTAGGGAATGACAGAAAAGCTAAGAGAAAACGAAACTTTAGAGTTGAAGAAGTCAACTTCAGAACTAAAAGAAGCGCTTATCTCTATAGCTTCTATTCTTAATAAACACCAACAAGGAGAATTGTATTTTGGTGTTGACCGTAATGGAAAAGTAGTCGGTCAAACTGTCACTGAGAATACTTTGCGAGAGGTTTCGAGAGCTATCTCTGAACATATTGAACCAAAGATATTCCCCAAAGTCAATGAGTTGGTAATAGAAAGAATGCCCTGCGTCCATATAGAATTTGCAGGCAACAACATTCCATATTTCGCGCAAGGAAGAGCATACATAAGGGTAGGGGATGAAGATAGGCAATTAAACGCCAAAGAAGTTGAAAGGATGATTCTTGACAAGAATAAAGAAAAAATGGCGTGGGATAAAGAGGTTTGTAAAGAGGCGAAAATAAGCGATATCAGCCAGAAAAAGTTGTGGTGGTTCTTACAAAAAGCAGGAAAAAGCTTTGATACCGTCGAGAATTCTTTGAAGAAACTCAGTCTCCTCTCGCAAGGAAAAATATTGAACACGGCAGTTATTCTCTTCGCTAAAAATCCAGAAAAGTTTTTCCCTAATGTAAAGTTACGCTGTGCAGTCTTTGGCGAAACAACTGCGGTCACAATTGATATGCAGGAATTTGTTGGAGATGTGTTTACCTTGATTGAAAAAGCTGAAAGATATATTCTGGAAAATATCCATATGGGGATGAGGTTGGAAGGATTATATCGAGTAGATGTTCCCGAGATTGATAAGGAAGCTTTCCGAGAAGCAATCATCAACGCTTTTTGCCATCGGGATTATTATCTCTACGATTCTGTCAATATTGCTATCTTCAAAGATAGACTGGAGATTAGAAGTCCGGGTTTACTATACGGCGGGCTAACTATTGAGAAAATCAAAGCCGGCGGAGTTTCTGAACGTAGGAATGAACTTCTCGCCGAAATGTTTCATCAGATCCATTTTGTCGAAAAGTGGGGCAGAGGCATTGGTTTGATTTTAGCCAGAGAACCAGATACTAAATTTAAAGAGGTAGGAAGACAGTTTATTGTGACGTTTAACCGGAAGGCGGTAGAAGGGTTGGTAGAAGGGTTGGTAGAAGGGTTGGTAGAGAATCAGAAGAAAATCTTGAGATTTGTGGCGGATAATCCCCTCATTTCTAAACGAGAGATGGCGGAAAAAATTGGCATAAGCACAACGGCTGTTGACAAGAATATAAATGTCCTCAAGAAGAGGGGCTTGCTGAAAAGAGTCGGTGGAGCGAAAGGCGGCCATTGGGAAATCGCTAAAGAGCCTAAGAAGGAAAATTAAAGAAGATAATAATATAACTTTAAAAACCCCAAGAATAATCTTAATGAAAATGGAGAAAAAGAGGTTGGTTTTGGTAATAGTGAGTATACTTTTATCAATCCTTCTTTATCTACCCTTGAACAATGCGGAAATTAATCCAGAAAAATCTTTTGGTATGTGCATATGGGTAGCATTTAATGTTGGTTATGAACTTGGAGGAGAAAATTTTTTCTGCCTTGGTTATACAGCTGAGGTGAAACAGCTTAATTTTATGTATGCTATTGGACGAGGATTTAGGGGTATAGATTTTTATGATCCTACCTCTTCTGGGTTATTAGGATATAACATCTTTCAGAATTTTAAAGATGGAAATTTATTATTAGCTGATGTATCATCGGGGCTTATGGGGGCTCCAATGGATAATGGATGCGTTTGGAAAGTTCCACGCTCCACCGCGGGATGTTATTATCTTTCATCTACGCTAGATCCAGATTTAAATTATGATGTTGGTTGTGCAGCTAGTTTAATCCAACCAGGAACAATCATAACGACAAATAAAGAAATGAAAAAAGACTTAGATGGTGCTGTGTTTGATACTGTTCCGAGTGAATATCTCATCAAAGGAAATTATAACAAACTATCCGCTCCAATTTTTCCTGAAGAGATTGCTTTTCCAAAATCGTATGGTTGTTTTAATACTGATGGACTTAATATGTATACTCCAGATAATGAGTATGCGTGGATTGTTTGTGATGCCAGTAGTTTAGAAAAATTTGTGGTTGCGGAGGACGGAGCAAATGCCTATTTCTGTAAACAAACATCTCAAGTTTCTTATCAATGGGTCAGTAGCCCCCTCATTTGCAAAGATGTAGAATCCGAAGGAGGAAATTGTGATAGCAATATGGCTGCTTGTGTAAACAGTTACGGAGAAAAAGAAACCAAAGATGATGGCACGATTATTAGCAGCACGGCATGGAATGACCAAGCCGGCTGCTGCGGAGATGACGGATTAGAGGATTTGGGGAGTATTTCGAAAGATAAAAAGTATTTATGTATGAATGAACAGATTACGTCTGACATTGTTACTTATGGTGGAGAAACCGGGAAATCTATATCTGATGTTTATAAAGACGTAAAAGAGAATTACAAAGGAAGCTGGAAATGGATTTCTGCTTCTGAAGGAAGCTTTATAATCAAAACAAAAGTTGATACGAACCAAGATTTTCTTTCTAATGGAATGCACTGGTATACATGTAATGATACAAACGCGGGGCTATTGAAAAAAGAAGGTATAGAAAGTGCCGGTGACATTGGAAAGGCTGGCCGCTTCTTTTGCTTAGGAAATGGTGCCTTCGGCTTCTGGAAAGAATGCATTACTGAAGAAGAACAGAAACCGATTAATGATTATTCCCGCCAGATACTCCTGGGAGAGAACTTATTAACTCTTTATCCCAAAGATATCCAATCAATCTCCGCCGAAGGACAGATTCCCTTGTCTAGTGTTCCTACAGAATACGAAAGAAAAGCTATTCCTGAATACAGCCAAATACTAAAACTTATCTTTAGTTTCACAGAAGATCCTTATTTTAAGTTAGCTACCGAAAATCTCGATCCTAAAGTAATTTTTTCCGGCCTTTCTCCAGACAACAAACCTATCGAAGATAATTTATTCAATGATTATTTATCCGTACCGTATTTAGAAAAAGATGTGCCTTTAACAGCAGATATTTATTATCCAGTCAATGAACCGACCATTATTTCCGTTATTCCTGCTCAAATCAAAAAAATTTATATTGGCGGCAGCAATAACAACTTGTTCTGTTCTGGCAAGGAAGAATTTGAAGAAGGAAAAAGCAGCTGGATTGCTGACCTTGATGATAGCCCTAAATTGCCTGATGATAAAACTGCCTGTGAAGCCAACGGCTATACTTGGACTGGAAACGAATGCTGCGGGGATGACATGTACTCTGGTTTGGACGATTTTTACGCCGATGATGGTTTTGTCACCGGATTAGATGAGGAAGGCAATCAGATTCTTGATTCGGAAAAGCCGCGGGGCTGCTGGGCGGGAATTTCTCTAAAAGAGGGAGAAGCTGTGGGACAGATTAAATTTACGATTAGTGCAGGAGGTAAAAGTTTAGAAGAAACTTACCCCTGCAAAAAAGACGCAGGAAAAGAATGCAGATATTTCATTAAAGGTATTATTAATGATGCAAACAAAATAATAGAAAAAGTAAAGTTGAGCAACTTATATCCTGAAAAATACGATTTAACGGCTAGATTGTATAATAAAGCTGCCAATCAAGGATTACCTTTTGAAATAAAAATAACTGCTGAAAAAGTAGAAGTAGACCGTAATAAATACTATTTAGAAGCAAAGAATGTCCCCGCCATAGCCATCGTGGGAAAAGATGAAAACGGGAATGGCAAATTCTTTACCTGCGGAGCAAATTTGGCCGGGATGAGTGCGGGAATGGAAGAAAAAGTAAAGGAAATGCCTCTCTGCTCCATTTCCGGCGATAACTACTGCTCGGCCAACGGCTGGACGAACAAGGCTCCGGCCAAGTTTAATTTTAATCCAGAAACTAAAGAGTATGAGCCGACAGAAGATGTTTACGAGCCGGCCGTCTTTGATCATTCCGGCTCGATTGTCTTCGGCAGGAATTTGATTCCTAATGCTCAATTGGAAATTGCTGACAAGAAAATAAAAGATTGGGAACAAGGTCCGTTAGTGTCAATACTAACTTTGGGGAATAATATACTGACTATAACCGGAACAGATCCAATCAAATCTCCTTTCTTTTATCTGGAAAATAAACTATATTCACTTTCATTTAATTCGGATTGTAAGGTTGATAATACTCTCTTTGTTTCTGCAATAAACAAAAAAGGAGAAAAAATTACACTTTCTTCACCCCAACAAACAGGCAATAATTATCTATTTTCCTTTACTCCTCTGGCTGGGGAGTATCAAGTAGAATTCTCTCCGTTAGGAATGTGCAGTTTAGCCAATCTTTCTTTATATCTTCTTCCTCCTGCTTTTAACGAAATATCTTTCAATTACGATGCCCTGCATCAGCCCCTGACCGCCCAACAGTGCTGCCCTGAGAATTCCTGCTGGAATGGATTTACCTGCGTGGGAGATATGTCTTCACAGACAGAAAGAGAAGAGATAGTAACCGAAGGAGTCTCTTATCGCTGCCTCAAGGGAAATTGGACAGCCCAGGAGAAAAAGTGGGATTGGGCTAATAAAATTCAAGGTTACTGTGAAAAGGAAACTCAATGCTTTGTCGCACCTATCACCCCCTTATCTCCGGAAATGCAGGGGGCAACTGCGGGAGTATCCGCCGGAGAGTTTTACAAAGGAACCACTCCTTCCTGTATCAATGATACTGAATCCATCTTTGACCATTACTGTCAGAATGGTGAATGGACTACTCGAACTAAATTTGTGATTACTTCTCTTCAGGATCTGGCTAAGAATAATAATTATAAAAAGTATACTCTTTATTGCGGACCATACCGAGAAACCTTAAACGAATACGGCTCGGCAGTCTACGATGTAGAACAGTTTATCGGAGGAGAGCAGGATTACACCAAAACCTCTGCCGATAAAGGATGCCAGTTCAAGAAAGATGATTCGACCTGCCAGACTACGGGCAAGCTCTGCTTTAGCGGAGCAAATAAAAATTTAATTCCGGATGAAGAAAATACCTGCGTCAATAACTTCTGCCTGTTGACACACGAAGAAGACAAAGAACAGAAGACTATCTTTGCGGTTTCTTTGAATCAGCCAATTGATGATGCCAGCAATTCTTTCTTACGTTCTTTAGGTATTGAGATTCCAGAAGAGATCCAAAGCTATTGTCCGACAGAAGGAGAAGGTTGGGTTGACTGCAAGGAAACTGTGGGCTTCTTAAAATATCATCCTAAACTGAATTTAGTGGCTTATTCTTCAGAAAAATTTGCGTTTGAGCCAAGCACCTTGACAAAAATTTGGACTGGAGTTAAAGATGCTGTGGGCGGAGCAATTGATTTTGTCGGAGGTTTAGTTGGAATAAAGATTGAAAAAATGGAGCCTGGTCAACTGCCTGAACCGCTGGCTGAAAAAACGGTGACTAGTGCATTTACTATCTGCCCGGGCATGGATACTTCCCGTTACTTCTCCTTCTTCGGCGAAGGTAAATCTGCAATGGCCTGTGTCTGGAATAATACTCTCAGCGCTTCTTATTATAATTTTGTTACGCCTATCTGTGATTATGTCAGCCACACGCCGAAGGAAAAACAGTGGTGGCTGGCCGAAGAGGCGCACGAAGGAAAAGAACTGCCTCTGCAGGGAGAGCTTTCAGTCATTTGCGATGAAAAGAATAAAAATCTGCTCATCAGCGATCCTAATGATATTAACTTCTGGTGGCCGCAGCTGACGGGACGATTAAGAATTAATTAAAACCGGTTAGTTTTATGTCATCGATGAAACATTTTAATCCGTCTTCGCAACCGAGCATAAGACCCAACGGCCATTTTAATTTAAAGTTTTCTAAGGAGTATCCTGCTCCCCCAAAAGTTGCTAGACCGTAATCCGCAGAAAGCAGATCACCATCTTGATAAGTATACGAAACGTAAAGATTGGGATCTTTTTTATAAGAGATTTCATAATCTGTCCATTGAGAATTAGAGAAATCATTACCCCACATATCATTAAGATAAAACACGTGGTTGTTTTCTTGAGGTAAACTTCCTACCATCAATAAGAGATAGATAGTTGCTTGATCAGTTCTTGCTCGAAATTTTAATGAATATCCTGCCCATTGATTATTACCACTCTTCTCAAGATTGCCGAATGCTGTAGTCACGAGACCAGCAACACCTGTATCCGCGGCATTTATGCAAAATGAACGGTTACCTCCCTCTTCACAGATATGCTTGAGATAGCTTGAATCAAAGATATCATTCCACTGAGCAATTGATTTTTCTTTGTCTTCAAAATCATCATAAAAAAGGAGGGTTTCATTGCTTTTCGTTAATGACGGAAAACAATCATCTTCATATCCAGATAAAGTAAAGCCATCACAAGAACCGCCCGCAGTACACGCTGAGCCATAACAGCATTGAATATCCACTTCGTTGCATATCCCCTGCACTTCTCCCCACTCTCCACAATCTTGACCGCAGATTCCTCCGCAACCATCATCCTTGCAGGAATCATCTGAACATTCCGGATAACAAGTAGGATCATCATTTGGGGAAGTATATGGATTATTGTTTTGATTGCGTTCTTCTAGGGTAACGCACTGTCCACTACTGCAGATGCGCTCTCCTTTGCAGTCGTAATCAGAAGTGCAGCCGGCCCCTTCTCCGCTTTGGCCGTTCTCAGAACCGCAGCTTAAAAATAAAGCTGTTAAACTCAGGGGAATCCGTTTCAAAAGTTTTTCTAAGGACATTTAAGCAGTAACTCTTCGAAATTATTTAAATGTTATGCACGAATTATAATTTTTTACCATTTCTTAGGTAAGACATTTAAATAATCCTAAAAATTAAAAAGAAATGATGCATCCTGTTAAACAGATAGAAATCAAAGTCGGAATGACTGCCAAAGAGCTAGTCCAAGAAATGGCCGCTTCCGGAGTGATGGGAGCCGGCCGGATCGCTAAAGCAGCCAAGATTGCTGAAGCTATGGCTCAGGATAAAGAGTGCAAAGTCTTTCTCGGCCTGGCCGGAGGAATGGTGCCGGGGGGAATGAAGCAGATTGTGTTAGATATGCTAAAAAGCGGTTTTGCAGATGTCTTAGTTTCTACCGGAGCTAATCTAACTCATGATTTGATTGAAGCCCTAGGTTATCATCACTTCCAAGGCCATCATCAGGTCAATGATGCTGAACTGAACAAACAAGGGATGGACCGGATTTATGACTCTTTTATGCCTAATGGGGTCTATGAAAAAATGGAAGATTTTTTTACGGCTCATTTTGAAGAATTAAGAAATATTGAAAACATCAGCCAATTTCTTTGGAAATTAGGAGAATTATTAGACAAGGAAGATTCTATTTTAACCGTGTGTTATAGGAAACATATCCCTCTTTTCTGTCCGGCCATCTCTGATTCAGGCATTGGTCTAATGCTCTGGGGAAAATTAGCTCAGGGCAAGGAAGTAAAGACTAAAGCTTTTGAAGATTTAAAAGATATGATGGAATTATCTTGGACTGCTAAAAAGACCGGAGTGATATATCTAGGCGGAGGAGTGCCTAAGAATTACATCCAGCAAGCCATGCAGTTTTCCAAGGGAGCTATGTATGGCATCCAGATTACAATGGATCGACCTGAACCGGGTGGAAGTTCCGGAGCAGAATTAAGAGAAGGCATCTCCTGGGGCAAGATGCAGGAGCAAGGCCAGTTTGTTGATGTTATCTGCGATACTACTATCGCTTTGCCTTTAATCTGGGCCGCAGTAAAAGACAAAGTTTCTGAATAAGATGGAAGAAATAAAAAATTTGTGGGAAACGATTGTAGATGCGGACTGTTGGGAAGTAGTTGAAACAGGCCAGAGAGGAATATTGTTCCGTTCAGGAAGAATTATGAAAAAAGAACGCAAAGAGATTCCTTCTGAAGAATTGGAAATAATTTTACAGAAAGAAGCTGATGTAAAAAAGGCATTGAAATGGTATCACCATCTTCCGTTCTTAACTCCTAATTTTCCAGAAGAATTTCGCAGAGGATTCTACGGCCAACCTATGCATAAAAATCGGTTTGCCGAAGATTTAGAGCCGGGGACATATGTCTATCCGCCATTTGTAAGCCACTTTCACAAGGATTCTATTCAATTGCAAACCGGGCAGATTCCTTTAGTGAAGGTTATGACTGTTGACCCTGAACCGAAAACTATTTGCATTGAAGGAGAAGTGAACTTTCGCATCACTAATGTAAGCAAAGCTTATCTCACAGATCATGATTATAATGCTTCTATGCTGCATCTCTGCCGAAGGAAGATTGGGCGGCACAGCAGAGGGAAAAAATTAAATGAATGGGCTGACCCGAGCACTTTGGAAAATCTGGAAGCAGATGTTCTTTATGAGGTGCAAACGGAAGCAAAGAAGATATGGGAAATAGCGATCCCCACCATTTCTCTTAACGCCTATCCTGCTTAAAATGAAACTGATCAAAGTTCCTTTCTCTGGCGGCTGTCTTGGCAAGAATCTTGGCTGCGAGCAAGCTCCGAAAGAGATTGTTAAAAATCTGAAGAATTTTTATTTGACTGAAGATGGGAAAATTCCGGTTTTTGATATTGCTGAAGTAAATGTAAATCCCAACAACATTGAAGAGACTAACCAGAGTATCTACAATACAGCCAAAGATGGTTTTTCTTTTTCTGCTCCTGCATTTTTTATCGGAGGAGACCATTCTATCACTTATTCTACGTTCAAAGGATTTGCCGAGAAATATACAAATCCAGGGATTGTTATATTTGATGCCCATCCGGACTGCTGCACGGATTTTTCTCCTCCGACTCATGAAGATTTTCTGCGAGTCTTAATCAATGAGAAAAAGATTAAGCCAGAAAATGTTATTTTGATAGGAGTAAGAAACTGGCATAAAGATGAATTCCTGTTTTTGAAAGAGAACAAGATCAGAAATTTCATGGCCAAAGACATTTCCATTATGGGATTGTATGATATCTCGGAAGCAGTGATGGAATTAGCAAATAAATGGGATGGATTGTATATCTCTATCGATATTGATGTCTTAGATCCAGCTTTTGCTCCGGGCACGGGTTATTTAGAGCCGGGCGGATTAAGCACCCGGGAGTTAATCTATTTTTTACACCGCTTGAAGAAACTGCATAATTTTAAAGGGGGAGATATAGTAGAAGTTAATCCGGCAAAAGACGCGGGAACAACGGCTGTTGCCGCTAAAATTATTGTTGAGCTGTTTTCTTAGACATACACATACTTTCTGAGCAAAGAATTTAAATCACTTGAAGAATTCTCTTTAACTATAGCCCTGTCGTCTAGCGGCCAATAAAGCAAAACTTTGGCTTGGGATAGCGGCCTTTGGAGCCGTTGACGGCGGTTCGAATGCCAGCAACTATCTGTTGTTGCACGAAAGTCCGCCCAGGGCTATTGTTTTTTTTATTAAATTACTACATCGACTATTTAATCAGCTTGAGAAAAGCTATTCCTAACTTATACGCTCCTCTGGATATTCATTGAGAATTGAACTTATTTATAATAAACTTAGTATATCAGCCAATCCCTTTATCTCCTCCAACACATACTGATCGCGTTCTCCTTCTACATTCTCTAAAAGTTCCTTTGCGATGTATCTCGCGGGTGCTTTATAAGCCTTCCCCGAGTAACTTATAGCGGCAAACTCTACATAATCTACCACTCCAGTTCTTATACGCTCTGCTCTGTCGGGAGAAATTTCCGTAGTGGGAACAATATCGTCTAGAGTCTTTTGAACAATGCGTTTTACTCTTCTTGTAACCATTTCTTCCCAGCTATAATCCAAAGTTTCCATTTTTCGTTCCTCCTGTCTTTTAATTTTGTATAATAACTTTTTGAATGCGAAGATGATAACTTAGGAGGGCGACTTCTCGACTAAACGTTTCGTATCTACGATAAGTTTTTCTAATTTTTCTGCGGTTTGTCCTACATTGTTTAATGCCGTAAAATGCGCACAAACTCTTCCGGCAACTTCGTTATTAGCACATACACGAGTGAGATATTCGTTGGTTAACGGGCACAGCGAATCTGCAAATCCGAGGGTTACTCTCTCCAACATCCTACATTTTGGCGACTCATATTTAATTTGCCCTCCGAGAGCAAGGTAACGACAATAATTTATTTCCATTTTTACAATCACTCCTTCATTCTTCCCCAGTCTTCATTGAAAAGAGCTTGGAAGTAATCTACAAAGTAAGGTGCATCAATCCAAACTGCGCAGTCGTAGTTGTGATGCACTTTCTTATCGTCAGTAATCATCAAAACCATTTCCTTGCCGTCCACGATGACAAATCTGGCATCCTTATTGGTGTGTTTCAAGCTGGCGAACTGAGATAATTCAGCATATTCCTTAGCGTTTTTGCCTAAAGCGGCGGCAATCTTAATCTCTACTCCTCGTTTGTGAGCTTTCTTTAATGGAGCTAAGAAGGCATCGTTCTTCCTAACCAAGCCATCAGCAGTGGTCATAATGACAATGCTCTTCTGGGCATTCTTAAGCATGGTATGAAGATGTTCATAGACTCTGTCTCGGCCTCTAAACGCACCAGTCTTATCAGTGGGATCAATCAACTTGATACCGTCAGTATGCAAAGAAGTCAATTCTTCCATCAAAGGAGTTCCTTTGATTTGGTCAAGCATATTCTTTTTTTCGTCTGCTTCCAATAAAACATTGTTCTTTACTCTCTCCACAACTTCTTGGGGAGGGATGGCAATATACTTCAAAGGCTTACCCACCTTAGTAATAATAAATCCTTTCTTTTCTAAAGTTTCTAAAACATCATATGTTCGGCTACGGGGAACATTAGAGATGTCAGATAATTCTCCAGCAGAAGAGACTCCTCTGCTCAACAGAGCAAGCCAAAGCTTAGACTCATAACTATTTAAACCAAAATCTTTCAACTTATTCAGGAAATCTTTTCTGACAATCATTTTATGTTCCTCCTTCTGTATTTTATTTTATAGTTTAATGTCTCTAGAACCTCTTTAACTGAATACAGGTTACAAAAGATACTTTATTTATAAACCTTTTGGTTAATTTTCACTAAAGAGTAACTACAGAAGTCTAACGTACTTTGGCTTTGGGCCGCTTGATCGTAATAGGAATGACTCCTGCATCGTATTCCTTAATAGCCAGCTTGATGGGACTATATTTGATTTTTGTCAATTCTTCTGGAGAAAGTTTAATCTGTAAAGGAGCTCCCATAGCAATCTGCAAGGAGCGAGAGCCGATGATGCGGGCTTTTTCGTAACGAGTAAGAACCATTGCAATTGCGCTTTTTTCTTTTGCCATGTTAGTTTATATTGATTTTAGCTTCTCTCTTAAAAATTTTGCCTTCTGAACCGCTAAATCGACCATGGTTTCAATCTCTTCCAAAGTGAAAGTGTCTTCTCCTCCTTTCTGCAGAGCGGCAATATTGCCATCGGCAGCCACGGCTACAGATAAGCGGCCGTCATATCCTTCCTCTTCTTCTTGATTAGGATCGACAAAAAGATACTGGCCGACTTTAAAGACTGTTACAGGTAGAATATTCTTGGTCAAAGGGATAGGAATATTGCTTTTTTCTTTATAATCTGGAATGTTCCCCTCTTTAAGTTTGGGGAAAACTGCATTATCCAAAGCCGCCATAGCGGCTAATCCCGCTGCATCGTATAAATTGCCGTCATCATTGATGCTAATCAAATCAATTATCACCATCCAGCATTTCTCTCCGGGAACGATGCACAATTTTTTGGTATCGATGGCTTTGGCTTCTCGGATTCCTCGATCTATCACTCTTGCCAGTTCTACTGCTTTGATAGACGGGGGGCCGGATTCATATTTAGGATTAGATAACGGAAGCAATTCTACATTGATCATCATTGAACCTTCATTAGGAGTATCGGGATAAGGCTTATCTACAGCTAATTTTACTCCGGCCATGACTACGGTCTTGCCTATTTTCACTAAAGCCGAGCCTTCAGCTGAGCGGCTGATACCTACTTCTACAGAGATTGGTTCACGATAATCTTCCAATCCTCGACCATCCTGTCTTCTGCCTAAAGCCGCCAGGTTCAACATATTCTCTCGGATATCAGGCATCTTGGTACTTCTCCTTCAAAGCTTTCTTTTGAATTTCATAAACTTGCTCCATGGCTTTTCGCCCCATTTCAATGGCGCGAATCAACTCTTCTTTTGAAATCTCTCCGTCCATCTGAAGCAAAGCAATCTCTTGAGTATTGTGAACTACGGCAATAGGAATATCCGCTACCGGGCCGCCTTCATAGGCTTCCTCTTCATAGCAAAGGTCGACTACAATCTTATCGTCTACTCTACCCACTGCCAAAGCACTGACCATATCTTTCATGGGAATGCCAGCATCGGCTAAAGCCATAGCTGCAGCATTAATAGCTACACATCTTGAACCAGCATCAGTTTCTGGCAAGTCCGTGTATATATCCACCACGGCATTGGGAAAATCACTTAAATCAACCACTGCAGAAAGGGCTTTTTCCATCACTAATGAAATCTCTTGAGCTCGGCGATTGCCCCCTGGCCGGATTCTTTCACCCATACCGGAAAAAGGCAGCATATTATAATGACAGCGGATAATGCCAGTTTTAGGATTCTGCAAAAATTTAGGGAACAATTCACGAGGGCCGTAAACTGCACAATAGGCAGCAGTATTGCCCATACGGAAATATGCTGAACCGTCTGCATTAGGAATAATTCCGGCTTTAGCTTCAGTAGGACGAATCTCATCCCATCCTCTGCCATCGCATCTTCGTTTGTAGCTCATTGTAAAAATGCCTCCACTGTCTGAGTCAATCCTTCAGTATGGGCTTTCTCTTCGATTAATCGAATAGCCTTTTCTGCTTTTAATTCTGCATCAGGATTTTCAGCTCTTAACCAAATTACCCCGTTCTGGCCGACTTTGATATCGGCTCCGGTTTTTTCTTTGATTAACGTAACCATGCTTCCTTTCTTGCCGATTACTCTTGGCACTTTGTGAGAATTGATAGTGATAACTCTGCCTCCTTTTAGTTTACCCAATCCGGGTTCAGCTGTGCTCAAATCAATCAGATTCTGAGAAGTGACCTTGATAATCCGGACATAAACATACTCTCCAATAGCAATCAAGCGGGAAAGATCGTCTTCTCGGCCGCCGTAGCGGGAAGTGACGAATTCCTTGACGCTTAAAACTGCAGAATAAGCGGAATTAGTATCCATTCTCCAGCCAGTCATCAAGATATCAATTACTCGGCCAATGATTTTATCATCGACCTTAGGCAGATAACAGCCGGATAAAGGAATAATCTTAACGTATCCTTCGTTTGTTTCTACTAAACCTAAAAAAGCAGAATAAATCTTATCTCCGTCTTTATAAGTGCCATACGATGGCTTAGCATCTCCATCAGCAACCACTTCGCCGGGAATGACAATTTCTTTTTCTTTTACTAATAAACCCATATTAAGTTCCTTCCTTCTCTCGTTGTTTAGTATTATTTTGTTGTTTATTTTTAAAGCTTTGGGGGAATATAAACGAAGAGAGCATCATCGCTCTTTTTATTTGGGGCTACGTTTAGGAGAAACAGAAGCGACCGCTGAAGAGGCTGACAGAGAAGAAATTTGTGTACAATGGTTTAATTAAAAATTGTCATTCCCGGATTAATTACGTGGCCTTATAAAAAGCATAAATCAGCTATTTTGTTTCTAGTAGCAGCCTTTTGGATACTCTTGCACATTTTACTTGACTTAGTTCTCAACTCGGAAGGCAACATTATGTTGTTATGGCCTTTTGGCACGGCTGACTTTAGCTGGAGATTGCTTTCGGGAAACGTTTTAGGCTTTTATGCTACTTTGGATGCGATACTGCTCTTAGCCTGGCTAACTCACGAAGAAATGAAGCATAAGATTAGGGATTTTATTTGAATGATGAAAATTCTTAACTGAAAAACATCCCGTTTATGAAACTCCATCTGCTGACATATTGTTCGTATCGTTCAAAGTTTTTTGTCAAAATATTATTCCGAATACTTTCCCAACAAAGATCCTGTTCTGGAAGATAAATTCCGGTAATACCAATTTGTTCTAATCTTCGATGGGCATCAGAAGCAGCAATGCCAATTTTACCCTGTCTTTCTGTCAATTCTTGGGCGAGTTCATTGGCTTTTTTCATGTTGGGAACAACGATACCAAATGTAGGATTAATATTCTGAGCATTAAAAACTTCTATTTCATCGACCAGAGAGGAGATCTCTTCAACTTCTTTTTCCTCTTCTGAATTGATTAATCGATATGGAATAATTCTGGAACCTCTGTTTACTGTAACATAAGGATGATTAAGAATAGCTAGGCCGCCTTGTTGATGAATGGTCTTAATAGCTTCTTTGGCATCGAGTTCTTTTGAAATATATTTCTTACACCCCAAAGCTAAGAGGTGAACAATATTTTGTTCTGGCTGGAGTTCTTGAGTTTTAATAAAATAACCCGTTTTATGTTTGTTATCAATTCTAGCCAAGAGACCAGAATCAATTTCTGTTACTTTGGGTAAACCTAAAGCTTGTTCGTAAGTTAGGATTGTTTTTGCTCCAGGATAATCCAACCAAGAAAGACCAATTAAACATCTCCGTGTTAGCATCCCCAATGTTTCTTCCTGGCTGTGGTAATTTGCCGGATGAGCATGGAAATCAGCTAGAATTCTATCTTTCAATTTTGGTGCAGGTTTCATATTTTGGTCTTCTATAACTAAATAACCACTGCCAGCCAGAGCGGTGGAGGTGGTTAAAGCTCCAGTTTCGATTAAAAATTTCCGGCGATTCATTTTCTTTCTTTCAAAAATGTCCTATTTATAATATTTATGTTCATATAGAAAGATTATTAAGAAGAAGCGCGAATAAAACTAGAATGATATCCAAAATAATTTCATATATCGGAATTCTGAAGATTAATCCTCCTTCTTTGAATTTCCATCGCTTCTTGATATGAATGTGAAGGCCGTCCAAGAAGAGATGCGAGTAGTACCCTAAGAAAAGAGCCATTGATATGTGCCATGAGAAAAAAACAAAAGCCAACAGAATACTAGTTATAACTATCAAACCGCCCCAGTGATGGATAAACGTTCTTTCACCGTGAATGTCATGCTGAAGGATGGCTTTATTCCAAGCGCTTTTTACACTAAAATCGTGATGAATAATTATTCTGTGTAAATAATGGTCTAAATCTATTATAACTCCCACTACACCCGCAATTAAAGCAAGTTTATGGTTGAACAAGCCTAACTTTACTAAAATCTCGGCCAAGACGAAGGGCACTAAAAAATGAGTCTGGGGGTACATTTTTAATAATAATCTTTGATTTTAGAATAAATCTCTTCATGCACTAACCAAAGCACTAGGATAATAGCATCTATTTCTATAGCGTAATTGACTATGCCAGTATTAGGAAAAATGCTCATCGGCGTAGGAAACGGCCAAAACAAAAACTTATACTCTCCATACAACCAATCCAAAAACAGATGAACCAGCCAACCTGCGGAAATGACGTAAAAGATTCTCGCCCATTTCTTATCTTTTTGATAATGGAAGAACAAAGCGATTACTAAAAAAACAGAAACGAAGAAAAAACTATGTGTAAAGGTGCCGTGAAGATTATCACTATTTCCCGTGATAAAATTTAATATCCAAGTTAAAATTACATCTATATCCGGCCCCAAGCCGGCAATGCCGCCAACTATCAGCAGGTAGCGGGGAAACTTCTTTTTGCCAAAGACGTAATGGCGGAATAAATCCAAGATAAAGATTGCGATAATAATATGCGCTGCTGCCAAGGCCATAAAAAGAGAACATTTTTTAAGTATTTAAATCTTTGTAGAAATTATGCGCGCCTTAGCCATCACGAATTTGAATTTAGAAGACTGTGCGACCAAAGAGATTAATGGATTAATCAAAACAAAGACTGCGGCTAAAGAGACAATTATTCTGTTTGGAGCTGAGGCCGAAGAACTGGCCAAAGTTGCCTATCACAGTCAAACCATCTATCGTTTGCTGTCTTTGATGGATTCGTTCTCGTTTGAAGATGCATCTGAATTATTAAAAAAATTAAAAAAAAGTGTGGAGATCTCTGGTTTGGCCGAGTGGTTTGAGAAGAAAACTACTTTCTGTGTGCGTAGTTTGATTGTAGAAACGCGAGAGATGGAAAAAAATATGCTTGAGCCAAAGATTGGAGAATTTGTTTTAAACAAGATAAAAAAGGAAAAGAAATTTACTCCGGCCGTCTCTCTGGAAAAGCCGGGTATTTTAATCTTGATTTATCTGTACAAGAATTCCTGCTATTGGGGAATCGATTTGGCCGGAGATCTAAGCCACCGGGATTATAAAATTTTTACTAACCGCCATTCTCTGAAAGGGCCGCTGGCTGCTTCTCTCCTGCATTTATCCGGCTATACCGGCAAAGAAAAAATGCTTCTGCCTTTTGTCAAGGACGGCACCTTAGCTGTTGAAGCAGGATATTGTTCAGGTAAGATTTCTCCCCAAAGAACTGCGGAATTTTCGTTTTTGAAGTTAAAACCGTTCAAAAATATTGACTGGGAAAAGTTTTTTGCCGGAGAAGAGAAAAAACGAAATTATAAAATAAAAAATATTTTTTCTTCAGATAGCTTTTCTCCCAATGCCAAAGCCGCAGAAAAAAATATTTCTATCGCTAAACTGCCGCTTAAAATCAGCCGTTTGGGGATTGAGCAGACTGATGTTTTATTCAAGAAAGGAGAAATCGACTGTGCTGTTTGCTATCTTAATTCTCTTGAAGAAACTCAGGCCAAAGAGCTTTTGTATCAGATAGGTTATGTTCTGAAAAAAGGCGGCACTTTTGTTCTGATGACCGGAGAAAAGTTCATCCTGCCGGAGAACAAAGAGCTTAAACTAAAAGAGAAACGAGAAACTAAACGAGGAGAAAATAGATATACTATTTATACTTTGCAAAGGAGGTAGCGAAAATTGCTATTTTCGGAACCATCCTTATAATACTCGGAGGTGAAACACATGCCCAAGAAAACAACAAAGAAAAAAGGCAGCAAGAAGTGCTGCTGCGGCAATTAGTTTTTTTATTTCTTTTATTTATCTCTTTACTGCAGAAACTTTCGGCTTTCTTTGTCTATATCAGTAAAGACATCGGCCGCTTCCTGAAGCTTGCCGGAAGCGCTTCGGCCAAAGGCCATCACTTCCACTTTACAGCCCATGGCTTTCTGCAGATGCTGGACGAGAGGAATGAAATCTCCGTCACCGGAAACTAAGACGGCTACATCTAATTTTGGGGCCAGTTCTATCATATCCATGGCAATGCCAATATCCCAGTCTCCCTTTTTTGCTCCTCCATAAAAAATCTGCAGGTCTTTAGATTTTACTTCATAGCCAATCCTTTCCAATGCATCAAAAAAAGTCTGTTCTGCCGCAGATTCTGCCTTGATGACATAAGCCAAAGCACGGATTAAAATACGATCTTTTTTTGCTTCTTTCAGAATTCCTTCAAAATTTACCCGTTTATCGTATAAGTTTCTGGCGCTGTAATACATGTTCTGTACATCAATAAAAATTCCTACTCTCTGACCCGCATAGCTGGGAGGAGAAACTTTTTTTACTGACTCGACAAGATGAGCTCGGTGATGGGTGGGATACGAATGTTCGGAATGATGGACTGGAGGTCTTCCTCGAGGAACAGCATTTCCTCCTATTCGCGGTCTTACTACGGGCCTTCCTGCCGGCCTGCTCGTCGGTCCTCTCAATGGCGCTCTTTCTTTTGTTTCTCTGACATCTTTATGCTCTTTTTCATAGCCTATTTCCAATCCAACATCACCCCTTTTCCTCCAGTTAAATATTGATACGCGCTTAAAGCGGCTTTAGCTCCTTCTCCGGCAGAAATGACTGCCTGCTTGTAAGGCATACTGCTTACTTCTCCTGCAGCGAAAACTCCTTCCTGTGAAGTGCGGCAAAGACTATCAATGATGATTTCTTTCTTTTCATTCAGTTTGACTAAATCCCTAACACAAGAAGTGTCGACGATAGAGCCAATTTCGATGAATATCCCATTCAATTTTAATTCGAATCTTTCTTCGCTAGTCTTATTTTCCAGCAGGAGAGATTCTACAAACCGTGTTCCTTTTACTTCTACTGGCAGAAGGTTAGTAAACATTTCTATCTTTTTTTCTTTGCGGGCTTTGGCTAACGTAGCTGCATCCGCCCGGAACTCTTCCCGACGGTGAATGAGATAAACTTTATTGGCCCCGATACGCACTAATTCTAATGCTCCATCAACCGCAGCATTGCCTCCGCCGATAACTGCTGCAGTTCTTTTGTTGTACATTGGTGCATCACAGGTAACACAAGTATGCACTCCCTTGCCGAGATATTTTTCTTCTCCTGGGATGTTTAATGTTTGTGGCAGACGGCCGAAGGCAAGAATAACCGCTTTGGCCTGCAATTTTTGGCCGGTGGAAGTAAGAGCTTCGAAACCATTTTTAATCTTTTTTACGGAGGTTACTTTGCTGGAGGTGATCTCGGCTCCGAACTTTCTTGCTTGTTTTTCCGCAATGCGAGCCAAATCAATACCATTTACTTCTTCATAACCTGGATAATTCTCCATCTTGGGAGTAAGATTAATCTGTCCCCCCACATCTAAAGAAACAACTAAAGTTTTCAGTTTCTTGCGGCCGCAGTAGATAGCTGCAGTTAATCCTGCAGGTCCGGCTCCCACGATTAAAACGTCGTACATCATTTTTCTTAGGCAGGGATTATTTAAAAAAGTATTGGCAAAACATCTTTAATCAAAAGTTTCATTCCGAGGTTGAATTCCTTGGCAAGATGAAGCAGAGAGGCTGCTTTATCTAGGGAATAATTGTAATGATAGTCTGCGCCTTCCCTCGCTTGGATAGCAGCCGTAAAATAATTAACAAATTTATTCTCTAATTTTCCTTTTTTGTTAAGTTCTTCCAAAAGAATAAGAATAGCTAGATGCTTTTTTTCGCGGTAACCTGCTTTAAAACAAACCGCCTTAGCGGCATGAAACATAGAGTAATAACTTTTGATTATTGCCCATTTACCATCTTTGTCTTTTAATGCACTTTCTGCCCGGGCAAGGTCATACTCGCTTTCTTTGATTTCTTTTTCGATTAAATCTGTGGCCGGTGTTTCTAAAGCAAGATATCCTCTTTCCAAACAGTCTTTAATGTCCATCTTAATTAAGTTTAATCTTATCTTTTTCTATCCGTTCATAGAATGAACGATCCTTTGCTTCCATCTCTGCCCATTCCAACGGCCGAAAAACCTGAATCTTAATCTCTTTTTTTATTTTTGGCAAGGAAGATATTATCTGCTTGTATATAGACTCTTCTTTTATCTCTCCCACCACCAACAGATCGATATCACTTCCTTCTTTTTCTTCTCCTCTGGCGGCAGAACCATAGAGATAAATTTGGCAGGCGGAGATGCCTTTAAGTGGTTGCAGAAAGAATAACATATTCAAAATTTTAAACTGCTTGACTAAAGGATTTTCTCGTTCTAAAGAGTAAATATTAAGGGGACCGAGAGGATGCATCTTTATCCAACTACCGCCTTGTAGATGTGAAAGACTGGAAGAAAGAGTGGCTTTGGCTAAATGAGTTTTTTTATGCAATTCGGTAAAAGAGAATTCTCCGCCAGGATGCTCTGTAAACCAATTAAGCAGCTTAAGATTACTGCGTTTCCCTAGTAGTTCGTATAATTGAACCATTTGTCCTACTTTTTTAGTGTTTAAGTTCATATTTATAAACTTATGCTGGAGAAGCTATTTACGCAAGATATTTTAAGGAAAAGAACAAACCAAGAAGAATGCTACTAAAAAAAGAGATATTCAAGAAAGATGCCGTAGAACTGGCGCGGTTCTTATTAGGCAGGGAAATCCAGTATAATAACTGCAGGGGAATCATTGTAGAGACAGAAGCGTACAAAAGCGATCCGGCTTCTCATGCGTATAAAATTACTCCTCGCAGCCGGATAATGCTTGATTCTTACGGCAAGTGGTACATTTACTTTGTTTATGGAATGTTTTTTTGCTTGAATATCACCACAAATGAAGGCGAACCGGGAGCGGTATTGATTAGGGCGGTTCAACCGATTGATGGAATCGAGGCAATGGAAAAAAGAAGGAAAACAACAGAACTACTTAATCTCTGTTCTGGGCCAGGGAAGCTTTGCACGGCTTTCGGCATCACTAAAGGACTAAACGGCACGGACTTAAATGAGAAGATTTTTCTGCGTCATTGCAATAAATTGGGAAAGTTTGAAATTGGAAAATCTTCCCGCATCGGCATCAGTTCTGGGAAGGAATTAGAATGGCGCTTCTTTGTCAAGAATAGTCCTTTTGTCAGTAAAGTGAAATAAACTGCTAATTATTGTTAGGACTAAACGGTTTTTCTATCAGATATTTAACATAGCATTGGTCTATTGGACATCCGGCAGGATTAACCTCGATTAAACACATCTCGGTTGCATCTTTTAACAGTTTTATCGCTGCAAGAGTATAAAAACAGACTTCGGACATCGATAAGCTTTGAAAATACTGCTGAATTTTCAGTCTTTTCTCAAAAGGAACCTCCCCCAATATTTCCGCCGCATTTAAAACAAAAGCATCCATCTCACTTAAGTCTGGAACGCCCTGAAGTACATAGAGTCTTTGAAGTGTGGAATCTACAAACTCTCGATTAAAAGAATGCGGAGAAAGCAGCCGTTCTAAAGTTTCCTGTCCTGCAGTGGACACGCTTCGATCTAAGGACGGATTAATCAGATTTCTTATGGCTAATTCATTAAGAGATAAAAGATAACTATCTCCGATAGAACCTTTGTCTAATCTAACTATTTTTACCATTAATTTCTGTATGTTTTATACTTTAAATAATTTTCTTAAAAAAAATAAAATTTCTTCAAATTACTGAATAACCTGTTTCTCAAAATAGTTTTTCATCCGCAGAGCATCTCCTTCAAGATTAGGGCTCTCGGAGATTAATACTCCGGCCGCCCGAAACTCTTTCAAGGCCTGCATCAGTTCCTGATATCTAAAATCACTTTCTTCCAGAATGAGATGATGCTTCTCTCCTTTTTCTCCGTAATGGATACCGGACATGTGCAGATGCAGGTTTTCCATGCCTTGGCGGCCTAAGCTTTTTTCCACTTCTGCAAGAATTTCCCGAAATTCTGCCAAAGAATTATTTTTTCCGTTTTCTCTGGCATGAAGATGAGCAAAATCAATGCACGGCATCACCTGCTCCGCTTCTTGGCTGAGTTGGAGGATTTCTTTTAAACTGCCCCACTGGCTGGGCTTGCCGGTGGTCTCCGGCCGCAGCCAGATATTATTTCTTTCTTCTTGCAGAGTATGAATCATCTGTTTTATTTCTTCTTTTACCTTAAGGTAAACTTTTTCTGGCGGAACTTTTTGATAAAACGCCGCATGGAAAGTTAAGCTAAACGCTCCGCAGGCATTGGCGATTCTGGCGGAGTGGAGAATCCTGGCTACCTTTTCTTTTTCTGCAGAATTTAAGTTGATAAAATACGGGGCATGGCAAGTGAGAACCACTTTCTCTTTTTCAGCTGTTTCTTTGACTAAAGGAGCTTTCTCCAAAGAAATATTAATTCTCCGGACAAACTCTAATTCTAAAGCACCTAAACCTAACTTTTGTACCTGCTTGATTCCTGCGAGGAGGCCGGACCCAGGTGTAGATAAGGGAATCCCGGCTGTGCCGAAAAGAAGAGATTTCATTTTTTCTCAGAATTGACCAAATCTTAATAAATTATCTTCATTCTGGATAGAATCACACGATGGGCTCATAGTCTATCGAAATTGCGATTTCGGAACCCCTAGTGAACGAAGAGAACGGGGTCTCGGAATGAAATGACGAAAGACCATATCCCAAACCGCACAAAAATCGTAGTTGGGCCTATAGTCTAGCGGTATGATGCCACCTTCACACGGTGGAGGTCCCCGGTTCGAATCCGGGTGGGCCCAGTTTTTATTTTATATTCTTAATAATTTATTCTTCCTGAAGAAACGCATTTAGTTTCTGCATTGGCACTATCGGCACATCTTTATATGTCTGAATTTCTTCTTCAATTAAAGTAACAAAACTCGCCTATATCGGCGAGTTTTGGAACACGACATTGGGCGCTAAAGCGCGGGGCTTTAAACCCAGCAATGTCTTTGTAACAATCAATGGTATGGCCGTTCCCTCCAACCGTATACATCTCTCTTTGTGTTTTTTGACTGCGGTTTTGATGGCGCTTAAACGATATCTACTGCCAGACCATCTTTTGCAGTCTACTGCGTATAGTTTGTTTCCTTTCTCGGCCAGAACATCATACTGCCGCCGCTTTTTGCCAAACATTTTAACTACGTTCACTTTAGTCTTGAAACCGTTTTCCTCAAAAATAAATGCGGCCAGCTGCTCAAAGTTCTGCCATCGCCCTCCCTTACTGATGCGTTCTAAATCAGCAGATGATTTAATCTCAGAAAAATCCATTCTTTGCCAAAGGGGGTTGCATGATATAAATATTTTTAAAGATAAGAGGATAGTTCTCTTTATGCTCATCTTTCTTACCGGTAAGCCAGGAGTGGGTAAAACCAGTATGCTGGCCGAATTAGCTTCTCAATTGCAAGCTGAAAAGGGCAAGGACAAAAAGCCAAAACGCAAAGTAGCGGGATTTTTGATGGAAGAGATTAGAGAAGGAGAGGTACGCAAAGGATTTTTTATGAAAGATCTGGCTTCCGGAGAAAAAGAGCTTTTGGCCCATCTCGACTCCCGGTTCGTCAACAGCGGATATCATCTGTCACGATTTCATGTCAGTATGGGTGCTATTGACAAATCTTTGGCCAGATTTGAAAAATCTTTTCCTTTGGCAGAATATGTCTTTATTGATGAGATTGGAAGATTTGGCCTGTTTTCAGAAACTTTTTCTCAGGCTTTAGATACAGTTCTCCATACACCCAACAAAATTATTGTAGCTACGTTACATGTTAGTTATTTACCCTTGTTCGGCCATCTAGGAGAAGTGCTTTTTCTGAAGCAGGATAATCACCAAGAGATTAAAGAAAAGTTAGCGACCATGATTGGAGTCTCTTCTCCGAAACCATTATAAACAATTGCCTTAAACTTTGATGTATGTGGGAAGTTGTCAAAGAAAGCAAAGTAAGTAAACTGAATCAGCCAGTACTTATTGTCGGCCTGCCCGGCATCGGCAATGTAGGAAAACTCTGCGGAGACTTTTTAGTAGAAGAATTAAAGGCGAAAAAGATACTTTCCTTCTTTTCTTATACTCTGCCCCAGACTGTCTTTGTGACAGAAAATAATCTTATTGAACTGCCGAGGATTGAGATGTATCTTAAACAGTTCAACGGCAAGGCAAAGAATGATCTACTTTTTTTAGTGGGAGACATTCAACCTATGAATGAAGAAAGCAGCCATAAATTCTGTCAGACCATGATTACCTTACTTAAAGAATTTGAGGGCAACGAGATTATCACTTTGGGGGGCATCGGCCAGCAGAATGTGCCGGAGAAACCTAAGGTCTATTGCACTGGTACGGATAAAGAAACAATTAAACAATTTACCAAACTTCCAGCAGTGGAAGAGAATATATTTGGTGTGGTGGGGCCGATCATGGGCATCTCCGGCCTGCTGCCGGGCCTGGCCAAACGCCAGGGATTGACTGCGGCCATTCTTTTGGCTGAGACCTTCGGCCATCCTATGTATCTTGGTTTGCCGGGCGCCAAGGAAGTTCTACGAGTGCTCAATGCCAAATTTTCTCTTAACTTAGATTTACAGCAGATGGATAAGGAGATTAACCGGATTGAAAAAGAATCTCTAAAGCGAACGAAAGAGCTGGAGAAAATCATGCGGCCGGCCAATAACCAGACTTCTGGAAGAGAGACAAGTTATATCGGGTAGGTTTATCTTCCTCGTTGATTAATAAACGGAGGACATATTACTTCGAATTTAACAAAAAATCAGCGAAAGGTTTAAATAGAAGCTTATATAAATATATATAATGGAACAATTAACTGTTTTGCATAGCCCTACCTTGGAATCAGTCTTGATGGTAGAGAAAACTATAGAAAAATATAGCCAAGAATGCGGCCGATACCAGCTTTGGAAAAAACTGCCTAGAAAGATGATGTATCAGACATTTCAGGTGATTTTAGATTATTTAGAACAATCTGGAAAGATACTTATTGATAAAGAAGGCTGCATAATGTGGGTGTTTAATCCTCAACGAATAAAAAGATTGATTAAGGAAGATTTAGTAATAAGATGATAGCCAAACCTGTTAATGTCGCATTTATTTCTCAAAAACTTAAAGGACAGTTTGAATCGCTTAATTCGGGAAAGTTTGAAGACCAACAGTTGTATAAGTTTATTGGCCGAGCGTTAGATGACATTAAAAAAGATCCAACCTGCGGAATAAAAATTCCAAAAAAGCTTTGGCCAAAAGAGTATATCCAGAGTTACGGTATTACCAATTTGTGGAAATATGATCTGCCAAATGCGTGGAGATTAATTTATACATTAGAAAGCGATGAAGTTAGAATTGTGGGCATCGTTTTAGAATGGTTTTCTCATAAAGATTATGAAAAGAAGTTTAATTATTAAGAATTTTTATTTTCTATATTACTCTATCTAAATGCTTATAAAGGCTGTCCTGGATTATTGGCCGAAAGAAACTTATGGAGTGTGATGAGCGATGGTAAACCGATATTCTGATGAAGAGGAAGATGTTTTTCAGCCGATAAAACAGGAAGGGGAAGAAGATTTCATCTCCGTCGATTATTTGGATCGGCCGAAGGAAAAGAAAGTGAAAGAAACACATAAAGCCGAAGCCAAACCAGAATTTAAAGAAGAAAAAAAGGAAATTAAAATAGAACCAAAGAAAGAGACTCCTGCTTGGGAGCCTTCTAAAAGTAACCCTAGTTTTGGTAAGGACGAGGATTCCTTCTGGAGTAAAGCAGGAACCTGGCAGTTTATTGCTTTATTGTTAGCTATTACCCTAGTAGCTGCTGTGTTTACCAACGGATTTGGTTTGACTGGCAAGGCTGTGGCTAGCTCAATCACTCCCTCTGAAGCAGAGCAAAAAGCTTTAGGATATATCAATTCTAACTTATTACAGCCTCCTTTCACTGCTACTGCAGTTAAAACTGAAGAATTAAACGGAATGTACAAAATCAAGATTGATGTGGCGGGAAGACAGATTGATTCTTATGTCACTAAAGACGGTAAATTATTTTTCCCTCAAGGATTAGAACTGGATGCTGCCCTGCCTAGCGTAGATGGCAAGGATACAACACCTGCTCCTGAAGCAACTAAAATCTCAGTGGATCTTGCAGGTGAGCCGGTTAAAGGCAAAGCCGATGCTCCGGTTACTATCGTTGAATTCTCTGACTTCCAATGCCCCTTCTGCCAGAAAGGATGGGAAGTGATGAAGGAAGTGGAAAAAGATTATGTGGCTAAAAATAAAGTGAAGCTGGTCTTCAAAAATTTTCCTTTAGACAATATTCATCCTATGGCTCAAGCTTCTGCTCAAGCAGGAGAATGCGCTCATGAACAGGATAAGTTTTGGGAATACCATGACAAATTGTTTGCTAACCAGCAGAGTTTGAGCAATGACAACCTGAAGAAATGGGCCAAAGAAGTTGGATTGGATGAAAACAAGTTTAATTCCTGTTTTGAAAGCAAGAAATATGAAAGTGAAGTGGCTAAAGACCAACAGGAAGGCCTGAAAGCAGGAGTTCAAGGAACACCGGCGTTCTTGATCAACGGCCAGCTTTACAGCGGAGCTTTGCCTTACGCTCAGATCAAACAGCTGATTGAAACAGAATTAGCTAAAGCGGCAGCAGGTAATACTCCTGCAGCTGTAACAGAAACCGTAAAAGAAGTGGAAAATACTGCTCAAGAAACAGTTAAGGCTATAGAAACTAAGCCTGCCCAGACTACTGAACTGAAAGTAAGCATGAAAAAGTTTGTCTTTACTCCGGCTGAATTGACTGTTGGCAAAGGAAATACGGTCAAACTAATTGTAGCTAATACTGCGGATATTAAACTGGGCTATGAAGTATCTGCGTTTAATGCTGATAAAGACGTAGAAGCCGGTCAGACAGCTGAGCTAAGTTTTACGGCCGATAAAGCAGGAACGTATGATATCATCTGTAATTCTGCCTGCGGCAGCAAGAAAGGAGCGATACTGGGGGCGTTAGTGGTGAAATAAGATATTTTTATTTTTTCTTTTTCCTTTGCTCTCTCAAAAAACTTAAAACCTCTTTTTTAAACTCTTCAAAATCGTGATGGTTATCAAAGATATTTTCGTACGCCAAACGGTCATCTACCTTGGCATATTTATGAATAAGGACATTGCGGAATTTTCTCATTCTTTTCAGTTTCTCGGCCATCTCTTCAGAGATTACCCCTTTTTCCGCCAATTTTCTGAAAATGTTTTCTTCTTCTTCTGGCAGCCCCAACTTTAATTCTTTTAAAAGCGTATTAGAAATGTCCATACACTCTTCAATCAAGAGCTGGATGGCTCTCTCTGTAGCCCTGCGTCTGGCCAAATCTTTTTCGTATTCCTTTAAGGAAGAAGGAAACAAGTGACGTCCTCCCCACCCTAAAGGGTGGGGCTTCCTCGTGATTACGCGGCAGCTATCCCATGATGGACTTCTTGATTCTCAATGTAAGCGATTGTAGC
>JAGVYL010000044.1 GCA_018303285.1 Candidatus Woesearchaeota archaeon | reverse complement strand
GAAAATCCTTTCTGCTCCAGCAGCCCTACATAAACATATTCTTCCCTTCCATCAGGAAAACTATCGCAAAGATTAAAGATAAAATTTTTTCCTAAGATATCCAACACCTTTCGATCATAAAAATAGTGGTGCACTTCGTGTCCTGCATTCTTCAGCGTTTGGATAATCACTCTATCTTGGGAATAAAGGCGCTGTTCTTCGCCATGTGTATCGGGATTGGTTAATGCTATTAGTTTCATATTTTTCTTATCTATTCTCTTTTTTTTATTTTCTAGAAAGAAGAAATGTTTTTTTATTTAAAAAGATTTCTTTTTTTATAATTTTTATTTTTCCGACGGAGAAATTAAATTTTAAAAAATTATCAAATCTTTATTCCGGACTCTTCGACGAGAAAACTTTTTTCATTTTATCTCTTCCAAAAAAACTTTTTCGGTCTCTACCACCATTCCTTTTTCTGCAGAAATCAACTCAGAAGAATCTATTTTTGCTTTTCCTACTGCCACCAGCTCTTCTTTCAGAGTAAAGACTCCCACTGTCTCTCCGACGGTAAAATCCTCAAACGCAGCCACTCCCGGCAGAGCCAGATCTCTTCCGTGAGTCAAACTTTTTAATGCTGTATCAAAAACTAAAATCTTAGGTAGATGTTCTAACGCTTTTTCCAAAGGAAAAATAATTTTTCGCAGCAATTCTTCATTCCCTTCTTCTTTAAACAAGACCATCGCATCTTTCAAATCTGTCAAGGAAGCGATATTCTCCTCGTTAAAACTACCTACCGCAATCCGCCTCAATTCAGCCATATGGGCCGCCACTCCTAATTCCTTGCCCACATCATGAATTAATTTACGGATATACGTTCCTGATTGACAGCGTACTCGAAAAAGAAAATCCTGATGCTCAATATCCAAAATTTCAAAAGAGTAGATACTTCTTTTCCGTTCTTGACGTTTCACTGCAGATTTTCTCGGCGGTAACTGGGTAATTTCTCCTATAAACTTTTCTAAAACTTTCTTGATCTTCGCTTCTTCCACCGGCTTATGCAGATGACCTATTCCTATATATTCCTTAGAAGCCAACAGAAGATACTGCAGCACTTTCACTGCTTTATTTGTCGCTGTAGGCAATACGCCAGTTACTCCAGGATCCAAAGTGCCGGAGTGTCCTGTTTTCTCTGCTCCCAGAATCTCCCTTGCCCAAGCAGTCACTTGGTGACTGCTCGGTCCAGCCGGCTTATCGATATTGACGATGCCGCAGGCGAGCAACTCTTCCACGGATCTTTTCTCGGGATCGATGCCAAAACTGCTGGAAGCTTCTCTTCGCAGAGTCATCTTCTTTTCCATGTTCTTTTGCATAGGTATAAACTTCTATTTTTGTTTTAATCAATTTCTTTTCAACTTTGTCTAAAAATTTCAGATAATCCTTTCGCAGATATTGTTTTACTTCAGTAAACATCCGGATATATCTCTGTTTAGGAGTCAGTATATTAAGAACATAAAAATAGGAAAATCGAAGATAAAGCCGCAGCTTGTTCCAGAGACTGTCTGTAGGCAGGCCTTTTAACTTTCGCCAGCTAATCAGATTCAGCCAAAGAGCAGCCGCTGTGGGAGTATTCTTAAAGCTCTTGAACCAGCCTTGAAGATGCTCATTATCTAAAGCATAGCACAGATTAGGATTCACTTTAGAAAATTTAGAAAAGCTCTGCACTGGCCGGCGGACATAACGACTGCGGAAAGCGTTATTCACTTTTCTGATCAGCCATTTATTCTTCTCTCCGATCAGGCTTTCCACAGAAAACTCAATGATTTTATGCACTGCCGCATCTTCGTTCAGACCTGCCCAGCATTCAGGATACCGGCGAATAATCTCTAAAACTTTTTTCTTCTTCCGAGCTAAATACCCCGTAACCGAACGATGGGTATAATAATCCAATCCTTGTGGACTTTCTCCATGAGTAATCATTCCTAAAGAGAAATCCGGATAGTTCGGATGGGCTTTCAAAAAATCCCATCCTGAACGATGGGTATGTTTCTCTTTTCCCCAGCCCAGTTCAGAGATATCTGGAATGATACTTCCCAAGATTAAATCATTCTCTTGTTTACGGTTCAGGCCGTCTCCGCGGACAAGGTTCAAGACCATGTAGGCATGAGTAAGACTTTGCATATATAATACTAAAAGTTAGTAATTTAAAAAGGTAACCTTTATAAAATCAATCGATTTGCTGCTCTCGATACAAAGAGGTCAGGATGGAATTAATAAAAGTTCAGAATCTCAGCAAAGAATTGAATGGTCAGCTTATTTTAGATAATATTTCTTTTGATGTCGAGCAGGGAGATGTTTTCGGCATTGTCGGCCAAAGCGGCTCTGGCAAAACTACTTTACTAAATACTCTCATCGGCTTCCTTGAGCCGGACGGAGGAAAAGTGATGTTTTCTTTAGACGGCAGCAAATATAAGCCGCTTCACAATCATCTATCTGAAGTCAAAAAGAATTTCGGTTTCACTACTCAGCTTTATTCATTCTACCCTAGATTAACCGCTTCAGAAAATTTTGCTTATTTCAGCCGCTTGCATAATGTTCCGACAAAAGTGATGAGATCTAATATGGATAATCTTTTCAATTTTGTTAATCTCAGCGAATATAAACACCGCCGGGCCGAGCATCTTTCTGTCGGAATGCAAAGACGATTAGACATTGCCTGCGGTCTGGTCAACAAGCCCAAAGTCCTTATTTTAGACGAACCGACTGCAGATTTAGATATGATTATGAAAGATGAGATTATGAATCTGATCAGAACTGCCAATCAGCAGGGCATCACAGTTATCCTTTCGTCTCATTTCTTAGAGGGGATAGAAAAAATATGCAACAAGATCGCTATCTTAAAAAAAGGAAAAATGGTTCAATGCGGCTCTATGGAAGAGATTAAAAACTCCCTGGGCCAGAGCGATGCTATCCATATAGAATCAAGCGACAATTCAACATTATTAAGAGAAGCTTCTAGTTTAAACGTCGAGGAAGCCATAGATAAGGGGAAAGAAGTCGTCTTTTTTACCAAGGGAACCGAAGAAGCTATAGCTCGATTGGTCCTTCTCAGCCGCCGCAAAGGCATCACTATCAATAAGTTCAATATCCGCAAGCCTAGCTTACGGGAAGTATTCGAAGCAGCAGTAAGATAGAATCAGCTTATACAGAAAAAAGACAGGTGATAGACAATGAAGAATCTACTTAGAACCATCAACAAGAATATCCGCCTTATCCTTCGCTCTAAAGCTTCGGCTCTGATTATCATCATCGCCCCTATCCTTCTTTTTTTATTGGTCGGTTCAGCTTATAATCATGCCAAAACATACAGTTTGACTTTGGGGGTTTTCTCATCCAATCTAGACGCAGCCCAACCAGTAATTGATGTTCTTTCAGAACAGGAATTTAAAGTAGTAAAATACAACTCGTCAGATTCCTGCCTTGCGGATCTGAAGTTAGGTTATCTCAACACCTGCCTTTCTCTTCCTGCAGATTTGACTATCACTGATAATACTCAAAAAGAAGTGATTTTCTATGCTGATCAAAGTGATGTCAATCTCGTCTGGATGGTCTCAGACACCATTAAAACAAAATTAAACCTTAAATCTAAAGAGATTAGCACTTCCCTTACTGAAGAGCTGCTCAACAAAATTAACACTGCCAAAACAAAGTTAAGCGATAAAACTGCTTTAGCAGAAGAAATAAAAAGTCGGGAAACTGCGGCAGCTGCTGCCATCGACTCTGCCAACCAGAGATTAGGCGGGATGGATGTAACCCTAATCGGAGGTGCATATAACGAATCTTCTCTTACTAATCTAAAATCTTTAATTACTGGAGAATCCAGCAAGATGAGTGCTTCTTTGGCTTCGGCTAAGAGCCAGATAACCAACTTAAATCTTAGCAGCTCTGATCAGACCAGTATCCTCGCTTATTTAGACAGTTCTATCATCAATCTGGCGAACATCGACAAAGAATTTTCTGGCAATGGCAGTTATACCACATTTAATTCATTATTTACCGTTGTAAAGAACGATTTGATTGCCGCTAACAATAAATTACAAGCCGCTGCCACTCTTAAAGAAGGCATTACTAAAGAAGTTTCCACTATTAAAAGCTCTTTAGATGTCAATTCTGCAGCCCTCAGTGTTCTCCATCAAACAATGGGAGAAATCGTTTCTTCTCTTTCTGATGTCAAAGTAAGCAGTGCTGCTACGATTGTTAATCCGCTGGTCACTAAGATAGAATATACTACTGCTAAAAAAACGTATTTCAATTACATATTCCCCTCATTATTGATCATCGTCATGATGTTTGTGGGCCTTTTGTTAGGAACTACGTTAGTGATGATGGAAAAACATAGTCCTGCCCATTTCCGCAACTTTATTTCCCCGGTCAGCAAAACTACTTTTATCCTCGCTAATTATATCACTACTTTACTAGTGATTGTTATTCAAACGGCCATCATCTTTACCATTTCCTGGTATTTCTTTTCTTGGCAGGGGGCAGAAAATATTCCGGCTATGCTTTTAGTCTTGTTTTTAGCTGCTTCAGTCTTTACTTTCTTAGGTATGCTGATGGGATACATCTTTTCTACAGAAGACACTGCTATTTTAACTGCAGCCTCCCTGGGCAGCTTATTCTTATTCTTTTCTGGAATTATCCTTCCCTTAGAAAGTGTTCCTTCTTTAATCAAACAGGTGACAATTTACAGCCCGTTTGTTATCAGTGAATCCTTACTGAAAGAGATTCTTCTTTACAGCAGCACCTTAGATCTCTTTATAGAAGAACTGCTGCTTCTCTTTGGTTATGCCTTAGTACTTTGCCTGCTTATCTTGATTATTGAAGAGTTCGCCAGTCGGCATTTTGTTCATAAGTTCTTGTACCGGCACCATCACAAGCAGAAGCCGGAAGAAAAGAAGTAGACCTGAATATAAAAAAGTGAGCTATAAAGTTAAAGGAAGCTAATATCTGTTTCTAATTTTTATAAAAGAACCGTAACCTACAGGTACATAACTCGTGGGGGTGTCATTTACTCATCGGCGATAAGATTTATAAATTAATACTGCCCTCATCCTGATATGAAAAGGATATATAACTTTATTTTGATGTTAATAAAAGAGTTTTTTTTTATAATCTTAGGTATACTTATTGCAGGTTTTGGTCTTAAAAGTTTTCTAATTCCAAATGGTTTTATTGATGGGGGGATAACTGGTATTTCATTGCTTATCTCTTTTTTAACTCCCATTTCTGTTTCAATACTGATTTTTATCTTAAATATTCCGTTTATGTTTTTAGCAAATAAGCACATAGGAAAAACTTTTGCAATAAAAACGTTTTTAGCCATTTCAGGACTTTCATTAAGCTTAATATTCATTCAATATCCAGTTATCACCTCAGATAAGCTTCTTGTCGCAGTTTTCGGAGGATTCTTACTTGGTGCGGGTGTTGGTTTAGCCGTTAGGGGGGGAAGTGTTTTAGATGGGACAGAAGTTCTTTCTATCTACTTAAATAAAAAAACAGGATGGAGTATTGGTGAAATTATTTTTATAATAAACGTGATAATATTTTCTTTTGCGGCATCTCTCCTAGGAATTGAAGCGGCACTTTATTCTATATTAACTTATTTGGCCGCATCAAAAACGATTGATTTTTTTGTTCAAGGGATTGAGGAGTATATCGGGATAACTGTGATATCCAAAAAAAGTGATGAGCTCAAGAAAAAGTTGATAAACGATTTTGGAAAAGGAGTTACAATATACAATGGAAGGGGAGGATATTCCGAGGATTCTAAAACAGATATAGACATATTGTTTACTTTTGTGACAAGACTGGAAGCCAACAAGATAAAACAGGAACTAATTTTAATAGATCCTGAAGCAGTGATTATAGAACAGGGCATAAAAGACGTTAGGGGAGGAATCATAAAAAAGAGACCCCTGTATTAAAGACAAAAATGAAGCTTCTCATCATCACCGGCACTCCCGGCACAGGCAAGACCACTTTGGCCGAACAGCTGTCTAAAAAATACGGCTATCAGCGATTAGACTTCAACCGCTTCATCAAAGAAAACCGCTTAAGAGAAAAATATGAAAAGAAACGAAGGACCTGGCTGGTGAATATGATCAAGTTAAAAACGATATTGTTAAAGAAGATAGATGATATCAAGACGAAAAATAAAGCGCCAAAAGTCTTAGTTATTGATTCCCATCTTGCTCATCATCTTCCCAAAAAGTCAGTTAATCTATGCATTGTCACTACTGCTGACTTGAAAACCATTCAAAATCGGCTGGAGAAACGCGGCTACAGCCGAGTTAAGATACGAGAGAATTTAGATGCAGAAATATTCCAAGTCTGCTTGAATGAAGCAAAGGAGATGGGCCATCGACCAATAATCTTAGACAGTACCAACGGATTCAAGAAACTAGACCTGCTTCGAATCAAGAAAGCTCTCGCTTAGCACAGTATGTGCATAGCGCGAGTATCGCCAGCGAGTGAGCAAAATTCATCGTTAGACAGCACACGATGCTTCATTAAGATGCGCTTCGATTGAAGCACACGAGCGAGCTATGCACCTAATTAGCACACCTAATTTTATAAATAATCTTCTTTTTAAGTTTGATATGGCCATGAATGCTCAACAACGGGTTAAAGTACGCAAGCTAGTGCAAGAGCTGAAGCAGCATAGAGCGAACCACACCGAATTTGTCTCAGTTTATGTTCCTGCTGGTTATGATATGAATAAGATTACTACTCATCTTTACCAAGAGATGGGCACGGCGGAAAACATCAAAAGCACCAGCACTCGTAAGAACGTCAAGATGGCATTGGAAAAGATGATTCAGCATTTAAAAACGTACTATCCAAAAACTCCGTCTCATGGTGTAGCTGTTTTCTCCGGCAATGTCGCTTCTCGTGATGGAAAAGAAGATATGAAAGTCTGGTCTTTAGAACCGCCAACAGAACTAGGCATTCGCATGTACCGCTGCGAGAAAGGCCGGAGGTCAAAGCGCTCAACGTTTCCATCGTGTCATCGAAGGGATGGCCAAAGATTTTTACAAGAAAGTTGGAGATATGATGAAAGACCAGCTTTTGGAGATGAAAGAACTGAAGGGCATCATCATCGGCGGTCCTGGTCCTACTAAAGAAGATTTTATTAATGGAGATTTTATCACCAACGAGCTGAAGAAAAGAATTATCGGTGTAAAAGATCTTAGCTACACTGGAGAGTATGGTTTACAAGAGCTGTTAGACAAATCCCAGGATATTCTCGCTCTAGAAGAAGTTGCTGAAGAAAAAAAATACATGGAGCAGTTTTTTACTCTTTTAGCCAAGCAACCAGGAAAAGTTGCTTACGGAGAAAAAGAAGTTGAAGAGGCTATCCAATTAGGCATGGTTGATACCTTGCTTGTTTCAGAGAGTTTAGGCGATGACCGGATAGATAAATACGGTGAAGAAGCGGATAAAGAAGGCACAAAATTAGTAGTTATTTCTGTAGAAACTAGAGAAGGCGTACAATTAAAAGAATTGGGTGGTATTGCTGCTCTCTTAAGATATGAGAAGCAATACTAAGAAGGCTTCCTAATAATGGAAAACAATCTGCTCAAGGAGGCTTATACTCGCCTCTATCCGGAAAAAGAGATTCCTTTTCTTTGCGGAGCACGTTATTCCAACCGTTTGAATGATTATAACTCCCGCATTTCTCTAAAAAACAATTTTTTAGAAGTACATATGAGTAAAAAATGGCAGGCCGTCGATGAAGAAATCAAGCTCGGCTTGGTTCAGTCTCTGATGCTAAGATTATTAAAAGAAAAAAATATCAAAACCACCCAGAACATTGAACTTTATCACAATTTTATCAAGAAGTTGGATTTAGCTATCACCAAGACCGAGAGCGAACCTGTTTTGGATGCTTCCTTTCACCGAGTCAATGAAAAATATTTCAACGGCTTTCTGGAAAAGCCAAATCTCTCCTGGGGCAATGAAACAAGAGTTAAGTTAGCTTCTTACAATCTTCATACCGACACCATAGCTGTTTCCTCCCTCTTTCAGGAAGCCGAGCAGGAAGTGCTGGATTTCCTCATGTATCATGAGCTTCTGCATAAGAAGCTCAAATTTGAAGCCCATGGCTTAAGAAGCTCATTTCATTCTCCTGAATTCAGAAACCTTGAACATTCATTTGAGGATTATACTCAGATTGAAAGGAAGATTAGGGGAGTATTAAGGAAACGACCGCAGAAAGGCCGTGGACTGCTGAATTTCTTCAAGGAATTTATTTAAAGTGATTATTAAAACGAAGCATATTTAAATAATGCTTCACCATAGCAAGAATATTCATTAAACTATCAAAAAAATATCTGAGGTGGAAACATGACCAAAGTGATTTATCCTGCAGTAAAAGTTTATAGTACCCCTACCTGCCCTTGGTGCGTGCGGGCCAAAGAGTTCTTCAAAGAGAACAGAATCAAGTTCACTGATGTCGATGTGGCCGAAGACGACAACGAACGGGAGCAGATGATTGAGAAATCCGGCCAGTTAGGCGTGCCGGTGATTGAAATCGGCAGTGAAGTCATCGTAGGCTTCGATCTGCCAAAGATCAAGAAGGCTTTAGGAATTTAACATCAGTTTTCTGATTTTTTTTCTTTTCTCCCTAACTTTTTTAAATAAGCCCTCTAACCATCAATCTATGGCCTGGGAAGAAGAAAAGAAAGCTATGCCTGCTTTAAAAAAAGTTTGGCATTTCATCTGGCATGATGACAGCATCTGGAGCTGGCTGGTCAATTTAGTTCTCGCCTTTGTCCTTATCAAATTCATTGTCTTTCCAGTATTGGGCTTAATTTTCTCCACTGGGTATCCCATTGTAGCAGTGGTCAGTTCCAGCATGGAGCATCAGGGAAATTTTGAACAGTTCTGGGGTAAAGCCGGAGCGTGGTATGAAAATAAAAATATCGTTAAAGAACAATTCAAAAATTTTGACTGGAAAAACGGCTTCAACCGAGGAGATGTTCTCTTCCTTCGAGGTAAAGCTGCGGAAGACATTACAGTAGGAGAAGTAATTGTTTTCCAAAGCAGCAAGCCTCAGCCTATCATCCATCGGGTAGTCAAAAAATGGCAGGAGAATGGAAAATATTACTTTCAGACAAAAGGAGACAATAACCCAGATTCATTAAATTTAAAAAACGGCAATATTGACGAAACTAAGATCAGCCAAGAACATGTTATCGGCAAAGCCTGGCTGAAACTGCCCTACTTAGGCTGGGTAAAAATTGGTTTTGCCTGGGTGCTGTTCAAGTTAACCGGATTTCAAATGAGTTAAGAGGTGAAGAACAATGTTTTGCCCAAAATGCGGATGTATCTTAAGACCAACTGACAAAGGCGGAAAACGGGTTCTTGCCTGCGGCTGCGGTTATGTGGCTGGAAAATCAGAAAACTTCAATCTGAAAGAGAAAGGAATGGAAAATAAAAAGATAGAAGTGGTTGACTCCAAGATTAACATTCTCCCCATCATCGAAATAATCTGTCCAAAATGCGAACATAAGAAAGCTTATTACTGGACCAAACAGACCAGAGCAGCCGATGAACCAGAAACCCGTTTCTTCAAATGCGAGAAATGCGACCATACTTGGAGAGAATATTCGTAAGATGGGTGAAGAAATCAAAAAGCTTTTTTATCAGTGGAGTAAAGAATTATTAGAAGAGGAACGATTTAAAGAGATGAAAGACCAGGATAGATGGATACATCTCATTAAGACCACTTCGGATTGGGGAGTTCTTCATTCTGAGTTTATCGATGCAACATTTAAACGATGGAACGCTTTTGAAAGAGAACTATTGAAAACTGAAAAAGGAAAACTAAAGTTAGCTGAGTTATTAGAACTTAAAATCGATAGATTAGAAGAATTGATTAAGCAAAAGAAAGGAAATAATTAGTTCAATTGCTTCAGCTTCACTCCTGCTTCTTTCAACAGTGCCGTTCCCACATCATCCGGATAGACGGCTTTAGCAATTACTTCTTTGATTCCTGCATTAATTATCATCTTGGCGCACTGGTGGCAGGGCGTAAAGGTAGTGTATAAAATAGCTCCTTGAGTAGAAATGCCATTACAAGCCGCTTGAACAATGGCATTCTCTTCAGCATGAGCGCAAGTACAGGCTACGGCATAATAATCTCCAGACTTAACTTTCCCTAACCTTTAGGCGTACCGCAATAACCGGTAGAAAGAATCTGCTTCTCTGTGACGATTATCGCTCCCTTTGGAGCAGAAAGACAATTACTGCGTTTTTTTACCTGCTCGGCAATATTCATAAAATATTCATCCCACGTTGGACGCGGCAATTGCAATTTGAACATCCAATTTTGGACCAAACACTCTACTTTACTTTGCAATTTTTCTACCGTAGAATCATTAACTAAAATTACTTTTGCCATCTGAGCCACGTTTCGCAATTGCTGTGCGTGGGGATTAGCGGTATTCTCTAATTTTTCTTTCGCTTTCATTTCTTCCAATGTCTTAGGATCTTCCTCGCGATTTCTAGCTACCAAACGCTGTAAACGCACTTTGTCTGAAGCAATCACATTTACTAGCAAAAAATCTTTGCGCTGCTGCAAGAATTTTACTTCATCAGGATTCCGAATAGAAGTGAAGACATAATTCTCCCCGTCTTTCACTCCGACCAATGCCTGTTGAGCCAATATATCCGCCCCCCTATTCAATCGTAACTCATTTCCTAAACGGATTAATGCATCACGGCTAATCTTCTGGCCGCTTGTTTTCAATTCTTCTCTTAAAAAATCAGAAAAAGAAACATGGAAAAAATTCATCTTCTGCAAAATCTCTGCGGCCGTATCCTTTCCTGCGCCATAACTGCCCGTAATGCCAATAATCATCATTGATTCCGCGGTCTGTTTGGTTTTAATCTTTATTGCAATCGGGAGTATATCTTAGAGTATACACATTGAATACTAAAAACACTTATTAACGTTGAAGCAGAAATTTTGTTATGACTCAAAGAAGGGTTTATCTTCTCACCGGCCTGCCCGAAGAGGTAACTGCCGTAGCTTTTGCTAAATGCAGCCGCAGCCCTAAACCATTTGATGAAATTGCCAGTGAATTGAACCAAGATAAATCTCGTAAATTTCACGAACAGTGGGTAATGGGCTACGGCCATAGCTCTGTAGCCGAACATGCAGTCGTGCATCTAGCCTTAGAAAACATTTCAATCCTTGCCACTAAAGCCGTAGAAGATACTCGCCTTGCTTCTTTTACAGAGAAATCAACCCGCTATCAAAAGTTTGATTTAAATCGCTGTTACCGTGATGAACAGCTTATGCAGCAGCATGGTCCGCTGGTAGAATCTACTTTAGACCAACTTTTCCGCACTTACGCTTTAGTTCATGAAAGTGTTTCTGAATTAATGAAACAAAAGAATCCTCGAGTGGCCGATGAAAAAGAAAGCGCTTATGCCACTAAGATCAATGCTTTAGCTTGCGATGTAGCACGATATGTTTTGCCAGTAGGCACTTTGACCAATGTCGGAGTGACCATTAACGCTCGGAGTTTAGAGCATTGCATTACAAAACTTCTCTCTCATTCTTTGCAAGAAATGCGGGAGATTGGTGCAGAAATGAAGTCTACGGCTCAACAAGAATTGCCAACTTTATTGAAATACGCCCAAGAGAATGCATTTCTAAAAGAAACTGATTTTTTATTATGCGATTATTTTTCTCAATTATTTTCTATTCCCTCCCGAAAGTTCTCATGGAATCCTTCCGAAAATAAAGTTACTTTAGAAGAGTTCGATCATCAAGGATTAGACAAAGTGCTCACTGCTTTACTTTATCCTCATTCGTATTTATCAAGAAAACATGTTTTTGAAATAGTTGCTTCTTCAGACAAAGACCGAAAAATAGGCATCTTAGAGGATTTAATGAAAAAACGAGGACCAAAAGATTCTGTTCCTCGGGCTTTTGAAGTCATTGATTACGTCTTTGACATTTTAATGGATTATGGTGCGTATCGGGACATTCAACGGCATCGAATGCTTACTCCCCTGCCACAATTACTGACTATTTGGCACGGTTACAACACACCACACGAAATTGCTTTGATAGAACTGGAAAAAGAATATGTCAAAGTTATGGAAGAAACCGCAAAAGCAGTAAGCATGATAAGTCTAGATTTTCCTGAAGAGTCCCAATATCTGATTCCTTTAGCTTATCGTATCCGGGTTCTTCAAAAGATGAATCTGAGAGAAGTGTTTCAATTTACAGAATTAAGGAGCGGAAAAAAAGGTCACTCCTCTTACCGAAAGATTGCCCAGCAGATGGCCGATGAAGTAATCAAAGTGCATCCTGAATTCGGCCGTCACCTGAGAATCGACCGCAGCGAATAATAATCTCTCTTTAATAGCTATACTCTACTCAACAAATCCTTTTAAACTTGTCCGTATTGAAAGAAAGTATGGCGGCAGGAAAATTCATTGTTCTGGAAGGAATCGATGGAGCCGGCACCACTACTCAAGCTCGCAAGATTGCGGATTTTCTTTTTGAAAAAAATAAGAATAACACCATTCTTTTAACCAGAGAACCGTATAAATCCCAGTTCGGCTTACGGGTGAAAGAACTGCTCAAACATGATAAAGATCCAAAAGCTAATGCTCGGCTTTATGCCCAGCTTTTTGTAGAAGACCGCAAATTTCATTTGACCAATGTCATCCTCCCCGCTTTAAGAGAAGGCATTACAGTCATCTGTGACCGCTATATGCTTTCTACTCTCGCTTACCAGCATTGGCAAGGTATTGAACTAAACCTGTTAGTAGAAGCTCATCAGGGCATGCCCTTGCCGGATTTGACTTTATTCTTAGACGCGCCTCCGGAACTAGCTTTCCGCCGAAGAGCCGCTACTGGTGCAGCCTTAGATGTTTTCGAAGAGGCCGGTTTCCAAGAAGGCCTAAAAAAGGCCTATTACGAAGCCATGAAAAGCTACACCGGCCGTCTGGCCATCATCGACTCGGCCTTAGAAATAAAAGATGTCTTCGAGCAGGTAAAACAGGAAGTCGGCCGTATCATTGAGTAAGACAGATTGAACTTTTTGTTCCTCAAAGAGTCGTCTTTATCCCACACCCAAATATTGAGCAATGTTTATACCAAATTTTTCTTTAATCTTAGCCGAGATGTCGCAATCGACTAGTTTTTCTAGAGACGGCCAATTTTTCTTCCACTCAAAAGGATTTGGTAATTCAACCTCTTCGACAAAAATTCCTTGTTTTGGTGTTGAATAAAACCAGCCCAAGGGAACATTACCCAACTTAACATATGCATTCTTTAGAATGGTTGGAGTTCTTTGACTAACAATATAACTTAAAACTCCCGGCCGACCATCGGGAATTCTCTCGCCTTCACCCACCATATATATTTGACAAACTTTCTTTCTTATCAAAATATCTTTATCCTCTAGATATTCTTTAAGTTCATAATGGGTATCAATGCAAAGCGACATTTTTGTTTACCTCCGAGTTTTTTACGAGGATGGTTCCAAAACCTCGTTTTGATACCTCCGAATATTTCATGTTAACTCCATAAAATGTTTTAATGGGATATTTTGCTGCATTTTCTTCCAGCTTTTTATCAAACCAATACACTAAATCAATTCCTACAATATCCGCTAAACGTAATAGAATATTCAGCACGTCTGCTAGTTCCTTAGCCAGTTCATCTTTATTAAATTCCGATTTAAAACGAAATGGTTCTAAAACTTCGCTGGCTTCAAGAATCAAGGCGATAGCCAAGTCTTTTGGATTCTGAAACTTTGTCCAATCTCGTTCTTCACTGAATTTCCTGACTTTCTTGGTCAATATGTTAAGTTCGTTTTCCATATTTGCTTCGAATAATCAGTCAGATATAATCATTATCCCCCCACTAGTAGGGGAAAGTTTTAAATATAAAGAGAACTAACCATCAAACGTGGAAATTCCCTTACTCACTTCTGGAGAATCTAAGGTATATCAAGCTCTTATAGAATTGGGTGAAACTTCCGTTGGTAATATTATCAAATCATCTGGAGTCTCTCATTCAAAAATTTATGATATTCTGAAGAGACTCTCTGAAAAAGGGTTAGTCAGCTCCATCAACAAAAATGGCAGACAATATTTCTCCGCGGCCAATCCTGATCAATTAACCGCATTAGTTGATGATGAAGAAAAAAAGTTGATAAAAAATAAAGAGAATATCTCACAATTAATCAAACAATTAAAACTTCGTCAAGATATATCTAAACCGACCAGTATCTTAAGTTCTTATGAAGGTTTTAAGGGAATGAAAACAGTATTGGAATTGGTTTTAAGTAAAATCAAGAGAGATGAGGAGATTTTTGTGTTGGGTTCCCCTAAAAAGATTGGTAATCAAGCAGGGGGATATCTAAAAGAATGGCAGAAAAAACGAATAGAAATCGGAGCTAAATGTAAAATACTAACTGATTTAGATTCTCCTTCGTGGGAAGAGACTTGGTGGAAAGAGAGCAAAAAAGAAAAACTTACGTTTACTAAAAGATCATCGTCTATGTCTCCTGCATATTTAGTTATTACTAAAAATTTTGTTGTAACAATCTATTTTGCCGAGGTTATACTTTCTTTGGTAGTAGATCATTCGGAAATTGCAAAAAAGTATGGCCATTTTTTTAATATCCTGTGGAAAACAGCAACTCCCTAGTTCTTATCTTTCGTCAGATATTTTCCCCAAACGTTTAAAAACTCCTTCTTCTTTCTTCCTCCTCTAAAAGAGGTTAATCTAACCTATGGAAAATCTGTTTTTAGAGGTCAGTGTAATCATTCTTCTGGCCGTAGCCTCGGCTGTCATCCTTCGTTTCTTCAAACAGCCCCCCTTATTCGGCTACATCCTCGCCGGGTTGATTATCGGCCCCATTGGTTTAGGATTTATCAAAAACCCGGAAGTGATTAACCTTTTCTCTTTGATGGGAATGGTCTTTCTGCTCTTCTTTGTCGGTTTGCAGATGGATTATCGCAAGCTGAAAATCTTAGATAAATCATCTTTAGTCATTTCCTTCAGCCAGATGATTATCACCGGCCTCCTTGCATACGGCCTTTCCCGCGCTTGGTTTTCTCATACCGAATCTCTTTTCTTAGCCATTGCTGTTTCTTTCTCCAGCACAGTTATTGTAATAAAACTTTTATCGGATAAAAATGAGCTCCAGACTCTCCACGGCCGCCTCGTCTTAAACATTCTCCTCTTGCAAGATTTAGCTGCCGTCTTTGTCCTCCTGTTTGTAGCTAATCTTTCAAATATAGAATCGTTCTGGTCTTTGGCCGGAATCAGCCTTCTCAAGCTCCTCCTTCTTCTGATCATTATCATTCTCTGCTCTTTGTTTATTCTCCCCCCCCTTTTCCGCTATCTAGCCAAGTCTACAGAATTGCTCTTTCTTTCTGCTATGGCTTGGCTTTTTGTCGTAGCTCAGTTATTCAATTACTTGAACTATTCAGAAGCTATTGGTGGATTTGTAGCCGGAGTTACCTTAGCTGCCACTCCCTTTGCGGTAGAAATCTCCAGCCGCTCCCGTTCCTTAAGAGATTTTTTTGTCACTATCTTTTTTGTTTCTCTAGGAATGCGCATCGTTCCCCTGCCCTCCCGATTTATCTTTCCGGCCATTATCTTATTTTTAGCTGTTGTCCTTTTCAAACCGATTATCACTGCTGCGGCCATGAGAATTTTCAATCATAATCGCCGAGTTTCTTTTGCTGCTTCTTTCTCTCTCGGTCAGATTAGTGAATTCTCGTTAGTTCTTATCGTCCTAGGCCAGTCTTTAGGTTATGTTTCTTCTGAAGTAGTTTCCTTCCTTTCTATCCTTACTTTAGCCACCATGGCAGCTTCAGTTTATTTTATTGAGTATCCTCAATTCTTTTATCACCATTTCAATTTCCTTCTTTTTTTCCTCCGCCGTTCCGAACCTTTAAACAAGAAATACCGAGAATTGGCCAGTAAGACTGAAGTGGTTTTATGCGGCCATAATCGCATCGGTTATTCTGTTCTCAAAGGATTACACCAACTAAACAAAAAAGTGTTGGTGGTAGATTATGATCCCGAAGTCATTGCTAAGATGGAAGCCGCAGGCATCCCTGCGTTATACGGCGATGTAGGTGATGCAGAAGTAATCGAACGGATGGACCTAAAAAATAAAAAGATGCTTATTTCCACAGTTCCGGATAAACAGGACAATATTCTTCTTCT
>JAGVYL010000043.1 GCA_018303285.1 Candidatus Woesearchaeota archaeon | reverse complement strand
AGGCAGAGGCAGTAGATTAAACAGGCCGATGCCCATGCTCAACAAGAACAGCCATTTAAACAGTCCCATAAACCAAGACAAAGTATCATAAAGAATTTTACCTGCTAAGGTATTGAACTGCTCTTTCAGTTCCCTCTCATTTTTGATTTCAGTGATTCCTAAGAAAGAGGAAGAGGCATCATCGGGATTAGCTGCCAGAACCAGTAGATATTCTTTTTCAGTTGTTTTCAAAGAAATTGTCTCTCCTGGCTTGCTGTTGCGCATCTCCTTCCGGAATACCGGCTTTAGCTGCAGGAAACTCTGGACCGAAATATTTAGCGAAAGATACTCCTGCCGGTTCAGTCATGTAATTATACGCTGGCACTAAAGTTAAGGATAATAATAACACTGCTAACAATGCAAGAATAATATTGGAAAAGGAACCGGCTGCCAGCACAGAATATTGGGCCACATCCGAAGATTTCTCCATCTTTTTCTCATCCGGCTCGACAAAAGCTCCGATAATCGGCCCCAGGAAAACAAAACCAGTGGATTTCAAAGGAAGATTATGCGCCCGGGCGACAATACCGTGAGAAAATTCGTGGACTATCGCAATGATAAAGATAGCAATCAGCCAATACCAAAAAGGCAGTACTCCCATCCCCGGAACGTTTACTCCCGGCAGGACCAAAGACATACCAGAAACTGCTTGGGGCTTCACCAATAGATCAATCAGATTTTTTATAAGAATATAAGAGATGCCTATTAAACCAACATAACCTGCTCCAATGCCAATATAGCCCAGCAGTTTAACCCATTCTCGATATCTTTGAGCAATCTTCTCTATCAGCTTCAATCCCCATTTAGTACGGTAAAGAATCAGTATCTTGGATTCTAAATCCCAATGCTTTCTTCTCCATATCAGGATAAGTATCAGAATGACATAAAATGTGATAATCGGCCAGTAGTTTACCAAAAATGTTAGCATCTATCCCTCGTATAAACTATTTTACTTCTTTCTCTTCGGCCGCAAAACACTTCTTCGACACTTACGGCAGCGAGCCTCTCCTTGGCTCACTTTAAAACTGGAAACTTTGATTTTAGACTTACATTTACGACAGACAAAAATATCTTTATGTTTTCTTACTCTTGCTTCTTCGAATTTAACCATTTTATTGCTGTGCTCTCACTTGCCGCATAATTCTTTTTCCCAGCAGTTCCCAATAAAGGATTTGAATTCCTTCTACTACCTGTCCTTGAAGCTCTTCTGGAATCTCTAATTCAAAGTTTTCATAGGTTTCCGCGTCCATCACATTAGCATGATTGCCTGTCACTGCCAGCACTTGGGCATTCTTTTTTTCTACAAGGGGCACTTCCAGTTTATCGTGGCTGGAAGCAATGAAAATTCTCTTTTTATCATCCAACACCCCCACTGCTTCTATTCTTGCTTTGGCATGCCCATGCTTGCCAGTCTTGGAAATATCAATATTGGTGATTTTGCAAGGCGCTCCATCAACCAAGATAGTGTCTCCTTTCCTTGCCTCTCCTGCTCCAATCTGTTTGACTTCGTAATCCAATTATCTCACCGTATTTTCTTTATTTTTTCCTTTGAAATGCGATTATTTATAAGCGTTATTGTTGCGGTTCAATTCTTTATTGTTTAACTACTACTGTTTAACTGCTAATTTGATATCATCTGCTGTAACTGTTCTTCTTCCCGCATGTTCTGCATATTTCTTTGCTTCCAATGAGATTTCTTTGGCTTTTTCTTCCAGCACTTCTGCTAGAGCTTCTTTAGCGCTTTCTGCCACCCTCGGAGCTCCTGCCTGCTTCATAATCTTCTCCATCGCATTTAAAGAAAGAAATTTCTCTTGGGCCATAGAAGAGGAAGAAACGACCAGTGTTTAAAAGGTTTTTGGCAAAGGAACCTTGAAAATGCAGAAGAAAGAACGTTTTAACGTTCCTCCAATATACAATCTGTTGAAAAGAAATCCTTTTAAATGAAGTATGTTCCTAAAATAATATGTTCATTGAAAGCAAATCAATTTTAGAGGTACCCAGTAATACTGGCCCCCTAAGTAAAGGACCTAATCTAGAAGAAATGATTAAGAAACAGTTCGGAGATGTGGGGTTAACCAAATTTAAAGAACATCAGGTTCAAGTGGACGTGCCCAGTCCTCAGTACGAAGGTTTTTCATTAAAAATTGAAGATGAGGGGGAATTATTCGGTGTTGATAGTGGATTTTCACATATTGGAAAAGTATACTCTATCTACCCTGAAGGGATAAACATGCATATAGAACGAGTTTTTGCAAAGGGTGTTGATGTACAACTATTTCGAGAAAGCCGAGCCGATGATCCGAGACAAAAATCCGTTCAATTCTTCCTTACTTTAGACTTAAACCCATCCGATAAGAAATGTCAATATTTAAGATTATTATTCCAGTATTGATTATTTTCCGCAACTCTTAAATACATTTAGTTTAACCTTCTCTTATGCAAATCGCTATTAACTTTGATTTACAGATTATCCTGTTAATCTTCCAGATCATCAGTTTGGTGGTCTTGGGAGTTTTCTTGTTAAACTCTATCAGTAACTTATGGGCTCTCGAACGTTTGGGCACTTTTCCTAAACCAAAGAGATATCCTAAAATCTCTATTCTTGTCCCTGCTAGAAACGAAGAAAACAACATTGAAGGATGTGTCCGCTCTCTTCTCCAGCAGGATTACCCTGATTTTGAAGTGCTTGTTCTAAATGATCATTCTACTGACCGCACAGGAGAGATTCTTAAGCAAATCAAAGACAGACGTTTAAAAATTTTTTCCGGCCGTCCCCTGCCCGAAGATTGGCTGGGCAAGCATTGGGCTTGCCACCAATTGGCTGAAAAGGCAAAAGGAGAATTAATCTTATTCACTGATGCGGATACGGTTCATCAGCCCACCACCTTATCTTCTGCTGTTTCTGCCATGCTTCATGACCAAGCGGATTTTGCCACTGCTCTTCCTAAAGAAAAAACCGCTTCTTGGTCAGAATATCTTTCCATTCCCATCATCCCTTGGAGCCTTCTCACCTTCATGCCTTTGGCCATTGCTAAAAGAACTAAACGGCCGTCTCTTTCTGCCACCATCGGCCAGTTCATGCTCTTTAAACGAACTGCTTACAATAAAATCGGCGGCTATTCTTCTATTCGATATAATGTATTGGATGATGTTACCTTCGGCAGAAAAATCCGCTCCTTCGGTCTGAAATGGCGGATGTATGACGGCAGTAAACTAATTACCTGTCGAATGTATACCAGCTTTAAACAAGTCTTAGAGGGGTTTGTTAAATTCTCGTTTCCCATCTTTAAGAATAACCTGATTTACTTTTTCTTTGTCTGGCTTTTCATGGCCGCAGTCTTTTCTTTTCCCTGGATGATTTTACTGTTTTGGAGCGTAGGAATCAAATTTGGTTATCTATGGTTGGCTGTAGCGTCTATCCTTTCGGTTCTTATCACCTGGATCATCGCTGCTTTCCGTTTCCGCTATCCCTGGTGGATTCCATTGATTTATCCCGTTATTTTGGCCATGGTCTGTTATATTGTCTTCATGTCCATGATTTATACCTACCTAGGAAAGGTCCGCTGGAAGGGAAGGAAAATAAAGACGTTTTAAGGTATTTATCATTCCTCGGAGAAATCTTTTTAAATAAACTGCCTAATTTTGTGAGATATGGCTGAAGAAAGCAAAAAACCAGTAGAAGCGGCAGAACCGCAGGAAAAGGCTAGGCCTGTTGCTGCGCTTAAAGTAAAAAAGAAAAAGAACTGGTATCCCATCATTTCTCCTAAATCTATGGGTCAGAAAGAATTGGGCGAGATGCCGTTGTTTGAAGCTGCCGGCGGTCTTAACCGTAAGGTGGAAATTAATCTTAAAGAAGTTACCGGCAATATGTCTGACCAGAATTATTATCTCTCGTTAAAAATTGTTTCCACTGCGGACAATCATCTGCATACAGAAATCTTGGGCTATTATCTCACCTCTGCTTATTTCAAGCATGTCGGACGCAGAAAGTCCGGTCGCATCATTCTTTCCTTCTTAGGCGTTTCTGCAGATAAGAAACTAGTGCGTATCAAACCGTTTTTATCTACCGTGTTCCCTGTCAATCGAACAGTGAGCGCAGCTTTGCGCAAGAAAGTAGAAAATATTCTTAAAACCGAATTAGCTAAAGTGCCTTTTGAAAACTTTGTCCTTAGTTTAATGAGCAGCAAGATTCAAAGCGAAACAAGGAAAATCTTGAGCAAGGTTTTCCCCCTTAGAGAACTGCAGATTAAAAGCATCCTCCTTCTCGGTGATGCCGATGAAAAGAAAATGAAAAAAGTTTCTGCTGTGGAGGAAGAAGTAAAAGACGAAGAGACTAAAACAGTGGAAGACGAAGAAGCAAAAGAAACTGTCGAAGAAGAGAGTGGAGCAGAAAAGGAAGAAGACGCTGAAGAAGAGCAATGAAAATTCTCGCCTTTGCTGATTTGCATGGGGATCCTGATTTATTGAAAAAAATTATTCTGCGAGGCAGTCAGTCGGATATCGATTTATTGATTTCTGCCGGAGATCTTGCTCATTTTCGGGATAATCTAAATCGCACATTTATTCAGCTAAACGAATTGAAAAAACCAGTTTTGCTCATTCCTGGCAATCACGAAGACGAAGGGGAGATGAGCAAAGTGATTGGAAATTATTCTCATTGTATCAATCTTCACGGTCAGCATTTCTCTTTTGCCGATTATATCTTTCTTGGCTACGGCTCCGGAGGATTCGCCAGAGAAGATGCCAACTTTCGCAAAACTGCTAGGGAATGGTTGCGGCAGCATACCGGCCGCAAGATGGTTCTGGTCACTCATGCTCCTCCGTTCGGCACTCCTTTAGACGAGATGAATGCGAATTACTTTGTAGGGAATTTAGATATCCGCAAGTTCATCGAACGGGCCCAGCCGAAACTGGCCTTATGCGGCCACATCCACGAAAATGCCGGAAAGGCCGGCAGGATTGGGGGGACGGCCGTCATCAACCCAGGATGGACTGGGGCGGTGATTGAACTGAAGTAAATAATCATACCGATTATTTCTTAATCCTTGCACATTTTGGACACCAATGTCCAGCTTTGATATGCCTTGGTGCAGCATCCCATATATGTCCCCAACTACATTGAAATTTCAAATGTGTTTTTCCAGCAGGATAGTCCGGAGATAAGCATTTACCACATCGCAATTCAGCTATTTTTTGAAAAACTGAAATATTCTGTCTTAATGAATTTCCTCGTCGATTGTCATAACACTCTGGGCACCAATTACCTGCTTGCAGAGTAGATGGTACAGCCATCCAAGTATGACCCCGTTCACATTTAATTTTCAGTTTGATTCTAGTACTCAGGTAAGTTTCAGACAAGAGTACCCCCCGTCTTTTTGCAACTATGTCCCTAAAGTATTCAATGGATAATCTTTTAGATTCTCCTAGTTTCTCATGCGCACATTTAAAACACCATTGTCCTCGTTTTATTGTCTCTGGTCGTGATTCAAATGAATGTCCTTTTGCACATTCAAAACTTAGTTTAGTATTTTTATTTATATAAACTTCCGATAGACATTTCCCCCCTTTTTCTTCAGCGATTTTTTTAATTTCTTCGAGATTCTTTGGCGAAAATGCATTTAACAAGTGATAGTCTAGCTTAGATTTATTTTGTGTATCAATCTTTTTTATTTCGCATTGAGCTAGAATAAAGTTAAATAATTCTTCATAGTTCACAGTATATGGAATCTCGATTAAAACGATATTATGTTTCTTGCATAATCGTTTTTTAAGTGAATCGTCTTCCATTCTTTTTTTAAGACTAGTATCTTGATGAAATCTTGCATTAAATCTATAATGTTGAATACCTTGATATTCAAAAGCTATTTTTAAACCATCATTATAACCATCTAACTCCATCTTATTCCCCGCATCATTAATCAGCCAAGTTGGTTTTATTTTATCGAATTTACAACCAAATAAATGTTCAAACATAGCGTTTGTTATTCTTTCGCTAACATTAGACGAACAGATTGGACACCATCGTCCCATCTTAATACTAGACGGAATAGCAAACCATGTGTGTCCTAACTCGCATTGCCAGTTTAACTTAATCTCATTGCGAGTATATTCTACAGATAAACACTTTCCGCCTTTTTTTGATGCAAGTTTTTGCATATCTTCAATTGTCTGCCCCTTACCAACACATCTTGGACACCATTCACCACATTTAATATGATCCGGAGTTGCATCCCATAGATGATTATATGCACACTTCCAAGATAATTTAGTTCTGTTATTAATATATTCTTTAGATAAACATTCTCCTCCGTTTTTATGTGCAATAATCTGCATTTCAGTTATAATCAATTTACGCATTAAGAGAAATAGTTTCTTTTTATTGATAAATTTATTGGTGAAAGTTAAATTCAATAAAAGTTAATTCTTTATAAAATACAAGAGAGAGTTATACCAATCTCTCCGCCCACCTGCAAAACCCGCATCCTTCCCCGGCTTTTGGCATTTCTCCTTCAAGAACTTCCACCGCATCCTTTAAAATCTTCTCCGCGTTCTTGATGTTGACTTTAATCTTTATCAAATCTTTATGGAAATCCACATCGCCGTTCTCGTGGACTTTATTTGGATGATAAAACAACAGATAGGTATAATCCTCAGTTTCATAGCCATTCTTTCTCAGAAGAAAGTTGTAAATGTCCATCTGGTCTTGATAATGTTCATGCGTATCTTCTTTTAATGGAAAGCCTCTGGTTTTATAATCCAAAACAATTAATTTCTTTCCTTTTCGGAGGAGATTATCGATAGCACCATGAATCAGATTCCCTTTCTTGTCTATCCATTGGATGCCTTTGAAATTACTTCTCCAGACTTTGAGCAATTCTTCATCATCAAAGAGCTTCACTTGACCACCCAATTCTTCTTGCAGTTCTGGGGGAAGTTCTTCTTTCTTCATGAATCTGTCAAAATGCTCTTTGAGAACTTTATCCATCCCGCTAGGTAAAGAAGGGAATATTGAATCTGGCCGTTTAATATCCTTATTAAAGGCCAGCCAGAAACATCTAGGGCAGTCTTTCAGTAAGCTTAACGATGATGGGCTGAATTTGTATGGCATTTTTGCGTCAACTCTTGCGCCAACCTGTTTTGAGGTTTAGTATAACTTCTTTTGCATCTTTTTCTTCGAAACATCGGCAATATTCTCGTCTTCAGATTGTACTCTTCGTTGCAATATTTTAATATCTTCTTCTGGAGGAAGAGTTTCTGGAATGATTTTATTTTTAGCTAAAACTCTTCTCATTTCCGCGTTATTTTTAATGTGTTCTCCCGTTATTTTCACTTCACCGTCTAAATTATTTTGTTTGACATTAAAATTGGTTATTTCTGTAGCAAAATTCTTGGCCGCGATGGTCACGGTTGGCAAAAAGTCAGCTAACGGTCGTTTTGAAGGGAGGTTTAGCTTATTTTTTATTTTGAGAAGTGTTCAAACCGCCAAACAAAGCTTCATCTCCTTTGCTTCTTATCCGTGCAAAACCGGCATCATCAACCCCCCGTTCATAAATCAGCTTAGAAAGTTCTGTTTCTGAAGCGATTAACTTATTGCGGGCTTCAAACCTTTCCTGCAAAGCTATTCTTTGCTCAATTAACTCCTGCCTTCTTGTTTGGACTGCAAAATAGCTTTGTGCAAAGGCAATCTGTTCTTTTCTGGGATCGCCATTTTGGGCTATAAGATAACATGCATATCGAGTTAGCTTAAAATCGTCGATTTCTCGTTCTGCACTCGAACCAAGTTGTACCATTTTCCTGACCTCGGGAAAATGGTCTAAGATGTTTTGTCCAGAATTCTTACAGGAAACTTTAGCTTTTTCAATAGTATTAAAAAAGTTTTCCCATTTATCATATCCAAGAAGCTTCTGTAAATCTCTTGCAAACCAGAATTCAACTTTCCCTTCGTGATTAGTGCAGTCTTCAAATGATTTCTGTAAAAAGGCGATAGTTTCTTTTTTCATTTTTAGCTGGATTGATATGGCATTTTAAGACAGTTCTTCCCAGATATAAAAGTGTTTTGTCTTTATCCTGAACAAATAACATGAGATAAAAATTAACATTTAAAACTTAAACTTTGGCATCTTAAATTCCGGCATTTTTATTTTTAACGAGTTTGAAGACTTTTGTTTAGTGTATTTCTTTTTAGTTGTTTTCTTTGTTCTTTTGCCATATGTTCCGGCTAATTTTTTCTTTAATGTCTCCAAACTACCAGTTCCTTGTAATTTATTACACCTATAACATAAACAAGCTGAATTAGCCAGAGTTGTTGCTCCATTCTTAGAATATGCAATTTTATGGCCTACTTGCATTTCTGATTGGTCGATTTTTTTTTCACAACCCTCACATCTTTTAGCTCGCATATACACAATATCTTTATCATTTTTTCCAAGACTTCTTTTTTTGTTTTTTGTGTGTGAACCTAAAACTCCTAAATTCATAGGTCTCATTTCAAAACCAAAATCATCTTTTGTCATAATAAGTTACCTCAAAATGAATCAAACCTTCACTTCCACCACTTGCGCCTCTTCGGCCGTCTCCTTCCACTCAAACCGTTCTTTGGCCAATTCCAGAATCCGTCCTAAGAACGCTTCATAGTCCATTCCCTTTGACAAAGCCGCCTTAGCCAAGTCACTCTCCTGCGCGATATAAGCATTAGGATTAACTTCCAGTATAAACGGTTCTCCCCAAGAGTTCATTCGAATGTCGGCCGTAGCGTAACCTTGGCAGCCCATGGCCTTATATGCAGATAGCGCTAAATCAATCACTTTCTTTCTTTCATTATCATTCAACCCTTCTGCCAGCATAGAATATGTATGCTTGAAAGCATTGCTATTACGGCTCCATTTGGCTTTATAAGAAAGCACTTTCGGCTTGTCTAAGAAATATTCATCAGCATAATTAATTTCTAAGATATTAAGCACTTCTGGATTCTCATTGCCCATCATAGGCACGCAGAACTCTCTGCCGTCAATATACTCTTCGGCCATTACTTCCTTAAACTCTTCCATCACCGCTACTAATTTCGTTCGCAGTTCTTTCTCATTGAAAACTACCGAATCATCGTCAATCCCGATGCTGGCATTAGACTGGGTCGGTTTAATAATTACTGGAAACTGCATGGTAAACTCCTGCTCCGGAGAAGTAAACAGCTGATAATGGGGATAAGCTACACCAGTATCCTCAAAAATTGCTTTCTGACGAAACTTGCTCTGGCAAAGATAAAGTGTTTCTGCCGGACAGCCGGTAAAGGAAAATCCTTTCTGCTCCAGCAGCCCT
>JAGVYL010000042.1 GCA_018303285.1 Candidatus Woesearchaeota archaeon | reverse complement strand
AAAGATTTATCTGCTGGGGTTTGGCCACAAAGGACAGATTTATAGTGAATAATAGATTGTTATAACCTATTTTTGTTGGAAAAAGAGGAAAAAGTTATACCTTATCGTCATGGACAAAAAAATCTTAAATCATTATTTGAAATTTAGCACATTCACTAATCCTGGTTACTATAAAAAATTTCTTCAGAGTCTCCCTAATGACGTCAAAGAACTGGGCAATATGATCAGTCATCAAATCATTCATCGCGTTACCCTCAAAGAAGGCAACACCAAAGCTAATAAAGATATGCGGTATGGTGATATGAACAAATATCCTTGGTATAGGTTAAGATGTGAGGATGATGTGTTGCCTACTGCGGTTTCAATGGTAGCAGAATTATTGAGGCTAGATGATAGAGGATTTTTAGCAGATAGAAAAGTAGAAGATAAAATTGTTGTCACTTGCCGTTTTGTGGCAATACTCCTGGCATCTATTTTGAAATCCCAAGGCATTCCCTGCAGGGTTCGCTCTGGATTTGCCCCGTATTTTTTCAAAGGAAGTCATGATCATTGGATAAACCAATACTGGCATAAAAAAAAGCAAAAATGGATTACTTTTGATGGTGATGGATTCTTCGATAGTACTATTGGTTTTGACCAGTATGATATTCCAAAGAAAAAATTTGATTGGGCTGCAGATACATGGCTTGGAATCAGAAAAGGCAAATTAAAAGCCTCTAATTTTATTCATGCGAGTGGTTTCAAAGGACTTTTGCCCGCTCTTTGGGCAGTATTTTATGATTTTCATAGTTTAATGAACAATGAAATTCTTTATAATCAAATGCCTCGCTATGTTTACTTCAAGTTTGATAAATTAACTGAAAAAGATTTTGAAGAAATTGATGCATTAGCTGAATTGATGTTGGAGCCTGATAAAAATTTTGATAAGTTAATCAAGATTTGGAATACTAAAAAAAAGTTTAGAATACTGAACGGTCCTCTTGTTAACGATAGTGATCATATTTGTTGATCGGAAATGAAATGATATTAAATTAAAAAAAATCTTTTAACTGATAACTCTGCTTACTCCGCCTTCTTTATGGATTCTTACCACTTCTTCCACAAAGCTTTCAATCTTGCCTTCATGAGAAACAATAAGTATCTGTTTTAAGCCTATGCGCTCCAGGACTTCTCTCAACTTGTCCAGCTGCTCGGTGCTGAATCCTTCTGTTGGCTCATCCAAGATTATTAAATCTTTAGTCTTAATCTCCTGCACTGATTCATTGATTACTTTATTTAATGCCAAGCGGTAAGCCAATGCAGTAGAAGTCCGTTCTCCTCCAGAAAGATTCTCAAAGAAAACTTCGTAGCCATTCTGTTCAATGATTGGAGTAAAGTCTGCATCTACTCTAGCAGAAATTTCTTCTCCTTCCATCAATACTGCAAACCACTCCTGAAAAAAAGAGTTGAAACGAAGATTGATCTCCATCATTACCTGCCGCTCGATGATTTCAGTCAAAGGAATAAATGCTTCTTCTAACCAAAAATGAATCTTTTGTGCATATTCTTTTTTAGCCGAAAGTTTTTGTTTTTCCTGCAGCTCAAACTCTAATCTTAAAGATTCTTTCTCTTCGTTTTCCCTTAAAGTTTTCAAACGACTATGTTCAGGAGAAAGCTGTTTCTCTTCTAATAATAGCATATTTAATTCTTCTTTCTGCTTAAGCAGTGCTTCTTCTGTTCCAACAAAGGCTTTGGATTGCTCTTTCAGAAGAATTACTTTTTCAGCCACTTCAGTTTTTATTTTTGCTGTTGTAGCCTGAGCAGCTTCTGCTTCTCGAATAAGCATCTCCAACCGTTCTTTTTCCCTGAGAAGATGCAAGATTCCTTTTTTTTCTTCAATCTGGTTTTGCTGAGAGAACAGATCTTCTTGGCTTAATTCCCCCAGCCTATTTTGGCTTAAGATTTTTTCCTGCCGCAGCTCATGCTCTTCTTTTTCCAGCTTCTCTCTTCTTAAAGAGAGATCTGCCAGCTGCCGCAGTTCTTGTCCCAGAAGCAGTTTTTCTTTTTCCTGCTGGAGAAGAAGCTCTTCTTCCTGCTTATTTTCTTGTCGTTTTATCTCCCACTCCTGCTTTTTAATCCGGATATCCTGCAGTTGCTTTTCGGCAGAAGAAACTATTTCCCATTCTTCTTTGAAGATGTGTTCCTTATGTGATTCATCTACTTCTCTTAAACATGTGGGGCAGAAATTAATAGCGGTGATCTTTCTGATCTTTTCCTGTGCATGGGCAATCTGCAGCTCTTGGGTTTTTGATTCAGAGAAAATAGCTTCTCCTTCTTTCTCCAAAAGGGTTTTCCTTTCGAGAACCTCTTTCTTTTTATTATCGGAAGTTTCTAAAGTCAAGAACTTTTGCTGTTTTTCTTCTAGTTCAGTTATTCTTTTAGAAATATTTTTTAATTCTTCTTCCAAAAGAGGAATTCTTCTCCCTAAAAGAGATATCCTCTCAGTTAAAAGAAGTTTTTGATGCTTAATCTCCTGGATCTTTTCTTCTACTTGGTGAATCTCTTGTTCTAAATCGGAGGGATTAAGCGTAGGTGCTTTGATTTCTTGGACAGCCATCCGCCAACGGAAACTCTTTTCCTGAGCTTCTTTCTCTTGTTTTTCTAAAAGAGCTTTCTGCGATTGTAAGGAGTATATTTCTTTCTGAAGATTTTTCAGCTGAGTGATTTTCTGTTCAGATTGTAAAAGAAGTTCTTTTCTTTCGTTTAACTGTTGAACAAGAATCTCTAAACGGAGACGTGTTTCTCGTTCTGTACTTTGCAGCTCTTCTTTTCTTTTTCTGCTCCCTTCTAACCTAAGCTTAATCTCTTCTAAACTGCCAATCTGCACGGCAAGAAGAGCGATTCTTTGCCTTAATTCTTTTGTGTAAAGAGCGCAGTTCTCTTGGATAGTTTTATATTTATCTAAATTAAAAATTTTTCTCAGGATTTCCTGCCGCTCTTTGTTATTGCCTTCCAGAATTTCCTTCATCTCTTCCTGCGGACAATAAACAGTGTAACGATAAAGATAATTTTTGTCCTTGGTTGCTGCTTCCGCAGGGAAACCGAGAAGAGCGATGATTTCTGCTTTCAATTCTTCTGGAGTCAACTCTTTTTTTAAACCTTCCCGAAGAATATATCCGCTGGTCTGAGAAAAACCATCTTTAGTCTTTTTGATAGCCCGTTTGATGAGAAAATTTTTGTTATCCAAAGAGAATTCTAATTCTACACTTCCTTCTTTCGTCCCTTTTCTTAATAATGTTTCACCGGAAAGATCAGACCGGCTGGTGCCGAAGAGAGCGAACTCAATAGCCATAAGAACCGTACTTTTGCCTGAGCCAATGTCTCCAGAAAGAAGCAGAGAAGTGGCCGGAAAGGAAACTTCTTCGGCAATGTAGCTGCGAATATTATTTAGTTTAAGAGATCGAAGGAGCATATAGTCCCAGAAGAAAACTGCTTTTTATGCTTTTAGAGTCTCAAGTGGCGGTTTTCAAGATAGAAAACGAAATGTTCTCTACATCTTGGAGCATACGCTTCTTTACCGCCGGGGAGAATGGTGGGAGAATCATACGGAGCCACCTCACTATCATAAAATCTTTGAATCCATGCCGCATCCCGGCCGCAGATTCCTTGACCATTCTCGTAAGTACAATAAGCATTAAACTGATCAATTTTATCCGCCATACTGATCAAGTCTCCGATGTTTCTTTTTCCGTCAGAAAACGGAAAGAGTTCTCCTCGAAAATCTTTTAACAAACCGGCAGCGAGAACGGTACGGCCCAGCTTAGATAAAGCATAACACAAAGGAACAATGCCGCTATCAAAAAATTGCACTTCTTCTATCCCTACCACCTCGGTTTCGAGGGGGAGAGATCTTTCTAAATCTTGAGAAGTATTTACTAAAATCGCTTCCCTTTTTAATCCATCATGAGAACAAACCTCTTCAGTACCATAACGCTGGTCAAAAGAATGCTTGAAAAGAGTTACTTTCTTTCTTAAAACTTCATAACGGTTGATGCGGCGAATCAGCTCAGTGCTTTTTCCTCCGAACATATTACCGACAAGAAGCTCTAATCTTCCCTCTTTTCCCATCTTAAATATGAAAAACTGCTTCCTTAAAAAGGTTTAGTTATTAAAGAATAAGGATTAAAAAATTATTTTCAGTAGAAGGTTAATCTTCTAAAACTAAAAGATACTGGCCGGCTGTTTCTGTGGGCTGAAGGGAATATTTTCCTGAGACTGGCAAACATGCCGGAGCCTCTTCCGGTTCAATCTGGCTGGCTTGATTGACATCGATTACTGCCCGGCCGGAGATGAAATTGCCTTGCGTCTCTTCGTTGTAAACGACCAAAGCGATGGCCACTAAAAGAAAAACGATGACTAAAGAAATCTTCAGATGATGCGGATTGTTATGGAGATAGTGTTTCATGCGGCCTCTTTTGTTATATTTCCTCTTTCGGAGAAGAGAGTTTTTTCGTTTCTTTTAAATGTTATGTCAAAAATATTAAAAATGTCTATTCTTCCCAAGAGAAGAGGGACTTCTTCAACCAACGCCCAAGCAATTCTGGTATTGAAGGTCTTATCCCCCAGTCTTAATTTGATGGTCTTTATGACTATAGGAACTCCTGGTTTCCCTATTCCGCTCATTTCTGAAATGGAATCTCCTTTTTCTATTTTTAATCCTAAATCTTCACCTAATGCTCGGGGAATTAGTGAAATATCAGCTCCGGAATCAATATATGCTGTTCCTTCAACCTCTTTTCCGTTAGAGATATACACAATATCCACTACCGGCCTAAAGATAATTCCGAAGACATTGCTTTTCTCTTCTCTAAACGCAAATTCTATTTCCATCTTAATCAGAAAATAAGTATTCCCTCTCGAGGAATTTTAGCCAGAAATGGCCTTTTTTGGGGATATTTTTTCCTTGCCTCATCTAATACCTGTTTGGCATTAGTACCAGTGGATACTACTTCTTCCCCCATGATTACTACGTACTTACCCTCATATCTACTCAAATCCGCTTTCAGATAAAACTCAAATTCTTTCGAATTGACCATTCTAAGAAGGAGTATATTATTTTATATAAACTTATCGTGAACTTAGTTATATAAAGTTATCAAAAATTGCTGATTTTTGGAAACTTTTTCACACAAAGTTATCGTGGCCAGAGCCTTCAAAGCTGACGGTGACAGAAGTAGCGTATCCGCAGGCACAGGTAAGCGATTTATAATGCTTTTCTCCCATCCATTCCGAGCACCAATGGCCGTTCTGGCCGTGGTTGAGGGAACGGCCGCACCTGCAGCACTGCTGGGTATTTATTTTGACTAACTGCTCAATCATTAATACTCATCCTCTTTTTCATCGATAGGCCAGAGAAACGAATAAGTTTTTAAAGTTTGCTTTTTTTTAAGTGATTTATGGGCCGATGGAGCAACAGCTGGCATTTACTAAAGGAAACATGGAATATTCTGAAACTGGATAAGGAAATGCTCTGGTTTCCGGTTTTTTCATGTATCTTTACTGGCATTGTCTTCCTCTCATTTATTCTTCCTTTAGTATTAAGCAAAGCCTTTGCTCCTACTCCGGTTTATTTTCTTTTCCTCTTTCTCTTTTATTTTATCAGCTATTTTATTATCATTTTTTTTAATACTGGGCTGATTATCTGTGCCAGCATCCGCCTGAGCGGAGGAGATCCTACAGTAAGAGACGGCTTAGTTGGAGCAAGCAGGCATCTAGGAAAAATATTGGGCTGGACAGCAGTAGCGGCTACGGTTGGTTTTATTTTAAGAGTGATTATTGATAAGTTAAATGAGCGTTCACAATTTTTGGGAGCAATTCTAGTTTCTCTCTTGGGCATGGCGTGGACTTTACTTACGTTCTTTGTCATTCCCGTAATGATTTTTGAGAACCGGGGGGTTTTTGCTTCTATCAGAGAATCTGGCAGTTTATTCAAAAAAACGTGGGGGGAGACTGCGGTCGGCCAGTTCTCCCTGGGGCTGGTTTTCTTGGTCTTGGGAATCCTTGGAGTAATACCCCTACTACTGGCTTTTTTCAGCGGTTCCCTTCCCGCAATTTTGATTGTTTTTGCGGGAGTGCTTTTCTATTGGATTATTTTAAGTATCTTTAGCTCTACTCTTAACGGCATTTTTACTACCGCTCTGTATTACTATGCTAGAACCGGCAAAGTACCGGCCGGCTATGAAAAAGAACATATCACCGGAGCTTTTAAGAAACGAGAGAATAAATTTCCTTTTTCCGGGCGTGGAATCAATTCGAGATAACACTAATATACAAAGGGGTGAAATATAATGACTAATCAAGAAATGCCCACTGGCGTGAAAGTGATTTCTGTACTTTATTATATCAGTGCCATTGGAGGAGCGCTTTTTGCTCTTTTTCTTTTGATGACCTCTTTAGTTTTGTCAGAAGATTTGGCAACTCAGATTACTGAATCATTTATTGCTGCTCCGGCCATGGGCGCTCTGGGCAGTGGTTCTGGCTTGACAGGAATGGCTGTAGCCAAAGCTCAGAAAGTGGTTTCTCCTCCAGAAGCTCTTCCGTTAGATGAAATGGCTTTTTTGAAAGGAGAGAGTATTTCCGGGGTTCCGAGTTTATTCTCACTTCTCGCAGGAGTCATGCCTATTTTAATCGGAGTGATTGGTTTGGCTCTTCTCTTTTTTGGCAGTTATGCTCTCCAGATAGCCATCCTTACTTTTTTTGTGGCTAGAGGCCTTTGGCACGGCCAAGGATGGGCAAGGCATTGCACTATGGCGTTATCTGTTTTCGGGATTGTTATGTCTCTATTGATCATGATTAAAATGCCGACCCTGCAGTTTATTCTTAGCTCAATTATCAGCCTTATCTACAGTTTGATAATCTTCTTGTATCTAATGCTAAGCAATGAAGTAAAACTGGCCTTTGGGGCGGAGGAGAATTAAAATGGTGGGAGAAAAAATTATGCCTACGGGCGTGAAAGTGATTTCTGTTTTGTATTATATCGGAGCAGCATTTAGTTTCCTTTTTGGTTTGCTGCTTATTGTTGGAGGAGTGTTTATCGGAGCGATTCTAGGTGAAACGTTAGCATCTTTGAGTGCACTTGGTTCTGGACTTTTTATCGTATTAGGCATTGCTTTATTGGGTGTTGGAGTGTTAGATATCTTCATCGGCCGCGGCCTTTGGAAAGGACAAAATTGGACGAGAATCGCAGCTATTGTTTTTGCTATACTTGGTGTTTTTGGCGGGATAAACTCTTTGATTTCCGGTTTGACTAACTTTCAGACAATCGGAGCGTTTAGCATCTTCGTTGCTTTTGTCCAACTGGCCGTCAGCCTCTTAATCGGCGGTTATCTGGCCTTTGCTCATGAAGTGAAAGAAGCATTTGCTTAGTTTTTTATTTTATTTTTAGTTTCTTTTTACCATAAGCCTTATTAACTTCTCTTTAAACTGC
>JAGVYL010000041.1 GCA_018303285.1 Candidatus Woesearchaeota archaeon | reverse complement strand
GTCATACAACCCAGCCCAAAATAAACCCGTATTCAACTATCGCATGGCCGTCAATATTTTCCCTGGCTGCCGTATGATTACTTCCTCCGTAGATTTGAAATGCATTGGCCCAGAAGATTTAGGCAAGACTAATGTAGACTGCTCAGGCCAGGGCTGTGACTGCATCCAAGCCCTTAATCCCCAAGCCATTGGTCTGGATCGAACCTATCCAGTTTATGCCAGCGGCCCCATCGAAGCAGGGAGTTATACTGCGCTACCCATCACTTCCCCCTTTGTTGCTGAAAGCGGTTACCGCTATGATCATGTAGTTGTTACTTTAAGACCCGATCCAAATCAAAAGATGGAAGACTGTTTTGATGAACAGAATAAAGATGGAATCTTTTATTTCCCTATCAAAGATGTTACTTCTGTTCCAATCGGTGTCTGTGATATTGATCCTCAAAGCGGCAAATTCTACTGCGCTGGTTTGTCTGACATGTTCCAATCTTTTGGCAATGCTTATTTCCAATCTCCCTGCGCTTCCTGCGTCAACAGCAACGGTCAAGTGTTAGACTGTCAATCTCCTAACACTTTCAAATTAGGAGATACTATCCGTATCAAACCAAATATCTTTACTGACGGAGAGCCGCATTGCTTGCGTTACCAATTATTTACTGGCAGCAGCTCCCAAGAGAATAGTTTAGATATTCCTAAATTCACTTTAGGCACTTGGAGCCCGGAAATTAATTTGGACGAAGTTTCCGTCAGCCAGTATGGCTCAGGAAAAACTATTTATGTTACAAATAAAAATGGAGCAGACTGCAGTGTCCAAGTTATCAACCAAAAGTTGATTACTGAAGAGACTGCCACATTTACTTTCGAGCAAGCCAGTGCTTCCGGCAGCTATAAACTGAAAGCCATCGGCACAAAACTGGCTTCAGGTACAGAAGGAGGATATTATCTTGCTCCGGACGGCAGCTTGATGGGACCAAATAACGCTCAAGAGTTTAATCTCCAGCAGATTAATACTATTCCATTTGAAATCGGCGGCTTTACTGTACGAAATGTTTTGGGCGGCTCGGTTAGTGCCGGAGGTCAATGTCAGTATACGACCTCCGCTAATCCTAATATCTATTCTTCCAGCTCCACTGGCTTGTCTCAGATGCAGTGGAACGTCAAGATGATGATATTACAACCTGGCCCTAATGGTTGTATGGATGCTATGAATCCTACTCAAACTCCCCAGGGAGCTTCTGAATGCACAGTGGGAATTAACATTGCTCCGGGAGAAGCGGCTGCTGCCCAGTGTCCAGAACTTGAAAACGGCAAGAAATTATACAAAAGTGGAAAATATGAGTCTGCCACCAATTCTTTGATTCAGGGAATCAACACTGGTAAATGCAATCGCCAGCTTAGCATTTTTTATATCGTAGCTTCTTATGTTCAATGGGGTGCTAAAGATAAGAACCAACCCGATGCTAAGAAACACAAAGAAAAAATCGGATACTGGATAGAAATTTTTAACAAAGAAAAGACGAATATGCCATCGGATTTGCTTTACAAGAAGATTGATACGTATCTACAAGAGATTAATGCTGCATTGGGCGGAACAAGCAGTAGCCTTCCTGCTGCTGGGGTGATTACTGATGCGGAGGCTAAACTTGTTGCTTGTAGTTCTACTACCACCCTGAGTGTAAATCAGATATGTGCTATTGGCAAGTATAATTCTAATAAACAGGCGTTTTTCAAAAAGTTAACCTCCGGAGGAATTTGGTGTGCTGATGCGGCATGCATCACTCCGTTAGTCCATCAAACTATTAATATCAATTCAGAAACATACTACACTGATTCGACAGGTAAAGGACATACAACTCAAGCTGGTGCAGGAATACCATGAACCGCCGCGCCTTTTCCGGAACAGAATTTTTGATTAGCTTAGTGATAGTGGTGGCCCTCACCGGCACTATCTTTGCCCTTACTTATTCTGGAATAATCCCTGTCAAAAGCCAGAATGAAGAGCTTACTGTTCCTTTAAGCGCTTTTGTTCCGTATTATGACCAGCCAGTTTTAGAGATTAAAGAGATAAAAACATGCACTTCAGTCACAGAAAAATACCAATGCCTTGGCGAGAAAGATACTTTCAACCGAGGAGATTATGTCACTTTCCGCTTCCGAGTAAAAAGTTCTGTTCTAGGCGAGAAAGTTAAGCTCACTGAGGATTATATCCTCTATCGAGAAGGAAAAATTGTCGCTCGTTCAGACAATCTCATCAATTTTGAACAGGCCAGCAAAAAGGCCGTCGAAACATTAGACTTTAAAGATTATGTTTTCCTGGAAAACAGCTTCGAACCAGGAGAATACTGGCTGGAGATGAGCGTGGAGAATCCCCTGATGATGGCCAAGACAAGCAAGACGATAAAGTTTAAGGTGGAATAGTAATAAAAAATGAAAAAACGGAATCTGATTTTAGCGATAATCTGGATAATTCTTCTACTCAGTCTTCCCAGCGCAGCAGCATACCGCTTTGTCGTCATCTCCGATACCCATCTTGCAACAAAAAATATTGAACCAGCTATTGAAAAAATTATCAACTTAGACCCAAAACCGGAGTTTGTTATACATACAGGAGATATGATTAAGGCTGACAATGTTAAGTCTCCAGTAAATGAGAATGCTTGGCAGCAAGTCAACGATGAGATTATATCCCCTTTAAAAGAAAAGAATATTATGTTTTTCCCAGTTCGAGGAAACCATGATGCGGGATTTAAAGAGAGGTTTATAGACACAGGAGATATACCCAAATATTATTATGCATATTCTAATGGTATTGATTCCATGAATAATAACAACGATTTATTCTTGTTTTTAGATGGCACCGGTTTTAATATTGAAGAAGAACAGATGAATTGGTTGAAAAGTGAATTAAACTCACCAGCAAAGAATTATAAAAACCTCTTTGTCTTTTCTCATGAGCCGTTGGCGGATCTCTGTAAACCTGGAGCATGTACTGGTCAGTTAAAACCAAATGACGAACTGGTAACTCTATTTAAAAATGCGGGCGTGACTATCTTCTTCAACGGTCACCAGCACTTCTTTGAGAAAGTAAAATACCAAGGGATTAATCTTGTCACCAGCGGTTATTTGGCAAACTATCAATATATCCCTAAATCTACGGGCATTGAACAAAAACCAACATTTGTAGTGGTAGATGTAAACGGTCCAAATAACGTTCAGGTTAATGCCTATCAAAAATCCAACGGAAATTTCGATAGCCAGTTTGACAAACAAGGTTGGGCGGATAGAGATTTAAAAGCCACGTTAGGATCAGATTTCGAGCCGTTCTCTCTGACTGGTACGACTGGGGCGGCTGCATCCACACCCAGTAAAGGCGCAAGTATTCAAGGAGAACTTGTTCCAGAATTTATTCTTGTTATCGAAGAGAACACGATCAACATTCGATATGAACCTGAAGGATGGCGTTTTTCTAACGAATTTTGCACAGATGAAGAATATCAAATCGGTTCAAATTTATTAGATTGTGATCTTGCTGATGATCCAAGTAAATTGCGTGCTTTCTTAATCGGTTTTTTAGGAACTTCTTCTCCAGACGATCAAACATTTCAATATGGAGTAGAAAAAATCTGTAATCATTACAGCAATTCAGACAGTGTTTTATTCGCTTACGGGGAAAAGATTGAACCTAAGTTGAAAGAAGACTGTATTGATAAAATAAATCAGCTCAAGCCTGCAGAAATATCCGAAGAAAACCCCGAAACACATCCCGGAGAAGGAATCGGAACTGAAGTAACTGCAGAAAAAGAGATTGCTATGACTGATCAGCTTTCGCAAGTTTCTAACTGCCCGGATTGCTGTGTCATCGATAAGATTTGGATAGAAAATGGGATTCTTTTGAACATTCAAAACGCAATCAAAAATTTAATTTATACTTTAGGCGGTAACTGGCTTAATTATAAAGATATTTGTGAGCCTAAAACAGCACCTACAGCTATCACAAAACTCGCTCCTTCCGAGTATGATGTTCTTATAAAACAACATCTTACTTCAGAAATGATTGAAGCCGGAGTAACTCTTCCGGTAGTTCGTTCTTTAATCTCTCACGAATCTGGATTTAATACATATGCTATTTCTACTGCAGGTTGTATTGGTTTAATGCAGATTTGCAGTAAGTCTGCAGGTAGTTTAAAAGTAACAACCTGTTGCACCATGGATGATGAAGAAGGAAAAATAAAACAAAGTTGTACTAAAGAAACCGCCAAATTTGGACATAGTTGGAAAGAGTCTCTCTCCCCAAACCCGTTTAAATGTGCACCATCCAACGATGAACGTTTTAATCAGGAGAATAACATCAAAAGAGGAACAGAAATTCTTTCCGCATGTCTAAGTCAATGTGGAGATGTAACTGGTGCTATTAGTTGCTTTGCCAGCGGAAGCTGTATCAAAAAAGCCGATTATGCTAAGAAGATTATTTCTAAAGCTGCTCAATAAACTTTCATCGCTTTTCTTAGTAACATAGAAAAACCTATTGATAACAGTACATAAAGCCAGAACCAGCTCAGGCCGCCGATCCATGGTATTCCGTTTAACGGCCGTAGCTTATTATACCCTAAAGCCAAAGATTTAACCTCGCTTCCTTTCTCTTTGAACTCTTGCAGTTGGGGAAAATACTTAAATTCCGAAGTGATTAACAGTTCCCTACTAAATGTTTTATCTTTATACCCTACGTTCAATAGATAATTCCCTTCTTTCTCTGCTTTTATCCGCCAAATTGCTTTCCCCGCTTCAATCTTAGCTGTTTTCTCAAAAGTCAATCCTGCGGGTACAGAAACTAACTCTGTCTCCCCAGTTATTCCTTCCAAAAAATTAGCCGTTAGGGTAATTTCTTCTCCTACCATTACTGGTTCATAGCTGAGATATACATTCATCCAGCCAAAAATAAGTATCAACGGAATAAAAGTATAAATCATCGCCTTGAAACTATGCTTCATCTGCTCCATGCTCCGTTTCATGGTCTCTTTCTGTAATTCAGAGACTTTGCTTATATCATGCTTATTTTCTTTCATCAAACGCTGATGCTCTTTCATTTCCTCTTTTAGTTCCTTCATCCGTTTCTGATCGGTAGCATATTTATGGATAATAGTAGTGAGAAACGCCAAAAACAGAGAAATAATAAAAATCGCCCAAAACGGCCCTAATCTCAGCAGCGGCCCCAAAACCGGGCTGAAAACTGTTTCATAAAAACCCATGAGAAGAAAAATAGGGCAGTTATTTATAAGATTATTGGCTCTCTTTACCTTGCCGTTTGAGATAATCCTTAATGGCCGCTCGTAAAGCTTGATCTCCCAAGACTGAACAATGCACCTTAATCGCCGGCAGGCCGTGCAGTCTTTTAATGATATCTTGAGGAGTCAGTTTCACTGCTTCAGAAATCTTCATCCCCCCTTTTTCAGTGATCATCTCAGACAGTACAGATGTAGAAGCCAGAGCCGATGCACATCCGAATGTCCGCCAACGGCACTCCTTAATCCGATCCGTAGCCAGATCCACTTTAATCAGAAACTCCATCTGGTCTCCGCAGACTGGTGAACCAGTGATGCCGTAGCCATTGGCTTCTTTCTTGAATTCTGCCAGCTCTTTCTCAGTCTTGCAGATGTTACGCGGATTAAAAAAATGCTCTTTCACAGTTTCTGAATAAAACCAGTTGGTCTCTGCTTTTTTAATAGACTGTTTTTGTTTCATTGTTTCACCTTCACGGGAGATATTTTCCGCAGCATTTCTACAATCGGCGGCAGAACTTTTAGAACATAGTCAATATCTTTTTCAGTCGTCTCCCTGCCTAAAGTCAGCCTTAAACTGCTGTGCACTATTTCTTTAGAAATGCCAAGAGCTAATAACACATAAGATGGTTTCAACTCTCGAGAGTTACAGGCACTTCCAGTAGCCGCATAGATTCCTTTTTCATTAAGATGCAATATCAATGATTCTCCTTCAATTCCAGGAAAGCAAAAATGAATATTATTGGATAATCTCTTAGTAGCATGGCCGCTCAGTAACGCATGAGGTATTTTCTTTTTTATTCCAGAGATCAGTTTCTCCCGTAGTCTAACCAGTCGAGCATTCTCTTTAATTTTCATTTGTTCTGCCAAGTCCAATGCTTTAGCCAAACCTACAATTCCCCCCACATCTTCTGTGCCAGAACGCAGGCCTCTTTCCTGCCCTCCGCCATGCAGGAGAGGATGCAGTTTTATTCCTTTGCGCACGTAAAGTAGTCCTATTCCTTTGGGACCATAAATCTTCCCTCCGTTTAACGTCATCATATCTACTTTTAGTTTCTTGACATCTAAAGTTAGATGATCAGCTGCCTGGCAGGCATCAGTGTGGAAATAAACCTTCGGCCATCCTTTCTTCTCTCGTTGATGATTCTCTTGTTCAATCATTTCCCCAATTTCTGCAATCGGCTCAATTGTTCCTATTTCATTATTAGCATACATTACAGAAACTAATGCCGTTTCAGCGGTAAGCGCCTTTTTCACCTGCTCGGCAGTCACCAGTCCGTATTTATCTACCGACAGATAACTGGTTTTAAAACCAAATTCTTTTTCTAAATAGCGGCACGGCTCAAGAATCGCTTTATGTTCAATCTTAGTTGTAATTAGATGTTTTCCTTCTCCCATTCGAGCAAACGCAGTTCCCTTGACTACTAGATTATCTCCTTCTGTTCCTCCGGAAGTAAAAATTATTTCTTCAGAAGAACAATTCAAGATGCCTGCAATCTTTTCTCTTGCCTGATCCACTGCTTTTTTAGCGGCCAGCCCTTTTTGGTGAAAACTTCCAGGATTGCCGTATTCCTCAGACAAATAAGGCATCATCTCTTTTAACACTTCTTTATCTAGGGGAGTAGTAGCCGCATGATCCAGATATATTTCCTTCTTCATTTTTGTTTATTCTTAGTTTTTTTATTTGCTTAGTTTATTACTCCTTCTTATTTAATCCACTCACAAGAGCAGTTTTTAGGCAGCTTGTTTTTTTGATGATGCACTAGGCAGATGATTCTTTCTTTTCTGGCCAGTCTGCAAAGTTTGATTACTTCGTCAAAAAGTAAAGCACTATTCTTTTGTATCCGTCCCACTGCTTTTTTCACTTCTTTCTTTATTGCCTGATTGAATATCTCTTTTTTAGCCCTTTTCTCTTGACGATAGTGGGAGATTGTCGCTTCCGAAGTGCCTAAAAGCAGGGCAATCTCAGTTTGAGGTACGCCCTGGGCCATCATCTCTTCTGCCAAAGCCTTGCGCACGGCCGGAAGGATGTACCACACTTCAATCTCTTGGGGAAAAAGCTGTTTTGCCATTGTCTTAACCATAGTGAATTAACTATAGTGAACTACGGTTTAGTTTAAAAAACTTTTGGAAGAAAAATCCTATTTGTTCAGTAAATCTGCCACTTCTTTTCCTTTATGCACCATGATCTCCTCTTGGCTCAAGTCCACTAATTCGTGCGGAAATACTAACCACCGATCTGTAGAGTAAAGATAAAAATCCGGCGTTAACTCTGCTTTATTATTGTTCGGCTTGTAGTAAATTGTAGCAATTTTTATTTCTCGAGGAGCATTTAAACGGGATTTTTTTCTCAAATCGCGGATGACTGCTTCCAAGCTTTGGCCGGAGTCAAAAACATCATCCACCAATAGCAATTTATCTTCGGCATTTGCTTCTCCGATCAGATAACTCAATTCATGTACTCGAATCTGGCGGCTAATCTTTCCTATTCCTTCATAAGCAGAAGTGCGGATAGAAATATGATTGGTTCTAACTCCCTTGTACTCCAAAAATTCCTGCACTGCACAACCAACAGGGGTTCCTCCTCGCCAAAGAGCCACTATAAAGGTAGGCCGAAAATCAGAATCCAAAACTTTTCTAGCCAATCGGCAGGAATCAATATAAAGTTCTTGCGGCTGGATAAAGTGCTTTTCAACCATAGACGAAAAACAAAGATAGAGATTTATATGCTTTTATATAATGCAGGATACAGCTGATTTCCTTCATAAACTATTTATAGAAAACCGCATTTCTTCTCTTATGGTCAAACTGACCAATAATCATAAGGTCATTCTTTATTCTGTAGGCCTCTGCCTGCGGCAGCTCAATCTCCGCTTTCAAGATAAACCTTTAGAAATGGCCGTGCCTAAAATTGCTTTTATTGAAGTGCTGGAAGAATCTCCGTTAGTCAGTAAAAAAGAAAGAGCCTTATACAAAAACTTAGAAACTTTAGAAAGAAAGAAACTTCTCAGTTATGACGGCCGCCAGCTTTCCCTCACCTTGAAAGGCCTTAACCTCTTCAAGAAGCTGGAAAACGAGCTTACTCCGTTCGAAAAGGCCAAAGAGTTCTGGCAGAGCAATATCCAAATGAAAAGGAAACTACAGACTGTGATTAAAAATTAAAAAATCAATTCAACCGGCAATCTCAATTCCTTCTTTTACTGCTTGGCGGACAATAGTGATCTGTTTGCTTAGTTTTTTGAATTCTTCCGGAGTGTAGCATAAAAAGTCAACAGGATAATCAAGTTTCCAATAATCATAAAGTTTTAGGGAACGTTCTCTAAATCTTTTTTTCCTGAATGAGGAGCTTACTAAAAGAAGGTCAAAATCACTCCATCGTCTAGCCCGTCCCTTTGCTCGAGAACCGAACAGAATCATCCTTTCGACAGGTATAACCTCCTGAATCTTATTTTTAAATTCTTCTAATTGAACTAAATGTTTTTTTCTACCCATTGCAAGATTCTCTCCGCACGATTTATATCTTCTTTTGCTTCTTCTTTGGAATAACTGCTAGAACCGCTGTCTGGATAACGTGTATCAGTATATACTGTAGTAAGCTCTTTGCAATCTTTCTCTAAAGAATCTTCAATTTTAATCAAGCGGGATAATTTGACCAAATCGTGAATTTTTATTAATTCTTCTCCCCGGTTAATTAGCAGTGCCTTTAAACTTTTTTCCGCTGCTTGTTGGCAAAAAAACGAGCATGCCTTATACTTTTTCCCATCAAAAAGATACTTTGCTGTATCAAAATCGCTTTCTGCCTGCTCCCACCAGCTTCTACTTTCTTCTTTCATAAGAATATAAATTCTTAATTTTTTATAAACCTTTCTTGAATCTAAAACTCCGTCAGCTTCTTCTCGCTAGCCGCATAATGAACCAATGATGTGTGGCCGTCTTTGCTTAAGACCTCATTAGTAGTAATGAATCCCCCCAATTTCAATTTCTCCATCCGCCGCTGAAAACTTTTATAAGAAATCTCTGCTCCCTGCTCCTGCTTGAACTTTTCATAAATCTCCCCCAT
>JAGVYL010000040.1:1210-17011 GCA_018303285.1 Candidatus Woesearchaeota archaeon | reverse complement strand
ATGATGAGGAAATATTAAGTCGATGCCTCCGCCATGGATATCATACTGCTGGCCGAATTCTTTTTCCGTGATGGCCGTGTCTTCGATATGCCAGCCGGGGCGGCCTTGGCCGAAAGGAGAATCCCAGAAGGGTTCTCCTGGCTTTGCTTTTTTCCAGAGGGAAAAATCGCCGGGAGTTTTCTTTTGAGAATTTGGTTCGATACGATGCTGATTCAACTGCTTTAAATCTTGGTGAGAGAGCTTGCCGTAGCCTTTGAATTTAGAAATATTAAAATAAACGCCGTCTGAAAGTTCGTAAGCTAATCCTTGTTTGAGCATGCGCTGGATCTGACTGATGATTTCCGGCATATATTTTGTAGCCGGAGCATATTTGTTGACTGAAGTGACGTTTAATATCTGCATATCTTCTAGGTACGATTTAGTAAAAGTGTCAGCCACTTCTTTTGAAGAACTTTTTGTTTCTTGAGCTCGTTTTATGATTTTATCATCAATGTCGGTGATATTCTGAAGATAGAAAACTCGATAGCCCCGATGTTTGAGGAAGCGGACAATGACATCAAACTGGATATAGCTTTTGGCGTGGCCGAGATGAGCATGGTCGTAAACAGTGGGGCCGCAGACGAACAAGTTGACTGTTTTTTCTTTTAACGGCTTGAAGACTTCTATCTTTCTGCTGAGAGTGTTATGAAGTTTGAGCATATCCTGAGAAGTTTATGATGTTTTATTAATCTTTTTGGAAAATGCTGTGAAGCTCAGCGTTTTTAAGACAGCCCGAGATTAGTTTATTCAGTAATATCTTTTTTTCTTCATATTCTATTTCTCTTAAACTGGTTTTTGTAGCCGGGTGCTTCGGCCCTAGCAAGCAGCAGATCTCCGGGCCTTTGGAAGTTTCGTAAGTGTCAATCTTTTTGGCTAAATTCATAATTTCAGATTTGTCGTAGCAAAGCAAAGGCCGGAGAATGGGCATCTTTACTGCTTTGGTGGTATTAGTCATGTTGCTTAATGTTTGAGAAGCTACTTGGCCGAGGTTTTCTCCAGTGATTAAATAAATGCATTTCTCTTTTTTGGCCAGCTGTTCAGCTATTCTCAGCATTAATCTGCGCATCAAAACAAAGTACAGGCGATGTTCGCATTTTCGGACTAACTCGGCCTGCTCTTCATCAAAGGGAATAAGGAACAGCTTTTTTATTTTTAATTTTTGGCAGAGAATTTTACATTTTTCTATTGTATTGATATCTGAAAGATGCTTGTTATAAAAATGCAAAGCGGTTAACTGCAGGCCTTTCTGCTGCATCAGATGGGCGGCTACGGCCGAATCAAAGCCGCCGGAAAGGAGAAGGAGGGCTTTGGGGGAGTGGGAGGTTAACCCCTTAGTTTTAAGCATTTTAAAGCGAAAAATTACGATATATATATACCTTGATATTTTTATAGGAAAGATAAGTTAAAAAGGAGGCAACTAGAATGAATAAGAAAAATAATCTCTGGGTTTTTGTGGCGGTAAGTCTAGTTGTGGGTATTATTGCTTCTTTGGCTACTGCGAGTATTACTGGTGATGCAGTGCGAGTGCAAAAAGATCCCACGGGACCTGCGGTCTACACTACCGCCGATGGTCAAGTTTTGATGGATAAATACACCAAACAAAACTTTGATACAGATAGTACTTTAATTAAAGATACTTGCAAAAAAGCTTTTGGTTATGCTCCTAAAGCTATTGTAACGAGAATAGAGAAACAGTTTTGTCTAGGCGAAGGATGCCAGCAACTTAATCCAGACGGATCCGTAAAAGTAGTTGCCGGAGGCATTATCGTCAATGAATACTTATGGAAAGCATATTCTTCTGAACTCTTATCTAAGGGAGGCGGTGGCGGAGGGTCAAAAATTGTTAGCACAGATATTCCGTACAGTTATTCAGAAAACGAAATGGGGGTGCAGGGAATCCTTTGCTGCAAGTAATTTTTTATTTTAATTTTTTCTTTAAATCTTCTAAATCAAAGAGATAAACTCCTTTTTCTTTTGTTTTTTCTTTGAAGCTCTTGGCCAAACCAGCATCAGGTCTTTTCTGAATTTTTATTTCTTTTGAAATAACAGTCTTCCAGGGTTTTTTTATGGATGCGGTGGCGAAACTTTCCGATTTTGTTGTACAACGTTTTTCCCCTATACTAACGAAAGATATATAAATATATAACTTTTGTGGATAATATAAACAGAAATAACAAACACAAATGGAACGAATACCCCTGCAAGTAAGATTGAAAAGAGAAATTCACCGAAAGATAGCTTTAGCTCAAGACTTAATCATTAAAGAGGTGTACTCAATCTTTAATAACGCTGTTTTACATGGGGGAACTGCTATCTGGCGATGTTACTCCGGAAAAAGGTTCTCGGAGGATTTAGATTTTTATCTCTCTAAAGACAGAGAGAGTATAGAACGATTATTTGAACGTCTAAAACTACGCGGTTTTGAGATAAAAAAGAAGAAAATTTCCGAAAACAGCATTTATTCCGAATTAGAGCTGGATAGAACCTCTGTTAGACTAGAAGCAACTTTCCAAAATATTTCGGGAATAATCTGCGATTATGAGATGTCTGACGGTAATTTTATTTCGATTTATAGTTTAACGCCAGAAGCGTTTTTGGCCGAAAAGATTAATACATATCTGAAACGATTAAAAGTCAGAGATTTATGGGATGTTTTCTTCTTATTAAAGAGCGTGGATAGCCCCAAAAAGATTAAAGAAATCTCATCATTGATTAAATGTTATAAAAAACCTGTTGATGAAGAAAATCTGAAAACAATTCTGCTGGAAGGAATTGTGCCTTCAGCCGAGGAGATGATAGATTATATCAAACGAAAATGGGAACAAGAATACACTTAGATAAGATTGAACGTCTATTTGAGAAAAGTCCAGTAGTAGACTTTAAATCCGTGGAAAAGATAGTCAGAGTTAGCAACAGCAAGAGTAACTATGCTAAACTATTAGTTTATAATCTGCTGAAAAAAGGCAGAATCCATAAAGTTGGAAAAGGATACTACTCCAAGCATGATGAAAGCTCTCTGGCGGTTTTTACATTCAAACCGGCTTATCTGGGTCTGCAGAGCGCTTTGAGTTATTTTGGATTATGGGAGCAGGAGACTATACCAGTAATTTTAACCACACAAAAAGTAAGACCAGGAATCAGAACAATTTTAGGAACAAATATTTTAGTGAGAAATATTAATCGAAAGTATTTCTTTGGTGTGGAGTTAGTCAAAGAAGGAAATTTTTATCTGCCCTACTCCGATTTAGAAAAAACGTTTATCGATTTTATAGTCTTTAATGAAAACATTGACCGTCATATTTTGAAAGCGCTTATTAAAAAGGTTAATCGAAAAAAAGTAGAAAATTATCTCCAGAAATATCCTAAAAAAATAAAAGAGAAAGTTAAAAAATATTTAAACGAGAATTATGGGTATACTCATCTTTAAAGATTCCGTCTTTGTTTTAATTTCTCGTTAGTTCTGAGTTATCACTTTTGATAACCTCAATAAACAAAAAGTTTCTTAAAGATTGGACGTAAGGGGGGAGTATGGTCAAAGGTTTATTCACTATCTGCACGTTTTTTCTTTTTTTAGTTCTCTTGGCTGGTTTCGTCTCTGCCGAGAATCTCTATCGGGCCGAGAGCCTGAAAACTGAGCTGAGCATCAATTCAGATTTTAAGCTGGTGCCTTCGGCCAGCAGTTATACGGTCAACTATCTTAAAGCCAAGCTCCTGCTTTATCCGGAGAACAGTTTTCAGCAGACTTTGTTAAATACTAATCTGTATCCTTCAGGAGAAATTGAAGAGAATGATGTTCTCTACCAATGGAATAAGCCGGAAGAGCTGTCCTTTCAGCTGCAGACTAAGTATCAAGTAGCTACTACTAATGCCAAAGTTAAGATCAAGAATAAAATCACTTACCCGTTTTTAGTGCCGGCGGAATTAGTGAAATATACTCAGCCTTCTGAAAAGATCGATTCCGATGATTCTGCAGTTATCAAAAAAGCCAATGAACTGGCCGAAGGAGAAGATGATTTATTTAAGCTGGTTTTTAAATTGGCTAGCTGGACAGAAAGCAATGTCAAATATGATTTAAGCACTTTGACGGTCTCTTCTACCCAAAAAGCGAGTTGGGTATTAGCCAATAAAGAAGGGGTCTGCGATGAAATTTCTACGTTATTTATTGCGATGGCCAGGTCTTTAGGTATTCCGGCTAGATTTGTCACAGGCATTGCTTATACCGAATCTAAACAATTTACTGAAAATTGGATACCTCATGGCTGGGCAGAGGTTTATTTTCCTGGCTATGGCTGGGTGCCGTATGATGTCACTTTTGGTGAATATGGTTTTATTGATCCCACCCATATAGAACTGCAGAAGTCTCTGGATCCGGAAACTTCTTCTATCAAATATGAATGGTTAGGCAAGAATATTAATCTAAAAAGCGGAGAAACTAAATTTGCGGTAAAAGTTTTGGAAAAAGGAGCGACTGAGAAATCTGAGATTGCTATTACCGCACAGCCCTTTGCTCCACGCGTTGGTATCGGTTCGTATAATCTAATCTTGGCAGAAGTGGAAAATCTTAATGGGTATTATACTACGGCCACTTTAAATTTAGCGGCTCCAGGAGAAGTGAAAATATTAGAAAGAAAAAAAGCGATTGTTTTAGAGCCAGGAGAGAAAAAAGTAGTGGCTTGGCGGGTGAAGTTAACCGAAGACTTGCCTTCGAACTATATCTTTACTTTTCCTTTAGCAGTTTACTCTGAGAAGAATGTGAGCGGAGAAACATCTTTCATCGCAAAGAAGGCGGCAGAGGTGTATAGCTATGAAGAGATAAGCAAGATTATTCCTGCGGAAAAAGAAGAGAAAAAAGCTCTGCCCCAATTGGAAACCAATTGTAAAGCAAAAGAAGAAGAACTGTTGGTGGGAGAAACAACTGCGGTGGTTTGTACCTTGAGGAATAAAGGGACAACTACTTTTTCTGATTTGATGGTTTGTTTGGAAAGCAACTGTCAAAAGACGAGCTTAATGCTGAATGAAGAAAAAGAGTTTGGCTATGATTTTACAGCAAAAGCTTTAGGGGGAAGCATCCTTCTGTTTAAAGTGAGCAGTGCGCAGCTGGAGAAGAAAACTCCAGTGAAAATTGCAGTGATGGATCTGCCGGCAGTAAAAATCAAAGAAGTTGAATATCCTAAATCAGTAAAATATAAAGACGATTTCAAAGTCTCTTTTCTTCTAGATAAAATCTCTGCTTCTGAGCCGGAAGAAGTGGAATTAGTTCTTTCCGGGCCGAGAGGTAAAAAGTGGACAATGGACAAACTGTCGGACAGCCGGAAATTTGTCTTGGAGATGGAAAGCAGCGGCTTGCAGAAGAAGAATGATTTTTTTGTCAAAGTGAAATGGAAAGACCAGCGAGGAAAAGAATACTCGGAGAAAGAGAGTTTCTCTATCTTGGTTGAATCTGGGTCAATAGGAGATTCTTTGGTGATGATTTTTAACGGACTAATAATTTGGTTGGAGAATTTGTTTTAAGTGAGGGCTATATCTCTTAATACAAATAACTTATTAAATAAAATCCCATTTATCCGGCCGATGGGAAAAAGAGGCTGGTTTTTGCTTGTATTGCTTGCACTTTTGGTATTGCTCGTGCCAGCGGCTTCGGCCCTGACTAAAGAAGAAGCGGAAAGCTACTGGACAGATTTTACTGCTGGTCTGAGCGATGTCGTTTCTATGATTGGAATTACAGAAGAGGCGGGAGTGAGTGTTTTGCGTTTGGTTCTCTCTTTGGTTGTTTTTATTGGAATTACTGGTCTGCTGAAGAAAGCGATTATTTTGACCAGAGGATTACGGGTAGTAATTGCATTATTCCCTGCAGTTTCAGTTTTTCTTTTTATTCCTATATTTATCTTAGCCATGGTCTATTCGTTTATTTCTGTAGCCGGTCCGTTATTAGCGGCAGCGGTTCTTTTAGCTCCGCTGTTCTATTTAATTTGGGGCGTGATTCCTTCTAGTAAAGTAGGATACTTTTTTCGTACTTTGATTTTAGCATTAGTTTTTGCTTTGGCTTTTTATGTTTATATTAATCTGGCTGCAGTGCGGGAGTATAACCTTTCTTTGATGGTTTTGATTGGTTTGGGAGCGGTTTTTATCTGGGAATTAGTGAAATTCTTTAATGCGGTTTTTGGAGGAGAAAGCTGGAAAGAAGTCGGAGGTAAAGCAGCAGAGAAAGCCAAAGGGCTGTTCAACAAGAGCAAGAAAGCAGAGACCTTTGCTTTGGATGAATTGATATGGCTGCAGAGACTGCAGAAGGCAGTAATCGAAAGTGTGGATGAAGCGGCTTTGAAAAAGAATGTTGACAAGATTATTTCTAAGGAAGAACGAGAGGAAAGCGAGTTCACTTCTCGGTTGGATTCGGCTTTGAATGAAGCAATTAATCTGCAAGCATTAGCTCCAGCGGAAAGAGGGATTATTGAAAATTATGTGGAAGCTATTAAGGAGAAGAATAGAGAACTGATAGCTTTAATGGCCAAAGGAGGAAGATTTGATCAACAGTATAATGCGGCATATGGCGATTTTAACACTAAGAAAAAAGAATTGCTGGCAATGATCAATCAGGCCATAGCAGAAGATCAGGCGATTATCACCGGTTTGGAGCGGCTGGAAGCGGTTTCTAAAGGAGCATAGGATTTACTCATTTTTTTAATTTCTTTCGTCTTCAAGCAGATTTAACTAAAAATTAAACGTGCCTTCAAATTGTTAAGGCAATCACTTAAAAGTAGCGAAAAGCTTATAAATAATGACTAAAATGTATGGTTAATGACACAAGACGAAACTAGTACACCTCCAGAAAACGCTTCCTTTTCATCTCCACATAATGGGTGGACGCATAGATTTGGACATTATCTTTTACCGGGAATACTGGGAATCGCGGTTATTAGTAGTGTTTCTTTTGTGGGCTCGATGATTCTTTCTCATTCCGAATGGTATCAAAATATTGACGCCTCTTCTTTCGATTACTCTTCGCAATCTTCGTATCAAACTACTCTCAAGAAAAGAATCGAGGATAGTAAGAAAACCGTTACATTAGAATTTGAACGAAAAAGAAATCTGGAAGGTTTAATTACTACAGACCAATCGTCTTTAAGGCCAGACTCCTCTCCTTCTTCACCTCTTGATTCAGTGGACTTCAAAAATTCTAAACTTAAGGGCTCTAATTTTTATCTAGAAAAACCTTCCTCAGACTTTGTACACAGAGTTAGCAATTGGTTAGATTATTTGGGCATAGCTGCTCTTCTTCCAGATCCTTCGAAGGTTTCTGCTACACAAATTAGCAATAATCTTCAAAAAATAGGAAATAATAGACTTTACGGATTAGCATCTAATAAGTCTACTTCCCTGCTTTTCCGGCCAGGAGATTACTCTACTTTTATCCACGAGATGAAGCATCTTGTAAGAGAAGATGAGTTTAATGCTCTAGGGGGGGAAGCAGGATCATACGCATTGCAAGTATTCGCAGGAGGAGACTATAAACTAGCAGTTGATTCTTTGGATATGCTTTATGCAGATAGTAAAACCGAAGGAATCCTTACTCGCTGGCTTACAGAAGCTTTATTTGTAGCAGGGGATGAGACTTTCTCTTGGCTTAAAGAATATAATCATGCTAAAGTGCAGTATGGAGATAAGATTGTAGATCTTGTAGGCTTAGTCGAACACCTCCAGAAAAGAGTAGGACAATTTGAAAAAGAAGTTATTCGTTCAGGAATTACACCTGAACAATATCTGGTTGAGTTTCACAAAGTTAGTCCTTTAGTTGCTAGAAAGATTATGGAAGCCACAGGTGAAGACAGCTTAGATGGTATTTTACGAGGAACAAATGAAACTAAGAAAAAAATGATTTCCGCATTTAAATCTCTTACCTCGTTTTATTATGTTAATTTGGGATACACGCTGCAAGAAGCAGCAGCTAAAGCCGAGCAGCATTTTGAGAGAGAAGATGCGTTGACTATTGCCAGTACCCTCTATAGCGGTGCTAAAGAGGTATTCGCGCGTTTTGAAGAGCATAATGTACCTTTTGAGATGCAGAAACAAATTGTAGAGATGTTAATCTCAAATGGGCCGGATTTTGCTCGCCTTTATGCTGAAACATTTCCTCGCCTTCTGGATTTTACCGCAAACTTCGGAAAACGTGGGTGGGTTATTATGGAACGGTTTTTTTCAGATGAAGATTTTCATCACTTTTTGTTACAATCTAAAGGTTTAGATTCATTGGAACGTCTTTACAAAGACGATCCGTCTATCTCTTCTCGAGTACTAGACGAATTGCTTCAGTATAGGTTCGATTATGAAAAAGATAATGTACTGCTGGATATGGACGGTTTTGCTTATCCTACTAATAACGGTAGGTTTACTTCTCCACAAAAAGCTGAAATTATTGCAACTACTTTGGTCTTAAGTTCTGTTCCTTATGGTTCACCAGCTTTAGAGAAAAAAGAGAGTTGGGATAAAAACTCAAGGGATGGAGAGTTAGTATCCTGTCGAGAATTTCATGGCTATAAGGTTGCGCCATTTGTAACTAATTATTCTGATGGACAACAATGTATTGCCACTCTTAAAAAACTTTTGGTTAGAAAGGGTAGAATCAATCCTTAATGATTGTCTATTTTCAAATCACATTAAACGTTATCTGAAAATTACCTGTATTTGCTCAAGTTATACATTTTTTGGTATACTCTTTTAAATCAGGAAGATTATTTTTTATTTTATGAAATTATCTTTGGAAAAATATTTTGACAGCCGCACCATGTCTGTGCATCTGCGGGAAGGAGTAGTGCCGGTGGCCAAGAAGGGAAAACCAGGAGAATGGCAGTTTGAAGAGCTGAGCCAAGAGAAGTTGACCACCGAAGAAATCGAAGAGCTGTCTGGAGAGATTACTGAAGAAGCCAAATCTCGAAAGGACAGTTTTATCGAGGCCGAAACTGCCGGAACAATTATCATCCAGCTCGGTCCTTATCGCATTGTCATTACTGAACCGCCATTTTCTGATGGCTGGGAGATTACTGCAGTAAAAGCAGTGAAACAATTAAATTTTGAAGAATATGAGTTGACAGAGAAACTGCGGCAAAGGTTGACTCAGGAAGGAGCAGGGATTCTTATCGCCGGCAGACCGGGAGAAGGAAAGTCTACTTTTGCTAGAGCCCTAGCTGAGTTTTATGCAGCATCAGAAAAAATTGTCAAAACTGTAGAAAGTCCGAGAGATATGCTTTTGTCTGATAAGATTACCCAGTATTCTGTTTCTTTAGGCACTCCGGAGCAGATACGCAATGTAGAAACACTTCTGATTTTTTGTTGTATGCTGATCTGCGATTAGCTGGAATCGGAATGGTGGGGGTAGTACATGCCACTGACCCGATTGATGCCATTCAGAGATTTATCGGCAGGTTGGAATTAGGAGTAATTCCTCATGTGATTGATACAGTAGTGTTCATCAAGCACGGCCGGGTAGGAACGGTATTAGCTTTGGAATTGACTGTGAAAGTGCCTTCGGGAATGCAGGAGGCGGATCTGGCTCGGCCGATCGTGACGGTAAGCGATTTTGAGACAGGCAAACTGGAATATGAGATATATTCATATGGGGAGCAAACTGTGGTTGTACCAGTAGATACACGAAAAGAAAAAAGCAAAGCTTCCTGGCGGCTGGCAGAAGAGCAGGTAAAACTAAAATTTAAAAAATACTGCCAAGACTGCGAGGTAGAGATGGTCTCTGAAGATAAAGCAAAAATTTCTGTTCCGGAAAATGAGATTGCCCGGCTGATTGGATCCGGAGGAAAAAATATCGAAAAGATTGAGCGAGAAATCGGAGTAAGCATTGACCTGGAAGAGATGAAACAGACTGAAGGGGTTTCCTTTGAAGGAGAGGTAGCTAATCATAATCTGGTGATATATCTGCATAAAAAGATGGCCAACAAGGAATTGGGGGTATATGCAGGTGATGATTTTCTGATGACTGTTTTTAGCGGAAAAAAGGCGATGGTACGAATAGGTTTGGAAGGAGCTTTAGGAAAGAATGCCCAGAGGGCTTGGGAAGCAGGAGAACTGAGATTGGAAGCAGTGAAGAGATAAATATTAAAAGAATTCTATTTTAACATTAAAAAGCAAAGAGCGCGAGGATTTAGTGAACACCCGCAGAGGCAACAATGATGAAGGAAAGTAACTGATGAGCGCTTGCAAATATTTTGGTAGTACTAATTAATAGTTACATAATAGAAAGATTTATAAATCTGTTTTGTTTTGACGAATAAAATGGTTTCCCAACGAGAAAAAAAGCAGGCGGTGCAGTTTATCTGCAATTTGCTGGAGAATTCTGACTGTTATCAAGTACTTTCTAAAACCGAGCAGAGTATTGATGTGCAAGAAACGCCGGAAGTACGAGCTGAGCCCCACAGGATTGAAGTAATCGTTCCTAATTTTTTAGAAAATGTTCTGCAGTATTCCCTCGGGTATGCATCTAATGCTTCTCAAGAGGTTTATACCGCTCCGATTTTTTATAAAGACGGAAAAACCGCTTTTGTACGAATGGTAGATCGAAATAGCTCATGGCGGACAGACAAAAGCCTGAAACAATATACTCTCCAGCAGATCAATCAGATGCTGCACCTGAGAGGAATGGAAAAAGAAGTGCTGCACGGTTTTAAAGATAGTCTGAGTTATTATCAGCCGCCTAGCGAAAGATTAGATGAAGCAGTGGTGGACTTTTCTTTGGAAGCGGTGCTTTTTGATTACAGCCATATCCCGTTGTGCGATGAGCGGAGAGATTTTATTTTGAGAGATTGTTTTTTGCAGTCTAATGGTTCTCGAAAAGTTCCCGTGAAATATTCCGAAGATTACCGTTTGCCAGAAAAAATCAGCCAAGCTACAGAAGCGGCTGGTTTCATTTATGATGACCAGGCTCTTTTGGCGAAATTGGCTCCGGCGGATAAAGCCACTCATCTGGCTGCAGGAGAACTGGATGAAGACGAACCGGAACTTACAGAAGAAGAATTAATGGCTAAGAACTATTATCCTGAACTTCTGCCGGCAGAGGCCGTAAAAGCGTTGAGAGGAGAAGAGTTTTAGATTTTTATTTCACTAAAATATCAAAGCAGATTCTGAAGACTCTTGGTTTGTATTCTCCGCACTTGACGGCCGAAATATTTTTCACGGCCCGTTTTTCTTTCTTAATTAATTCTTTCAATTCTTTCTTTCTTTTTTCCAGCTCGTCTTCCCGCCAAAATTCGTATAAATGGCCTGGCTGTTTTAGATGTTTTAAGGCCAAATCCAAGAAATTAACACTATCTTTTGGCAGAGGCATAAGAATGCGGTGGAAAGTGTCTTTGGTTTGAGAGAGGACTTTGCGTACATCTCCTTGATAAATTTCTATCTTTTCTGAAAAAAAGTTGTTGAGGTGAAGATTCTCTTTCTGGCATCTAATCGCTTCGGGATTAATCTCAATGGAAACAATTTTTTCTACTTTTGGCTGCTGCTTTGCGATATTAAAAACATACGGCCCGCAGCCGGAAAACATCACCAGAACTTTTTCTTTCGGTTTAACCTGCTGAGCCACCCTGGAACGTTCTTGAGAAGTGCGGGGGGAAAAATAAACTTTTTCCACATCTAGCTTTAATTTGATGCCGTTTTCTGTGTGGATAGTCTCTTTGCGTTTTTCTCCGGCCAAAAGAGCAATCTTTCTGGTGCGGTAGACTCCAGAATGGATATCCGCTTTTTTAGCTACTACTTTGATATTATGATACAGATGAAGTAAAGAAGAAGCAATCAATCTTTCTTTTTTTTCTAATGCTTTTGGCATTTCAATGATAAGAATATCTCCAATGACATCAAAAGAAGAAGGAAGAAGAGCTCTTTCTTGGGGAGTAAGTTCTTTTTCCAGCAAACCAGACAGAGTTTGGGGGACAATAGTTTTCAAACTTTTTTCTGTAATCTCGCCTTTGAGGAAGGGGGGCAGTTTGAAAATCCTGGCGAGAGGAAAGTAAAGATGCTCTTTTTCTCTTAACAGAAGATGTTCCTTATCGTATAAGTTATTTTTTAGAAGATACTGTTTAGCCTTTTCTGCTTCTCTTAATGGAACTTTCAAAGTTTTCATATTTATTCCGGCAGAGGATCAGTATGACCTGTGGCGTAAAAACGGATAGTGTATTCCAGTAAAGGAAGATATTTTTCTTCTCGAGGCAGGGAAAAACCAGTTTTTTTATGAAAGATTTTATTGACTTTAGTTTTCACGATTTTTTCATTCTCTCCTAAGTCTACAGAAACCACTTTAGTGCTTTCATGGTTTTCTCGGCCGTCTTCTCGGTATAAACCAAAAGAGAGCGTGGTATATTCAACTTTTTCTTCTAAATCTAAACAAGGTTTGGCGCGAGGAGGACTTTTGATATCTCCGGCTACAGAGAAAAAAAAAGCTAAGCCGTCTTCTCGTCTCTTGTGATTGGTGTAATATTCTCGCTGGAAAGAAGCGCAATTGGGACGATTGCCGCGATACTGGTCTTGAAACGTATCTTTAATTTCAGAGTGGGGGGATAAAGAACATTTTCCGACTTTGTAGTCCCTCATAAAAGAAAGGACATTTTCAGTAAACTGTTCTATCCAAAGTATGTCAATTGTCATTAAAACCACTTGTTTAATCCCGACTGCTTTTTTTCTTCCTGTTTCTCTAAGAGGTCCTTTATCTTCTTTTCGGTTCTTTCGACAGAGAAGTTATGTTTTTCTATTAATAACTGTTTAAGTTCTTTTTCATTAACCGGATGCCAGTTCAATTTGTAGTCATCGGTAACAGGCATCTCTTTGAAGAGTTTGATCAGTTCCCGCCAGTCTGTCTGGCAGTGTTTTTCCCATTCTACTTTTTTGAAAAGAATCTCCGGCTCTTTAATTTCTTTGACTAATTTTAAGGCAGTCTTGGGGCCGATTTTGTGAACTCCTCCGTAATTGTAGTCGGTACCAACCAACAAAGCGAGAAGGATGAGTTGATCCTGATTGATATCAAGATTTTCTAAATTCTCTTTCAGTTCAATCATCTCCGGTTCTACACTGATGAACTGCATCTTGCCAGGAACTTTCTTTTTTCCCTCTACCGAAAGATTTCTTATGGTGCGAGGGCAGCCAAAAACCATATTATCATAATCTTGAGAAACGCAGGCAAAAGCCTGATGTTTTTTTACTAAGTAAGCGGCTTGGGCTTCTCCTTCAGAGGGAGCCTGGACAACTGGCAGACCTAAGGCATGTAATAAAGTTTTGCTTTCTTCAATCATTTCGGGAGTAAGATAAGAAGTTCGAGCAGCATATTTATGCATCTCGTCGGTTTCTCCGGCTTTTTTTGCGTCTTCGTATAATCTTAAAGCTTCTTCTTTTAGTTCCCGTCTTCTGGCAGTCTCTTCTTTTTTTAAAGCAGGCGGTTTGCCGTCAAAGACAAAAGCAAGTTTTAATCCTTGTTCCATCAGTTTGGTGGTGCGATTGAAAAGGCCGATGAGATGGGAGGTGGTGCGGCCTTGAGCATCAGTAAAAACACTGCCGTCAGGAGAACGGATAGTAGTAATAAATTGGTAAAGAGTGTTGTGAGCATCGACTGCTAAAGTTTTGCCTTTGAGTTCTTCCAACTTAATCGGTTTACGGATAAGCAGTTCTTTGAGATTGACGCCCATTTTAAGGAAAAAAGATAAGATAGTTTATATGTTTTTCACCGAGATATTGTTGAACTCCGGGCTTTTCAGCAGCTCTTCGGCTTTTTTGCTTAAGTCTCCGCTATGCAGGAAAAGCAAAGGCAGCTTTTTCATCTGGGCTTCTAATATGGCCGCAGATAAATCTTTCTCATCGCAGCGTTTCTTGTTCTTGGCTTTGCAATAATATTTTACTTCTCCTACTGGGGTAGGCAGGGAAAGAGTGAAATTTATCTCCGCATTTTTGCGGAGAATTTGCTGCTCTAACGCTTTGATTTTGTTTTCGTCAAAGAAATTTAATAGAAGAGCGAGGAAATCGCCTTCTGTTTTTTTGTGAATTTTCTTTTTTTCTATTGCTGGAGTTTCTTTCTGCAAAGTTTTTTGTTCCTCTTCGTTTTTTATTCTTTTTTCTATCTTATGTTTCTCTTCAGTTTTTTCTTCGCTCTTTGAGTGTTCTTCTGTTCTTAACTTTTCTTCTTTGGAAGGCTCTGTTTTAACTTCAATTTTTGGTTCGAGAGGAATAATCTTTGGCTCTTCTTTGATTAGCGGTTTTATTTCCGGCAACAGTTCTTTTACTGGCGCAGGCGGTCTCGGAGAACTCCTTTTTCTTTAAGCATTTCAGCAGTACGGCGGTCTTTTTCATTAAGACAGTTAAGGTAATTGTAAAGCATGGCTTCCTGGCCAGGGATATAATACAGAGGGGTGCTGTCTAGCTTCATATGAGAAACTACCAATTTTCCCTGCGAAACAAGATCTGAAAGATGAGCAGAAGAAAAAAGCAGATCAGAGCCGATGGCCTGAGCAATCTGGCGGGGAATAGAAGGGCCTTTAAGGCGAATAAGATTGATGATTTTATCTTGGTCGGCCATAGCTTAAGCAGAGAGAAGTAAGTTTATATAGTTTTCTTGTGTCCGGTGCTATAAAACAAAAAAGTAATTTTATTTTTTGATGGGGGGATTAAATGTATTTTGGAGTGGGATTCAATGATTCTTTTATTTCGCGTTCAGTATAAAACATTGGTCCAAGGGGATGAGCGGCATAGCATCCTGGAAAGAGCCCCTGTTTTTCTAAAGCTGCTTGAAAACGATCGTAAGCAGAGCGGCTAAAAACGCGGGGATTGATATAAAACGATTCGAAGGTTAAAGTTGAGTAATCGGGACGTCTTAAATATCCTATGTCCTGTCTAATCCGGAGCGAAGAAGCAGTATCGTCATCTTTTCTCTCTCGTGCTACTCCAAAAGTTGATTCATTTTCTAACGGATTTGGTTTCCATTCTTTCAGAATTACTCCCTGAATTCCTATCTCTTCGCAAGCTCGAATAACTCGGTCTGCTAATTCTTCAAATCTCAGTTTCTTTGATGAAATGTTTTTCTTAGATAAATAAAGCACTATTTTAAATCGTCTGCTGGCCGGACAGGGTCAGAACGTTTTTTTCCTGCTTGGCCGAGATGCTTTTTAAGTCGTTGATGACCAGGTCTCCGCCAGTAGTGTAAAAAGAAACATTGACTAAGTCTTTTAATCTTACTTTTTCTACACCTTTGAATTCTAAAACTTTGATGGGCACTCTGTCTTCGATGTTGGGATTATTCTGATTAAATAAAGCGAGAAGGATATTCCATTGGTTAGTTTCTTTCTTGCCCTTACGGCTGAGGATAACGCTTTTAGTTTTGAATTCAGTTTTGTTTTCCATGGTTCCTCTTTCTGAAGATACTTGTTTAATGGTATATAAAGTTGATGAAGTTTCTTTCTGGTTTATACTAGTATATATAATCTGTTTAATTTATATGCTTTGCTTATATGTTATATAGTTAACGAATAAACCCTTCTGTCTGAAAAACACTGAGTAATTTCTGTTTGTGGGCAAAGTAAGAGATTAGATAAAAGAGAATGAATAAGAAGACTACTGCTCTGCGGCTGGCCTCGAAAGAGCCGAGAGTGAAACCCATGATGAATCCGAAGGAGAGAAGCAGCGTAGGCATGAGAAACCTTTTTTCAATGAATTTCTGAACGTAAAAGTATCGGCCGGCGAGGAAGCCAGTCAAACTGGCAAGGATATAAATCATCCAGTTTTTTTCTAAAG
>JAGVYL010000040.1:0-1166 GCA_018303285.1 Candidatus Woesearchaeota archaeon | reverse complement strand
CATCCAGTTTTTTTCTAAAGAGATGGCCAAAGCCAGGCCAATCAAGGCGATGGTGCCCATACCGGTTTCCAGCCAGTATTCATTAATCTTGTTGAATCGGCCAGTCAATGGATCAATAAACGTAATGCGCAGTTCTTTTAATTCTTTGGTAATATCGGAGAGTTTCACTTTTCCACCTTTTGGAAATAAACCAGCCAGGCAAGAAAGCCGGCAATAGCTGCGAATAAAAGTGCGGGAAAAAGACTAAGACTGAGAAGAAGGAAACCAGTGACAATGATTAGCATTGCAGAGAAAATGTAAAATCCTCGTGAGCCAAAGAAAGCGGAGAAACCGTCTAAAGTCGGCAAGGGAAGAAGTGTGCAGATAGCTAAGGTGAGGTTAAGAACGAAACCTTTTTGAAAGAAATAGTTTTCCGGCGAGATGGTTAAACCCCATTGGAAAAGAGCAGCTAAAAGAAGATTTATTGCTGGACCGACAAGGGCGACCAGTGCCATCTCTTTGTAGTTTAAGCCGTAGCGGAATTCTCCTAAACGATAGCGGATATGGTGGGCAAGGAACAATCCTCCCGGAAGAATGATTGCGAGATTGCCGCCGGAAACAAATGCAAGAATTAAACTGGCGGTTAATCCTAGCCAGCTAATCTTGAATTCGGATTTATAGCCCCATTTCAAAGCAATCAGCTTGTGGGCAGTTTCATGGAAGAAAAAAGCAAGAAGCATTTAGCTCCCTTTAACTTTACATCTCAGCCGCCCAACATCTTTTTAAACTAGCTTTCTATATACTAAACAATGAATATTAAAAATATCCTCTATAATCTGCCGGAGGTGAAGCCCCCGGTAGAAAAGAAGCTGGCTTTTAACACAAAATTAAAGTGGACTCTAATTATTCTAGGGGCTTTTTTCATTCTTGCAAACATACCTTTATTCGGGCTTGCTGCAAATTCTCTTGAGCGTTTTCAGTATCTTGCAATAATTCTTGGAACAGATTTTGGAAGCATAATAAGTCTTGGTATAGGTCCGATAGTTATGGCTTCTATTATTCTCCAGCTTCTTGTTGGTTCAGGAATTCTTAAGATAGACACGTCACAGCCCGAAGGCAAAAGATATTTTCAAGGTTTGCAGAAACTTGGAGTGTTGGTCTTTATCGTTTTTGAAGCTTTAGTTTAT
>JAGVYL010000039.1 GCA_018303285.1 Candidatus Woesearchaeota archaeon | reverse complement strand
CTTTTTTGATTTTTATTTTGCCAAACCACCTCATAAATTCTGACTTAACCGCTTATTTTTTCTATTTTAGCCCCAATGTTCTTAAGACGTGGCACGACCTGGGCGTAGCCCCTCTCTATCTGATAAATATTATCTATGATTGTTTCTCCTTCGGCGCATAAGCCAGCGATAATCAGCGCCATACCGGCGCGCAAATCCGGACTTTCTAATTTTTTACCTCTTAATTTAGTTCCGCCTTCAACAATAACGCGGTGCGGATCGCACATAATAATGTCAGCTCCCATTAAGGTTAATTTATCGGTATAAAAAAGCCGGCCTTCAAAAATGGTTTCATGGATTAAGCTTCGGCCCTTGGCTTGGGTCATTAAAACCGTAAATGGCGCTTGCAAATCAGTGGGGAAGCCGGGATATTCATGGGTTTGGATTTCCGTGCCACGTAAAAAACTGGGTTTAGCCCCAGCATAATGAACGAACCGGCTTCAATGCGATCGGGAATAAGCTCATATTCGCCGGCTGATAATCTATCCACGCCTTCAATAGTAATCCAAGGCGTGCCTGCGCCTTTGATTTTAGCCCCGCAGTTATTTAGATAATCAGCCAAAGCCGGAATTTCCGGCTCCATGGCGGCATTGATTATAGTGGTCAGGCCTTCAGCCAAACAAGCAGTCATCATCAAGCTCTCGGTCACGGTGACAGAAATTTTAGGCAAAACAATTTTAGCGCCTTTTAATTTCTTGGCTTTTAAAGTAAATGACTCATTGTGTTCAAATAGCTCGGCGCCCAAGGTCTTAAAGCCGGCTAAAAATAAATCTATCGGCCGCTGGCCGATAATGCAGCCACCTGGCTGGCTCATAGTAACTTCGCCGAATCTGGCTAAAAGAGGGCCAGCCAGCATAATTGAAGAGCGGAGTTTTTTAGTCAGCTCCCAATCGGGACTGGATTTTTTCAAGCCAGCCGTGGACGAAAAAGAGAAAGAAAAATTAAAAAAGCAGTTTGGCTTTTCAAAAAACGTTTTAGTGTATATGGGCCGCGTAAGCTATGAAAAAAGCATTGATGTGATTAAAAAATAACTGGTAATAAAGAACATTTTTTTCATCTCATCCTCCTTTTAAATTTTTAATAATCTCATAAAGTGAAGACGAGTTTATGTTGCTTTAGGTTCATTTTAATTTTTGTAAAAAAATATGCACATGATATAATTAGGTATTTTAAGATTTGAGGTAATCTATGAAAAGATTGATATCGATTTTACTTATTAATTTTTTATTCATATCTGTTATACGAGCTAATGAGATAGAGCAGCTTTTTCTGGAAATTAAAAAAAAACCTAAAAATGCCCTTAATTTCTTTAATATAAAACTGGGGATTAGCCTTGATATTCTCAATCTTATCAATCATTTTCAGCACGGTCTGCTGCTCAACCCCCTTCAATTTCTTGACAATCAGATTAGACCATACTAATTCATGCATTTTTAACCTCTTTCTTATCCGTTTCCATATCTCCCTTAATCTCTTTAATCAATTGTTCAGTGGAAAAAACTTTGTTTTGGGAAACTTCCTTTTTTGCTTCTTCAATCTCTTTCAAAGCTTCTTTCTTAAGTTTCGGTTCTTTGGCCGCTTCCTCTTGGATCTGCACCAGCCGGCGGATAATCTCTTCATAAGTCTCTCGAGGATAAATCTTAAACTCTTCTAGGTGCTCTCTGGTAGCTTTAGTCAGCTGAACTGTCGTAAAGTTAGGCATATCAATCAAGAATAAATCCTAGTTTAAAAATCTTGGCTATAAGAGACTATAATACTTATCTCACCAGCTTCTTATCAATCTCTTTGGCCGCTTTCTGCATCTCTTGGAAGAAAAGTTCCATATCTCTTTGCACTTCCTGCATCAGGCCTTCAATATTCCGCTCTCGTAAAAAGTATTTTTCTCGTTCTTCTACCACTAATCCTGCAGAAATCAAGCGATGAAGATGATGCACCACAGTCCCTCGGCTTAATCCGGTCCGCTGGGCCAGCTCTTCAGACGAAAGGCCGCCCCCTTCTTTAGCATCATGCAGCAGATTCAAAAACAGCCGGAAACAGCTTTTATCTCGGTCCCTTTCGCTAAAAAGTCCCAAACAATTACCTACCCACTGCAGTTCTTCATTGATTTCCCAGTAAGGCGATCTTCTCGTCCGAATAATAGTAATTCGCTGTTCCACTTTCTTTAGTAATCTCTTCTACTTTATAAATTTTAATAGAAAGATTTATATATAAGTTATATCTTACATCAACAAAGTCGATTTAACATCAACCAAAATGGAAAACAAAATCGAAGAAAAAAAACTCAGTAAATCCTCTAAAGCCGTCAAAGAAAATGACAAGCTTGCGGATTTGACCGAAACTTTGCAGCGTCTGCAGGCAGACTTTGAGAATTATAAAAAGCGGGCAGAAAAAGAGCGAGGAGAGCTTGCCAAAATCTTAGCCTGTCAATTCATCGCTAAGCTCTTGCCTGTATTAGACACTTTTGAAATCGCTTTGAAAAACAGTCAGGACAAGGAAAAATTCGTGGAAGGCATCAAACTGGTTTATTCCCAGTTCCACTCTTTACTGGAAGGGGAAGGGCTTAAACCGATTCCTGCAGCGGGCTGCAGATTCGATCCCTGCGTCCATGAAGTGATGCTGAGAGAGCATCAAGACAAAGAAGACGGCTTGATCTTGGAAGAATTCCAGAGAGGTTATTTAGTGGGTGATAAAGTTGTCCGCACTAGCAAAGTCAAAGTCAATGTCCGGCAGGAACCTTGCCAGACTGATTTGTCATCAAGCAAAAATTGCGAGGCGAACTCAAAATGAAAATTGAAATCCGCGGAGAACGCTCTCTTGCCAAGCAGCAGTTTATCCTCAAGGCCGAGAATATTTTGCGCTATCTTGTTACTGATGATGAAGAGCTTAACCGATTAATCATCTTCAAGCCCAGCCATATCGAGCTGATCACTGACGATTTGAGTCTCTACGAAGCTTTAGGCAGTTTGCAGGAATGTGACACTTTCCCAAAGAACAGGCTAACCAAACTATTGGAAGTAGTTCACGTTTCTTCTTTTAGAGAACGGACAAAAAAAGAAAAGCCCATCCTTATAGAGGAACGAGTAGAAGCGCTAAGAAAAATCGCTCTACAAGGAAAATTAAGCAATCAACCACAATAAAAGAATAAAACTCAAAATAAAAAAGTCATAATAAAAATAAAAACTAAAAAAATTAATTTAACGGAGGTCAATAAAATGGCAAAAAAAGAAAAAATTATCGGAATTGATTTAGGAACCAGTAATAGTGCAGCTGCGGCTTTAATTGCCGGCAAGACCACCATTGTACCTAGTGCCGAAGGCACTACCCAGTACGGCAAAGCTTTTCCCAGCGTGGTAGCTTTTACTAAAGAAGGCCAGCTCTTGGTGGGCGAGCCAGCCAGACGCCAGGCAGTTTCCAATCCTGAACGGACCATCACTGCGGCTAAGCGTAAGATGGGCACTAGTTTTAAATACAAAATCAACAGCAAAGAATACACTCCTCAACAGATTTCTGCATTTATTCTGCAGAAGATTAAGCAGGATGCTGAAGAGTTCTTGGGCGAAACAGTAAGCAAAGCAGTAATCACTGTTCCGGCTTACTTTGACGATAACCAGCGTCAAGCTACTAAAGATGCCGGCACTATCGCCGGTTTAGAAGTCGTACGAATTGTTAACGAACCTACTGCTGCTTGTTTAGCTTATGGTTTGGACAAAGTGGACCAGGCAATGAAAATTTTAGTTTTTGATCTAGGTGGCGGTACTTTAGATGTTACAGTTATGGATTTCAGCGAAGGAGTCTTTGAAGTTAAATCCACTTCTGGAGATACCCAATTGGGTGGTACGGATATGGATGCTGCTTTAACAGATTTTATTGTTAAAGATTTCAAAAGTAGAGAAGGCGTGGACTTAAGCAAGGATCCCGTTGCTCTGCAGCGTTTGAAAGAAGCAGCAGAAAAAGCCAAGATTGAATTATCTACGGTAATGGAAACTGACCTCAATCTGCCGTTTATTTCTGCTAACAGCGAAGGTCCGAAACATTTGACTATGAAATTGAGCCGGGCTAAGTTGGAACAGATTATTGATTCAATTATCAAGCGTTGTAGAGCTCCGTTGGAGCAGGCTATTCGAGATGGAGGTTTAAAACCAAGCGAAATAAATAAGATTATTTTAGTTGGCGGCCCTACTCGTATGCCTATTGTCAAAAAGTTTGTAGAAGACTACGTAGGAAAGCCAGCGGAAAGAGGAGTAGACCCGATGGAATGTGTAGCTCAAGGAGCTGCAGTCCAAGCAGGAGTCTTAGCCGGAGAAGTTAAAGATATTCTTTTGCTGGATGTTATTCCTCTCTCATTGGGAATAGAAACTCTTGGCGGAGTTTTTACCAAGCTTTTGGATAGAAATACTACTATTCCTACAAAAAAAGCTCAGACTTTCAGCACTGCAGCTGATAATCAAACTGCAGTTACAATCCGTGTGGGCCAAGGGGAGCGACCGATGTTCTCCGACAATAAGATTCTGGGACAATTCGATCTATTAGGTATTCCTCCCGCTCCCCGAGGCATCCCTCAGGTGGAAGTGACGTTTGATGTCGATGCTAATGGTATCCTGCATGTCACTGCCAAAGATTTAGGCACAGGCAAGCAGCAGAGTATCAAGATTACTGCGCCCAACAAGCTTAATGAAGCAGAAGTGGAAAAGATGCGTAAGGAAGCAGAAGAGCACGCAGATGAAGATAACCAGCGCAAGGAAAAAGTCGAAGTGCTCAACACCTCTGAAGCTACCATCCATCAGACAAAAAAGATCTTGGACGAGTTCAAGGATAAAGTAGAAAAAGAGACTAAAGAGAAGATTGAAGAGAAATTGAAAGAGCTGGAAGAAGCTCGGAAGAGAGAGGAAGTAGAAGAAATCAAATCCAAGATGGAAGAGCTGAACAAGCTGGTGATGGAGATTGGCTCCCGCGTCTATCAGGAAGCAGCGGCTAAACAGCAGCAGGCTTCAGGTAATGCTGAAGCAGGAAACGAAGGAACAGAAGAGCCGGAAAAAGTAGTGGATGCGGAGTTCAAAGAAGAGAAAGACGAGAAAAAGAAACACAAAAAGAAATAAATCTTTTTGTTTTTTTTTATTTTTCCCTTAGTGGGTAAGGCATTTAAATAAATAGCTCTGAGCAGAAAAACATGACTGATTACTACAAAGTTTTGGGAGTGAATAAAAACGCTTCTCAAGAAGAGATTAAATCTGCGTACAAAAAACTGGCCAAAAAGTATCACCCCGATCTTAATCCCGGTAACGCAGAAGCAGAAAAAAAGTTTAAGGAGATAAACGAAGCAGCTTCAGTCATTGGTGATGCAGAAAAACGCAGCCAGTATGATCAGTTCGGCACAGCCGGACCAAATGCCAGCCAAGCAGGATACGATTTCTCTGATTTTGCCCGCCATTTCGGATCGGATTTTGATGTAGACAGCATTTTCGATAATTTTTTTGGAGGAAGAAGACGCAGCCGTCGGGGAGCGGATTTGAATTACGAAGTAGAAATCTCTTTGGAAGAAGCATACACCGGAGCAGAGAAAACTTTAGAATTGAATAAGCTGGAAAAATGTTCTGAATGCCATGGTCGAGGAGGCAAAGAGATGGCTTCCTGCGATCAATGTCAAGGCACAGGTGTACTGCGAAGGACTGCTAGAACTCCATTTGGTCTTTTTCAGCAGCAGATGCCTTGTAAACATTGTAAGTCTACCGGGAAGATTGTTAAAAAACCATGTCCTGAATGCGAAGGAGACGGAGTGCTTCGTAAAAAGAAAAAACTAGAAGTAAAGATTCCTGCCGGTGTAGACACTGGAAGTGTTTTACGTCTGCGAGGAGAAGGAGAAAGCAGCCAGGAAACTGCTGGGGATTTGTTTATCCATCTGCGGGTGAAACCGCATGAGATCTTCCGCCGGGAAGGAACAGACATCTATCTAGAGGTGCCGCTTTCTTATTCACAGGCCGTTTTAGGAGATAAAATCAGGATTCCTACGTTAGAAGGTAAAGCCGAACTGACTATTCCTGCGAGTACAGTAGATAATACTCTCTTCCGAATGCGGGGCAAAGGGATGCCGAATTTGGAAGGTGAAGGCTCTGGCTCTCAGCTAGTTAAAGTTTATATCAAAGTGCCGGAAAGATTAAGCAAGCGGGAGAAAGAATTGATCGAAGAGCTGCATAATCTAGAAAAAGAGAAGCCGCAGGAAGGCTTCTTCAAAAAATTTTTTAACAAATTGTAAGGAGGAAAAAAATGGCAAAAGAAACAGAAGCAAAGAATTTAGGTCAAGAGATGTCTAAAGAAGAAAGGTTAGGTTTTCATAAAGGCAGTCTGACTACTTTGACTAAAGAGAGAGAAGAACTGGTGCGCATCTTAACCATCGTCGAGCAGCTGATGCAGATGCACGTCAAAGAATTGAAAGATTTAGGAGTAGACTTAGAAAAGATGGCCAAAGACAAGAAACAGGAATTGGTCAAGAAGAAGCCGATTGAAGAGCTGTTGAGTAAGAAGTAAAATAACGGAAATAAAAAAAATTTATCTTCGGAAAAGATTTCCTGTCCAAGTCAGCACTCTTCGAGGAAAAGAAGGCCGTACATTCGAAGCTTCTTCTGCTCTTGCTTGTTCACAGACTCCGTTTACACAGCGGTTATTCTGGCATTCTTCATTTCGTTGGCAGGTCTCCGCAGCATTTTTCTGAAGTTTGATGCGGCCGTCGGTATCGCAGAATTCCGGCCCTTGGCCGTTGACCCGTCTTTCTCCATACCTCAAGCAAGTGCTGCCATAAAGACAGCCATCCGCACAGGAAGGCTCAGAAGGCCGAGGGGTGATGTTTCGAACTTCCTGCGGGGCGGATAGATTAAAATTGAGAGTCTTTTGATTATTGGCCAGATTATTCTCCTTTAATTCATCATCAAAATTTACTCGGAAAGTGGCCAAATACTCGCCAGAGGCGAGATTAAAATATCTCAACTCGGGGGAATCAATCAGGATACATTGTCCTGAAACCAGAGGCATGGAGTAATCTCTAGTATAATCTACACCATTAGCATAAAACTTGAAGCGGAAGCGGCTGATACTCTCTGTTCCTCCATTGCAAGCCTTGCCAGTAAAATATTGTCCGGTTTGTCTTAACTCTTCGGCCACTAAATCAAGATTTTTTCTTTCAGGCTGAACTGGAGATAGTTGAGGTGTTTCTCTTCTCTCTTCGGTTTTTTCTGGTTGAGAGATTGTTTTCGGTTGCTCCAGAGCAGGAGTTTTAGCGTTTTCTTCCACAAATTTGTAACCAAAGAGCGTTACTCCAGCTTTACAAACTTCTTTATTCAAGACCGGATAGCGGCCGGCATGTTTGACTGGGAAATTATACTCTGTTGGATAAAAACAATCGCGGTCTACATCAAAATTTTCTTTATACTCGCCGTATTTAAGATTATGATACAGGCAGCAGGTGGGCTGCTGAGACTTTAAAGTGCAAACTGCTCCTTCCAAATAAGGCTCTCCGGTTTTAGGTCCGCAGTCCGCATCAAAACAGTCAATATACTTATCACCATCATTGTCTATTCCATCTTTGCATTTTTCTATGGAAGAAACCGCTTCCTTCTGCCAAGCTTCTTCTTTAGCCGGCACAAAAACCAAATCATCAATCTCTTCGGAGATAGTGGTCTTTCCATAGTCGATTACTATCCTGTAAATCGGCACAGGAGAATTGAAACTTTCAAAGTAAAGGACATCTCGAGGCAGTTCTTCAGTCACGCTTTGAGAAATAAATTTATCTCCTGCTCCATACAGAAGAATTTTAGCTTTTATTTTCTGGTTGTACTGATTGCCATTGCCTAAATAAAAACCTACGGATTTTACTCCCGGAGCTTTGAAAATAATTTCTGCCGGCACATTTTCGCTTGTCTTGGGGTAATCTGCATCAAAAAAAAGAGAGTTTTCTCCTGAAGAAGTATCTGCCCCTCCGCGATTATATTTGTTAACTAAAATCGGAGTCAATTGTTCAGTATCTTTAAAGATTACTTTTGAAGAAGCGCTCCAGTCTTTGCTTTCAAAATCAATTTTTTCTCCGTTTTTCAAATAATCCGGTAAAGCGACTATTCCTACTGCGTGTACAGATACCAGCAGCATAAAAAAAACGATTCCTAGAATAAAACTATATTTTAACCCGGTTTTTAATCTTTCCATTTCTTTTTCACCTGCATCTTTGTTTTTTTTTAAATGATTAAACTAGTAATCACTTAATGCATAACAGATATTAAAAGGTTGGCTGTGACAATCAAAAAAAAGAAGCAGTAAAAAGCTAAAATCTTGTCCCAAAAAAGAGAAATCGTAAAATCTTTGTCCCGTTTTAGAATTATTTGTTTTTGCCCTTGGCTTTGGCCGTCAAGCGTAATTTTATCAATTTTCCCACTTTTTCGGTTTCTATCAATCCTTTGTCTTCTAAAGATTTCACCAAGCGGCCCATGCTCATGCGGGGCAGATGCAGTTGGTAACGTAACGTGGATTGAGTCGTCCATTCCTCTTTCTGTTGAGAAAGTATCAAAATAAGATTCTTCTCTCTTTCAGGCAGGGCTTTGGCCAGAATCTCTAAATGCCCTTCTTTGGCAGGTTTTTCTTCTTTGCTAACAGTTTTTATTTTCTTTCCTGGTTTGCCTTTTTTCTGATAAATCAGCAATGAAATAAAGGCCAAGAAGAGTAGTATGGCCAAGACAGTTACCCACGGCCAACTATTTTTTCCGGTTATTTCTTCTTCTAATCTGATTTTTATTTCAACCGCTTGACCTTGAACTACCATCACAGTCTCTTTTCCCATAGAATTTTTCCAACTGGCAGAAACAGTGCACTCTCCAATTTCTTGATTAGGAATCTGAAACTGCCCTAAATCATCAGTTTCTTTAGGATACTCTGTTTCTGCTTGAGGTAGACAGGAAAAGGTTAATTTAGCTCCTTTGATTAGATTATTAGTCTCATCCCGCACTTCTCCTTTAAGATAACCGATGGGAAAAAGGAGCACTTTATTTTTGCCTTCATAAATCCCATAAAAATCAAAGGCCGGAGTAGTCAGCAGATCAACAACAATCTCGGTATTTTCCGTAGGAGAAGCAATCTCCAGGTGGTTACTACTAAGAATCTCCTTAGCGCTCTTCTCTCCCTGCTTGATGGTGACCACGGCATTGTTTAGCTGAATCTCTTGGTTGGCCACCTGCAGCTCAATGGTCTCGGCCGAGGCAAAGATTGACAAGATAAACACAGACAAAATAACTGCAAACAAAAAGCGCATTTTACCTTAGAAACAGCCGCTCTTAATAAAAATAATGGAAAAAAAAAGAAAAAATTAATTATATTTAACACAAATACCTGTTTGATGTTTCCCTCCTGCGTAAGCTTGATATAAAACGTTTAGGATGGAAACTTTCGCATCTGCAAACTTGTATCCTTGTCCAGCTTTAATCTTGGGGCCAGTTTCTTCATTTACTTTAAGTTTGGCATAGGTATCATCTACATATACTAATTGAAAAGAATTTCCCTGATCATCTGGCAGAGAATCTCCTTCATCTAACGTTGCAGTCCAATCACACACACAGCCAGTAAATCTTCCTGACGACCAAAACGCTTCTCCGCTGATACTATCTTCGGTTGTGGCATTTCCTTTCCCGCTGAACAAAAACACTAATCCGGCCACAGCTACAACCCCACGATGGCCACTAAGAAAATATTTGTCTTATCGTTTCCCATATCTTTCAACCTCCTTTTTATATAATTTTAAGAAGGAGAATATTCGGATATATATATATATATATATATATATATATATCGTTTTT
>JAGVYL010000038.1 GCA_018303285.1 Candidatus Woesearchaeota archaeon | reverse complement strand
AGTGGGCGCAGTCGGTCATCTGTTCTCTTTAGCTACAGAAAAAAAAGGTTTTGATTATCCTATATTCGACATTGATTGGAAGCCATTACATTTGATTCAAAAAGGCAGTTTTGTTAAAGATTACATCAACGCCATTGAAATGCTAGGCAAAAAAGCTACAGAATTCACTCTGGCCTGTGATTTTGATATCGAAGGAGAACTGATCGGCTGGAATGCCCTGCGTTTTCTTTGCAAACAGAAAGACGGCAATCGGATGAAATTTTCTACATTAACCAAACCAGATTTAGTAGACGCTTATGAAAATAAAGCTCCTTCTATCGATTGGGGCCAAGCTTTAGCAGGAGAGACTCGTCACAAATTAGACTGGTTTTATGGCATCAATCTTTCCCGGGCTTTAACCAAGTCAGTAAAAACTGCAGGCAGTTTTAAGATAATGTCCATCGGCCGAGTACAAGGTCCAGCTTTGAAACTGCTGGTGGAAAAAGAAAAAGAAATCATGGCCTTTGTTCCCCAACCATACTGGCAGCTGCAGATGCTGGCCGAAATTCATAAACAGAAAGTGGAAGCATGGCACATTAAAGATAAATTTTTTGATAAGGGTGAAGCAGAAAAAATCTTTGAGAAAGTAAAAAAAGAAAAATCTGCTTTGGTGAAAGAAGTCAAAAAGTCCCAGCATGAGCAGCCGCCCCCATTTCCGTTTGATTTGACAACTCTACAGACAGAATCTTATGCACAGTTCGGCATTAATCCTAAAGAAACATTAGAGCATGCCCAGCAGCTTTATCTGGCCGGATTAATCTCGTATCCGCGTACTTCTTCACAACAGTTAGATCCTAAACTAGGTTTTAAGAATATTCTTACTCATCTTTCTAAGCAGAAGGAGTTCGGAGAGCTTTGCGAAAAGCTGCTGAAACAGGGAAAATTGCTTCCCCGCAACGGACCGAAGACAGATCCTGCTCATCCGGCTATCTATCCTACAGGAACGATACCAGAAGAATTAAAGCCGCGAACAAGAAAAGTGTATGAGCTGATTGTACGAAGATTTTTAGCGACATTCGGCCAGGCGGCAGTGAGAGAAAGCATCAATGTCAGTCTGCTGGTAAAAGAAGAGATTTTTGTAGCTTCAGGCAAAAGGACTATCGAGCCTGGATGGCATGTCTATTACGGGCCGTTTGTTAAGTATGAAGAAAAAGAATTGCCTGCCATGAAAGAAGGAGAAAAAGTAGTGGTGGAAAAAATCAATAAGCTGGAAGATCAGACCAAACCGCCAAAACGATTTACTCCTTCATCTATCATTAAAGAATTAGAAAAAAGAAATTTAGGCACTAAAGCTACTCGAGCAGAGATTGTAGATACTTTATCAGAGAGAGGTTATGTCACCGGTCAGCAGCTGCAGGCCACTAAATTTGGTTTGGAAACCGCGACAGTGCTTGGCAAGTACTCTCCTCGCATTATGGATGAGAACCTTACTCGGCACTTTGAAAAAGAGATGGAGGGAATCAGACAAAAGAAAACAACTGAAGAAAATGTTTTATCTGAAGCAAAATTATTTTTGATTAAGATTCTTAAAAAATTCAAAGAGCAGGAAAAGAAAATCGGAGAAGAACTGTTGGGAGCAGTACGAGAGACCCAGGAGATAGAAAGCACTATCGGTTTGTGTCCAGTATGCAAAAAAGGTAATCTTAAGATTCTGCTTAACCGCAAAACACGGAAGAAATTTATCGGCTGTGAGAAATATCCTGACTGTCAGACAACTTATCCTTTGCCTCAGGGTGTGCTGGTCAAACCATCAGAAGATAAGTGTACAGTTTGTACTTCAGCTATGGTTTTGATTATCCGAAAAGGGAAGAAGCCGCAGACTGTTTGCATCAATCCAGAATGCGTTAGCAAAAAATCTGAATATAACAAGCCGGAAAGAGTGGGGGTAGAATGCCCGCAATGCAAAGAAGGAAAGATAGTGTTAAAAAGAGGATTCTATGGAGAGTTCTTGGCCTGCGACAAGTATCCTAAGTGCAAGCATACGGAGAGCATCAAGAAATAAATGTGGCGAGGATAACGTTATTTTATCCCTGAGGTTGCCACGGAAAATAAAAATCCCCGCTGTTGTTCTATTTTCTGAAGCCCGGCTTTTTGGAATAGTTTAAACATCTCTTTTTGGCTGTTCACCCGTACACAACCCGGCTCAAAAATCTCAAACATGCGGTGAATCGCATTGGAAAAGAAATTGATATCCACTACTATCACTCTGCCGCTTTTTTTGCACACCCGCCCCATCTCAAAAAGAGCTTTTCTTTGATTGTGATAATGATGAAACGCTTCGGTGCTAATCACATAATCAAAACAATTTTTCGGGAAATCTAAATGATGAACATCCATCATTTTTAGCCGGATAGCGGGAGAGAGTTTCTTTTTAGCCACGTCGATCATTTTTGATGAAACATCTATCCCGTAAAGTTCTACATTTCGCATTTTTATTTTTTCTATTTCTCTTAAAAGTTCACCGCTTCCGCAGCTAAGATCCAGAATCTTTATCTTTTTGTTCTGTTTCGGAAGAGAGGTTAATTCTTCTAAAACCGGAAGATGAAACTTTTTCATCCAGAACTGAAACGGCAGAAAATCGTAATGCTCGGCCCATGAATCAAAGAACCAGCGGTTTTGTCTGGTGATACGTTCTTTTTTTTGATTCATCTTTTTGCTTCGCATTAAATCTTTTTTCGTTTCATCCATAAGGAGTTGGCCACCACGCTTACTGAACTAGCTGCCATCGCTCCACCGGCAATTATGGGGCTTAACAGCCATCCCGTAAACGGATACAATATTCCCGCCGCTATGGGAATTCCCAGCACATTATATACCAGTGCCCAAAACATATTCTGTCTAATCTTGCTCATAGTAATCCTACTTAATCTAATCGCTTTGGGAATATCCAACAAACTATTTCTCATCAATACAATATTTCCTGACTCCATTGCTACATCGGTACCAGATCCCATGGCAATACCTATATCAGCTTGAGCTAAAGCCGGAGCATCATTGATGCCATCTCCCACCATCGCTACTTTACCTCTTGATTGAAGCCGTTTGACATGACCCGTTTTATCTTCGGGCAATACTTCTGCAAAGAAATGGTCGATGCCTACTTTTTTAGCAATAGCGCGAGCAGTTCTTTCATTATCTCCGGTTATCATATATACTCTCAATCCCATTCTGCGCAGTCTGCGGATAGCTTCCGGAGAATCTTCTTTAATTTCGTCCGCAATAGCAATAATTCCTACTACTGTTTTTCCTTCACTTAATATTACGGTAGTCTTACCCTCATTCTCCAGTTCAGCAATTCTTTCTTTAAACGCAGACAGATTAGCTTTAATCTCACTCATCAGTTTAGGATTACCTAAATAATATTCTTTCTTTCCAATCTTTGCTTTAACTCCTTTTCCCGGAATGGCTTTGAACCCAGTAACTTTCTTCCAGGATACATTTTCTGTCTTAGCTTTGTTCACTACTGCTTCCGCCAGAGGATGTTCAGAATTCTTCTCCATACTTCCGGCAATTTCCAGTAGTTCTTTTTCCGAAATTTTATTAGTAACAATATCTGTAACTTCAGGTTTGCCTTTAGTTATAGTTCCAGTCTTGTCGAATATAATTGCGTTTAATTTGTGTGCAGTTTCTAATGCTTCTCCTCCTTTGATTAAGATTCCTTCTTTAGCTCCTTTACCAGTTCCTACCATTATCGCCGTAGGTGTAGCTAATCCTAATGCACATGGGCAAGCTACCACAATTACCGCTACTGCCGCAATCAACGCAAAGCTTAGTTCTGAGCCAACTGCGAAATACCATACTATAAATGTAAGTATAGATGTCACAATTACTGCTGGAACAAAATAAGCCGAAACCGAATCAGCAAATCTTTGAATCGGAGCTTTCTTTCCTTGCGCTTCTTCAATCAGTTTGATTATTCGTGAAAGAACCGTATCCGTGCCAACTTTAGTAGTTTTAAATGTAAAACTGCCATGTTTGTTGATAGTTGAGCCAATCACCGCATCTCCTTTCTTCTTCTCTACTGGCATGCTTTCTCCAGTGACCATACTCTCATCAATGGCTGAATGGCCTTCAACTATAATTCCATCTACGGGAATTTTCTCTCCCGGCTTTACTAGAATAATATCTCCCACCACTACTTCTTCGATGGGAACTTTGAGCTCTTTTCCTTTGCGGATAACTGTTGCCGTTTTCGCTCCTAATTGCATTAATTTTGTGATAGCTTCACTGGTTTTGCCTTTAGCTACCGCTTCTAGATATTTTCCCAGGATTACGAACGTGATTAATGTAGCCGAAATCTCAAAATATTGCATTCCGTCGGGAACGAACAGCAAAGCGTATATCGAATAAAGATATGCTGCGCTGGTGCCAAGGGCAATTAACGTGTCCATATTAGAAGTTTTATTCTTCAATGCTGCCCATGCACCAGAATAGAACGATGCGCCAATATAAAATTGTACGGGCGTAGCTAAAATCCAAATCAAATATTCTCTAAACGGAACGAAAGTAAACACCATGCTTAACAACAATGCAGGGACAGCAAAAATAGCACTTAACCAGAATTTATTCTTAATAGTTTTGATTGCTTCATGGCAATGCAGCAGCTCGTTTTTAGCATCCTGTTCTTTAAAGACGCGACTCGTATAGCCTTTGTTTTTGATTGTAGCAATAAGTTCCTGCTCATTAGTTTGCAGCGAATCAAATTCAATGTTTGCTTTTTCCGTAGAGTAATTCACATTAGCAGATTTGACTCCTGGTGCTTTAGACAGGGCTTTAGTCAGGATTTGGGCGCAGGAAGCGCAGTGCATTCCACCAATCTTAAGAATAGTTTTTTCCATTCGTCAGCACCTTTCAGAAGGTTAATATTTTATCGGATTCTTCAATCATTTTTAATAAATCTTTCATGGTTGAAATCGGACAAACACTGCTGCCGCCTTTCTGTCTTGATTTTAAGCAAGTCCCACAGACTAACATCTCCCCCCGGTTTTCGATAAATAAATCGGCCTGTTCTTTTACATCATATCTTTCATCTTTAATCTCGTCTATTTCTACGCCTTTATTTATTAAGAAGATATTTACGTCATGATTGGCTTTTAATGCTGTAACTCCTAACCTTAAAGCATTCCAAACTACTTCTGATTCATTTGTTCCCACTACTATTCCTAATCTCATTTTTGGCCCCCGATTTATTTTTTACTTCTTTGTCTTTCATCTTTCACCGGTTAAGATTTTACAGCAATATTTTTTTATATGTGCATCTATCAGCTTTAGTAAAGGCTTAATAGTCTTCTCATTTACCCGATAATATCGGCATTTTCCTTCTCTTTCTGAAAAGACCATCCCGCAGTGATCTAACCTTTTTAAGTTATGCGATACCATAGTCTGCTCAAAACCAGTCGACTCGCAGATTTCAGTCACGTTTTTCTTTTCATCTCGAAGAACACTAATTATACTAAAGCGGTTATGGTTAGCCAAAGAGCCAAAAAATAGCCCATAAGCAGCATCGTAATTGCATGATTTAGGTGTCATATGACTAAACAATCATCTGTACTATATAAGCTTTGTGGAAGAAAAATAAAAATGTTGGAATGCGATGAACTTAAAACTAAACTTCATGTAATTATCCTCCGCATCCGCACCCACCGCCCATACCACAGCTTCCCCCTTTTTTGGCCGGAACTTGGCTTAGAGCTTCAGTTGCGGCAGCGGAATCAACTTCATCCTGCACTACAAAGGTTCCTCTTAACATTCCCATCCAACAGCTCCACGAAACTGTTCCGGATTCAGTAGGCGTGAATTCTATGGTCTGGGTTCCGGGCTGAACTTTAAAATTAAGTCCGTACTTAGGCACGGTAATAGCGCTGTTGCACCCATTTAATTGTTTCCCATCAATAATCCATTTTACGGGAACTCCTTTTTTCAGCACAAATTTATTAGGAGTAAAGCCGCTATTGTCTACTGTCATCTTAATTTCTTGGTAGCCATCTTTAAATGTGGTTCCAGCGATAGTTTGTGCAGCATTAGGAGGTCCAGAATTACCCCCATTTCCAAATGAGCCAAATCCCGATGTAAGTGAGCTGAAATCAAATCCTCCTCCGGTTAAAGCCAACCCTCGATTCAGCATTATCAATCCCAATATAATGACTAACACTCCGGATGCTTTGAGTATTTTCATCGTGGCTTTAGAACTGATCCTGCTGGCAAAATAGCCAAAGCCCAACATTACCGGCAGCGTTCCCAAGCCGAAGATAAACAACATCTTAGCTCCTTCCAGCATGCTGCCAGTTCCCGCAGCTAAAATATATACTGCTTGCAATGGCCCGCAAGCAATCATCAATCCGTTTAATAGTCCGATAACTAATGGGCTATCAGCATATTCCTGTGATTCTTTTCCTAACCAGCGATTAAGAAATTTGGGAAGTCCGAACTGGAACCTTCGTAGGAAAGGAAATATGTCTAACATTTTTATCCCAAAGATTATCAGAAATAGCCCGGCGATAATTCCAGCTATTCCCCTCGTAGCCGGGGTAAAAGCAATAATGCTCCCTAGCAAACCGAATAATGCACCGATAGCAGTATAAGAAAGGGTTTTACCGATAGCATAACTCGCATGCAATTGGTGGGGTTTCTTCCCCTCAGCCGTTCCCTTGGTTGTATACGACACTACAAAGCCGCCGCACATAGCGATACAATGAAAGCCCGTTAGCAATCCTACTAAAAATAACAGCCCATAACCCATATTCTGGGTGATTTCAGGAAGCGGAAATCTAGTATACAATTGTAATCCAAAATAACTTAAAAGAAGTATTCCTGTTCCAATTAAAATCCAAGTAGTCCAAGCAGTCTTTCCTTTCGTTGAATCCGAATCTAATTCTCCACAGGCATATCCTTTCTGTTCAATTCTATGTTTAATCTTGCCCCAGCTAGTCTTATGCTCATCAAAAGTAACCTGCCCTTTTCCAGAGACGTAATCTACGTCAATATTTTGTACTCCCTCTAAAGCCAGTGCCTGCGTAGCAATAATCTTCTCACAGCTAGTGCATACCATCCCCTTGACTGAGAAGTCTTTTTTTAGAGTCATTTTTATTTCTCCAGCGATTTCTTTTCTAATTGATGGTATTTGTATCCAATTAAAGCAATACCCAATATTGTTCCTTGAGAAACTAAGCATAAGATGCACTTAACCTTAAGAATAAAAAGCTCGGCATAAGTCAAATAAAATGAGAATAACAGGGCAGATATGGCAATAAGCAATAATAATTTGTGATGCGTAGCCAAGTAAATAATTCCATTTTTATTCACATCGATTTTTTTATTAATCTTATACTTACCAAACGCTACGATTCCCAATATTGAATAAACCAATACCCCGAAAATGGCAACAGGAATTCCTTTTATCTCTGCAAAAAGGCTTTGGCTTACGGAACTGCACGAAAATTTATCATCGAAGTCGCAAACACTGCTGTTAGTATAATGCACCCTTACCAAGTATCCGGAGATTATAACTCCGATAATCGAAAGCAGTATTACTCCCAGTAACAGTTTTTGTTTCATTGTACTTTATATCCCTCAGTTTCAATAACTTTTTTAATCTTTTCTATCTTTATCTTCTTTTCATCGAACTCGATTACTGCCATTCCTATTTTTGAGTCTACTTTAGCTGAACTTACTCCTGCTTCTTCCAATGCATCAGTTATCAGCATCTCGCAGCTTTTACAATGCATTCCGGTTACTTTAAACGTTATTGTTTTCATGTTTTTATCATCTCTACTCCTAATCTACTTCACTATTAACTTTCCCTGCATCTCTTTATGTCCTCCGCCGCAGAACACATTGCAGTAAAAAGGAAACGTTCCGCTTTTATCCGTTACAAACTCCACGGAACTTTCTTCTCCTACATCAGCAAATACTTCCACCTTGTAATCTTTTATGGCAATTCCATGCGCTACGTCTACCGATTTAAGTATCAATTTTACTTTATCGTCTTGGTTAACCACTATTTCTGCCGGTTCAAATACATATTGGGAGGCTTTGATTTCTATCACTTTTGTACTCGCACTCGCAGGGGAAGGAATATCTGCCACTGCGGCAGGGGTTAAACTATTTGCTTCCTCATCAGAGCATCCTCCCAGTAAAATAGCAATAACTAACAAACCGAAACTAAAATAATAGAGATGAGTTTTCATTTTATCCACCTATTTCAATTCCGCTTCAATGGCCTGCTGAAATACTGCATAAGGCTGAGCTCCGCTTAAAAGTTTGCCATTGATGAAGAAAGCTGGTGTCCCTTGCACTCCATACTTGCTTCCGTCAGCCGCATCTTTCTGCACTTCTGAACTCATCTTTCCGAAATCCAAACATTCATTGAATTTAGCAGCATCTAATTTTATTTCTTTAGCATATTCTTTAAATGAACCTACCCCTCCAGCCACTCCTTTTTCAAACAGCAAGTTATGCATTTCATAATACTTTCCCTGTTCTTCGGCACATTCTGCGGCTTCAGCTGCCTTTTGGGCTTGAGCATGGAATCCTAGCGGATAATCTCGATAGATTAACTTTACTTTTCCGGTTTTGATATAATTCTCCTCTATTTGAGGTAAAGTTTGAGTATAGAACTTTTCACAGAAAGGACATTCATAATCGCTGAACTCTACTATAGTTACGGGTGCGTTTTTATCTCCTTTCACGGCATCGTCATCAATTAATTTAGAGTTATCTATCGCTGGTGCTTCACCAGTAGAAGGTACGTTAGGAATGCTGGGTGCTTGTGCATCAGGAACGGAACCAGTCACGACCCCTAAAGCAGATATTTTATATGCGATGAACACTAATAATAACACTTGGATTATCCCTAAGATTAATAGGTACTTGTGCCATTTTTTCTCGCTGTTATTGTCTTTGTGCGGGTGATGTTCAATCTGCGGATGATGTTCAGCCGGTTTTACCGCGATGGTATTTTCTTTATCATCATTTTCTACACTATCCATTTTATTTCCAAAATGAGTCATGATTTCACCCCAATAATATTTTATATGAGCTTAAGAAGTGAAACGCCTTATAAGGATATTGGTGAAACTAGTTTCAATCGGTTATTGGGGGGATTAGATAGTTATTTATTTTAGAATGATAATATTAGTCATACCCCTTCTTTTGCGTTCAATCAATTGTTTGCCTTCCAAATGATCAAGAATCCGGGTAATTTTTACTTTAGTTAATTGTGTCTCTTTGATTAAATCACTTTGATATGCAGAGCCTTGACCATGAAGAAGCAGTTCCACTACTTTTTTCTCTTCTATATCTAAGCTTTCTAAGAGAACTTTCTTTTGCTCTTCGTCTAAGACTTCTTTCTTTTCAATTGGTGGGCTGGAGTGAAAAGCGGTGTGAGTAGATGGTTTCTCTCGTAAAAAAAAGGCGAGGAAAGAGCTAATCAAGAAAAGTATACCAATAAGGCTGTAGCTGATTATTTTTTGAGTTTTTAAAGTAGCCTGCATGGGGCAGGTAATGCCATGAGTGCAGGATGTATTGACAATCGATTCTAATGCCTGATTGAAAGAGAGGACTATCAGGAAAAAGATGAGAGTAATCCCTACCAGCAGCAAACCTACATGCTTGTTTTCCATATACTGTTTTTCTGCGGCCTATTTATAATATTTATGGAGATAATGGAACATATAGTTTAAATCCGATGAATCCAGAATTTGATC
>JAGVYL010000037.1 GCA_018303285.1 Candidatus Woesearchaeota archaeon | reverse complement strand
TTGCCTGAAAAAGAAAAAGATGCCGACTTCTGACGGATTAATCTTTTTGCATAATGAAAAAAAGATTATTCGACCGAATAAAAAATATGCGCGAGATTTAGATTTGCTTCCGTTCCCAGCGTGGGAAATGTTTCCTATCAAGAATTATTGGGCATTGGATTATTCTCACGCACCAATCAAAAAAAGCTATCTTCCTCTGCTTACCTCTCGAGGCTGTCCTTCTCAATGCGAATTCTGCATCACTCCTCTGCTCATGGGCAGGATTTGGCGTGCAAGAAGCGCCAAGAATGTAGTAAATGAGATTGAGTATGGTATCAAAAAATTTGGAGTGCGAGAGTTTCATATTGAAGACTTTAATCCTACTGTCGATAAAAAAAGGATAGTAGAAATCTGTCGGGAGATTATCCATCGAGGGCTAGAAATAGAATTAAAGATTGTGGCCGGCACTAAAGCAGAAACGATAGATACGTTTACTCTTGATTGGATGAAAAAAGCTGGTTTCACTTATGTTTCTATCTCTCCTGAATCCGGTTCCAAACGAGTGCTGGAAAAAATGAAAAAAGTTTTTGACCATGGACATGGCTTAAAGCTGGTGGAGCATATGCACAAGCGGGGTATCACTTCCCAAGCCTGTTTTGTCATCGGCTTTCCTGGAGAAGATAAATCAGACCGCTGCTTGAGTAGACAGTATATAAAACAATTAGTAAAGGCAGGAATAGATGAAATTGCCCTGTTTGTGATGACTCCCATCCCTGGCTCTGCGGCTTGTGAGTACAGTCCCCTAGGATACAAAAATCTTTCTCAGCTCACTTTTTCTCCTACTTGGAGAAAGACTTACCACTCTCTCGGCCGCTACCGCCGGAATACCTATCTTCTTTTCCTGCTCTGGAAGCTGAGATATCACCCTCTTAAGCTGCTGCGTCATCCAGTTAATGTACTAACGAAAAGGTTTAATACTAAGATGGAGATGGCCTTATGGAGAGTGTTGAAGATGCATTTGAATGTTTGGAGGAAAAGAGAACTATGATTGGGGCGGAGAGAGAACTATGAAAAAACGAGTGCTTTTAGTTATTCCTTCTGCATCTATCCGCATTTATGCTAAATCGAAACTGAAGGCCGCTCTTTCAGAGATTCCGTACATTTCAACTGCGGCATTGGGAGCTGCACTTTTGCAGGACAGCAATGCAGTAAAGATTTTGGATCTTTCGGTTTACAAAGAAAAACACTTGGAAGTGCTGAAGAAAACGTTAAGAGAATTTTCTCCGGAATTTGTAGGAGTAACATTTACCACTCCGCTCTACGCTGAGGCTTTGACCCTAGCAGAAGAAGTGAAAAAGCATAGCGAGGAGATTACTTTAATTGCCGGAGGAGTACACGCTTCAGCTTTGCCAGAGGAGACATTGAAAGAATCAAAATTTGATATAATCGTGATAGGGGAAGGTGATCGTACAATTGTAGAACTGGTCAATGTGCCCAAAGAAAAGTTGAATAAGAAAGAGCTTTCTGCAGTAGATGGTATCTGCTATCAAAATCCTACTGGCCGATTGCTGCGCAATAAATCGCGAGAATTAGTAACAGATTTGGATGAGCTGCCCTATCCGGCATGGCATCTTTACGACTTGAAACAGTATCATGCCTCTTATCTGACCAGCAGGAAAAATCCAGTGGGAGCTATTGAAACCAGCCGAGGCTGCGTCTTTGGCTGCACTTACTGCAACAAAGATATCTTTGGCAGAAGATTCCGATTCAAATCTCCTGTACGAGTAGCAGATGAAATGGAGTATATGCTTAAATGCGGTTTCCGAGAGATTCATGTCTGGGATGATAATTTTGTCACTAATATTACTCGAGCTAAAGAAATCTGCCGTTTATTGATTCAAAGAAAATTCAAGGCTCCTTGGTGCTTGGCCTGCGGCATCCGAGTAGATTGCGTGGACGAAGAATTCCTGCAGATGGCTAAAAAAGCTGGCTGTTATTCAGTTTATTTTGGTGTGGAGACAGGCAATGAAGAAATCCACAAACGCATCAACAAAGGAATTCATATTCCCCAGATTATCAAAGCTTTTGAAATGGCCAAAAAAATAGGACTGGAAACAGTCGGTTTTTTCATGTTCGGTCTGCCGGGAGAGACTGAAAAAACAATGTGGGAGACAATTAACCTAGCTAAAAAACTGGGGCCGGATTATGCTAAAGTAACTATCTTAGTGCCTTTTCCTTCTACTCCAATCTACGCAGAAATGGAATCCAAAGGCCAAATCAAGACTAAAGACTGGTCTAAGTACAACTTCCATACTGCTTCTCGGGTTTATGAACATGAAAATCTTAGCTGGGAGATGCTGGAAAGATATTATGATTTATTTTACCGAGAGTTTTATTTTCGGCCGAGCTATATCGCCCAACGATTGCGTAAGGGAATAACTAGCGGCAGGATATTTTTAGATGCGTATTATTTTATGAAGACGTGGATAGCGTAAAAATAAGTGAGTCATAAAGTATATAAACATGCTAAATTATTATACTAAAAATGAAACTATCAATTGTCATTCCAGCGTATAATGAAGAAGCCACTATTGCCCAGTTGATTGAGCTAGTGAAAAAGGTAGACTTGGAGCAACACGGAATAGAAAAAGAGATTTTAGTGATTGATGATGGGAGCAAAGATAAGACCGTAGAATTAGTGAAGGGTATTTCTGGAGTGAAATTAATTGTACGAGAAAAAAATGGGGGCAAGGGTGCAGCAGTAAAAACCGGTATTGAAAGGGCAACCGGGGATATTATCATCATCCAAGATGCGGATTTGGAATATGACCCCCAAGATTATTACAAATGCATCAAGCCGATAATTGAAGGAAGAGCGAAAGTAGTTTATGGCTCTAGGTTTTTGAGTGAGGAACAACGAAGTGCAAATCGGTTTTTCTTAAAGAGCAAACTTCAACAGGGTAAACATCCCCAGGCGTATAATCTGGCTTATGTGGGGGGGAGATTCTTAACTCTTTTGGCAAATTTACTTTACTGGGCGAATATTACCGACGAAGCCACTTGTTATAAAACATTTGATGCTAAATTGATAAAATCGATTAAAATAAACGGAAATCGGTTTGAATGGGAACCAGAGATTCTGGCTAAAGTGAGAAAACGCAGGGAAAATATCCTAGAAGTGCCAATTTCTTATTATCCTCGCACTTACGAAGAAGGGAAAAAGATTAATTGGAAGGACGGAATACAAGCTATCTGGACGTTAATAAAATACCGAATAATAAACTAAGATGAGGGATTCTATAAAGATTACAACAAAAGAGAAAGAATATTGGGAAAACAAAGAAGAGTTTGATTGGATGCCAAAAAAAGGTATACTTGAAATACTTCGAAAAATTCCTAGACCTTGGGGACATGTAGTGGAGTTATGCGCGGGTAGTGGAATGTTTACAAGATATGTGGACTTTAGAAATTGCAATACATATACCTGTTTAGATATCTCCCAAAGATTGTTAGATAAACTAAAGTTTTCGTTGCCTCAAGTAAATATACTACTCGGTGATGCACAGAATTTGAATTTTAAAGAAAAAAGTATTGATTGCGTGTATATATACGCAGGACTGCATCACTTGCCTAGATTAGATTCATGTTTATTAGGAAGCTATAAAATATTGAAAGCGGAGGGTAAATTTATTTGTTTTGAACCTAATGCGGATTGTTTTTATCGGTTTATCATGTTAAAATTAAGAGGACTACTGGGATTGTATACTGAAGATGAAGTTTTCCTTAATCCTTTAGCAATCACCGGGAAACTTAACAGTATCGGATTCAAAAATGTTAAGATAAAATATGTAACCCCCAGTTATAAACTAAAACATATTGGTATCTTATATCCTTTATTTATTATTATGAAATTAATAGCCTTGCTCCCCGGAAGAAGATTTCAATCATTTTTTATAATAACCTGCGAAAAATGATTAATTTAATTACTAAGTATAAAATAACCATATACCTTTGAAGAAGGGAAGAAGATCAACTGGAAGGACGGCGTGCAGGCCATCTGGACGCTGGTGAAATATAGGTTTGTGGATTAAATGGGGAGTTATTTTTTTAGTTTTTTTTGTTCAGTAAAGTATCTATCTACTAAAAAAGCATAAACTTAATATACTCTGCTTTGGCCGATTCTTGTTCATAAGATGGCCTTTGAAATAAAAGAAGAATTGATGGAAAAAGTGCCCTGCAATCTCTGCGGAGCCGATGACTATGAAATCATCTATTCGGCCAGCTATGATAAAATTTCTCAACAAGAATTGGCCGAGAAGTTCCGTTCTTCCGGAGATGAGCTATTACTGGACCAATTAGTGCAATGCAAAAGATGCGGCTTTAAGTATATCAATCCTCGTATCCGCCAAGAGCTGATTCTTAAAGGATATAGTGAAGGAACTGATGAGAATTTTATCTCACAAGCAGATGCCAGAGAATTGACTTTTGATAAATGTTTAGAATACATTGAAAAGTTTACTGAAGGAAAGAAAGGGAAATTATACGATGTTGGTACAGCCGGAGGCAGTTTCTTGCAGGCGGCTAAAAAACGAGGATGGGAAATCTACGGCTCTGAACCGAATCGCTGGCTTTGCGCCTGGGCCAAAAAGCATTATGGCTTTGAGATATTGGCCGGAGATATATTTGCGTATCCGTTTCCTGACAAATTCTTTGAGATGGTTACTTTATGGGATGTGTTGGAGCATGTAGCTGATCCCAGCAAGAACTTGAAAGAGATTAGCCGCATCCTACAGCCTGGTGGATTATTGGTGGTGAATTATCCTGATATCGGCAGCTGGCTTTCCAAAGCTATGCGAAAGAAATGGATTTTTCTCCTCAGCGTCCACTTGTTTTATTTTGAAAGAGAAACCATCACTAGAATGCTGGAGAAAAACGGCTTTGAAGTGATTAAGATCAAACCGCATTTCCAACGGCTGGGCTTGGGATATCTTACTTACCGGGCAAAGACATACAGCAATTTTCTAGGCAGCGTAGGAAACTGGACGGCCCGCAAGCTGAAGATAACCGACTGGCAAATTCCGTACTGGCTGGGGCAGACGCTGGTGATTGCCAGGAAGAAGTGAGATGCAATTTTCTAAGCTAGCTATACTCACGATTAAGCATTCATAATCTTATTAAACTCCCTCTTTAAAAAAACTTAGATGAGACTAAGAAAATTACAGTCTGGTGGGGATTATCTTTGGGGAACGTCCTACTTGAGGATGTATTTTGATGCAGTTTCCAGCGGAGAAGATAGTACGCTTGCTGGAGTGGTTGATTGGCTGAAAAGTAAATATCTGCATTATGTTGAAAAAACAGTTTATGATACCCTCGATGGCCAAATATCACATTTAACGGTAGCATTTGCAGATTATGACTTTAAAGACGCAGATAAGTTCTGGAAATCAGGGGCGAGCTTAGATAAGAATTCCTGTCAACAGTTCGGTGATTATTTGAGAACACATTTTCCAAGAAAAGCTAAGATAAACTTTTCGCGATCTACAAACTTTCAATCCATTCCTCAAGAATCAAACTTTCCAGTTGAGCACCCCGAGGTTCCTTCTTTTGAAGCTGGAGTGATGCAGATATCATTTACTAAAAGTCCAGATGTGATACAACAATTTCCCATGTTTATTACAACCTATGAAACGCCTCGTCATCAGGAAGTGTTGAGCGAAATTTTACGGGGACAACGGGCACGATATGACAAATCCGCATTACGGGAATATTTAGAACTTAAAAAATTAGATGGCACAAGTTGACTGATACTATAAAAAACTACCTTCGCACCAACGCTACTTGCCTACCTATTGACTGAAACAGCATAAACTTAATATACTTTGATTTGGCCGGCAGTGAAGCATGGTGCAGGAATTTGATACAATTATCTTAGGAGCCGGAGCTACTGGATTGTTTACGGCCAGAGAACTGCTGAACAAAGGAGAAGGCTCTGTACTTATCTTAGAGAAGAATAGTTTTGTTGGTGGTATGGCCTCTTCCTTTCAGCATAAAGATTTTATTATTGATTTCGGACCGCATAAGCTTTTCTCTCTCCTGCCAGGAGTGATGGAAGAATTTAAGTCCATCAACGGAGAAAATAATCTTATTGTAAAGAAAGTTAACAGCCTGTTCTTCTTAGGAAAAAAGTTTCAGTTTCCCATCAAACCAGTGGAAATGCTGAAGAACATCAGCTTACGCACTGCATATAACGGAGCGATGATTCCGTTGAGCTTGGCCAAGAGTCTAGTGAGGTATAATCTACTTGGCAAGAAAGATGAAACTTTTGAAGATTATCTGGTCAAAGGCTTTGGACGGAGAGCATATAAAATACTTTTTGAAGGCTATGCCAGAAAGGTCTGGGCTCATCCGGATGAATTGAGCAAAGATATTGCAGAGATTCGCATTCCTGTGCCAAGCATTGGCAGTCTGCTCAAGAGTACGAACAAAGAAGGGCAAGTAAAGATTAATGCCAGCGAATTTTATTATCCTAAATATGGGATGAAACAATTCATGGAGAAATTGGCAGAGAGCATTGAAAGCAAAGGCGGAGAAATTTCGCTCAATCAAAAAGTTGTGCTGGTAGAAAAGAAAGGGGGGATGTTCAGTATCCGGACAGATGAGGGAGCTTATATCTGCAAACATCTAGTAAGCACCATTCCGTTGGAAAGTTTTGTTGACGTTTACTCCCGTTCGCCGGAAGAGATTAAAGAAGTTAGTACCAGATTAAGATACAATGACCTGTCTTTGATCTATCTTTTCTTTGACAAACCTCAGGTGATTACGGATAATTGGATTTTTTTCCCAGAGATTGAATACTCATTCAATCGATTGTCTGAACAGAAAAGTTTCAGCCCCCATACTGTTCCGACAGAGAAGACAGTTCTTTGTGTAGAAATAACTAACCCAGAGATTAACAAACTACCTAAAGAACAAATTGTTTCCCGAGCGATGGAAGACTTAGCTAAGGCGGGGGTAGTTGCAGATGCCAAAGAGGCTTCGGAGAAACTATTTTTGCGATTTAATAAGGTTTATCCTGTCTATGACAAGCATTACAGGAAAACTGTCCATCGATTAATTCATTTCTTAGATACTGAAGGGATAGTGAGCTTAGGAAGAAACGGCATGTTTAATTATAATAATATTGACCATTGCTTGGATATGGCTTGGACTTATAGCACCTGGCGGCTGGCCAAAGGAACAATAGAAGACTGGCAGCGGGCCAGAGAGAAGTTTGCGGAGTATAGGATTGTGGATTGAATTAGGGAATATTTTCTTTAGCTGTTATTTTTTTATTTTTATAGTAATAGACTAATCCGCAGGTTAATATTACAGCTAGAGGAATAACCAGAAGATACTTTATCGGCCAAATCATGTTAAGATAGTATCCAACAATTGCGTAAACGGCCAATCCGACTGGAAAAGAGAGAATGATACGCAGTTCTGGCTTCAGCTGGTCGGCCAAGAGCATCATCAAAGCATAGCCCGGAAGCAAAGAAAAGTAAAGGAACGAGAGGCTGAACTTGGCCACGTTGAAGAAAGATTCTTTGTAGAAAGCGATTTGACAGATGACAAGAACTACTGCGATTGTGAGGAGTAACCTTTTTCCCTCGACTTTCAACTTTTCCTTGAATGTTAATGTTTCTTTAGGATTTGAATTTTGATTCACAAGCTTCACCTTTCAGAGTATTTTTGCCTATAACGGCCGCTTCATTCTGGAAAACGATTTGAGTGATATTATTTTGAACCAAGTATTGGAGATATTGGACATTTTTATTAAAGATTTCCTGCTGATTTTTCAGAGGAAGGTATATATAGTCCACAGAACATACGCTGATATTCTTGTAAGATGATATCTTTTCTTTTACTACTTTATCCACGAACTTAGATTCTTCAAAAAAAGAACAATCTTTTCTTTCACAAAAAAAAGAGGAGGGATCATGATCTTCTACCCTAGTTAGTTTAGATTCTTTTAGATTCATATTTTGCCAGGTCTCAGAAGTTGAGACGAACCAATCTCTTTTTAATAAATATAACCTGCTGATTTGATTATTGATTGGTGAATATAGGATAAAAAGTTTGTCGTAGGTATTACTATTCTTATGAATCCATAGATAAGAGGCATAGTCTGATTGATCGATTAGCCCGGCCCCAAAGAAAGGTAATGGCAAAACGAAAACGATTACTGTCGTAAATGTTCCTAAGATAAACAAGAATTTAAGTGGAAATTTTGAAGGAATAAATCTTTTTATAAGTGAATATATCAAATAAACTACTGCACCAAAGGAAAATGAAAGATAAATTGGCCAAAGAAAGCGCCATTGGAAACCTCTCTCTCCTGCAGTAAAGTATAAATACGGAAAAAGACTCATAATAATAACAAAGGAGATGTATGGAAGTAATTCATTTCTTTTCTTAATTAAGAAGTAAAACAAAACAAAAATGCCAAGGAGAATCACTCCTTGAAAATATAAAAATTCATTAAAATAAACGAAGTAATTTGGTGGAGAACCGTTGTAAATCTGCGTGATAAACTGAGAATTTGTCAAAGCCCGGACTTGGGCGTACCCCATCGCACCCATAGTCTTAAAAATTACTGGCAAGAAATACAAAACAAGAGGGATTACTAAGAGAAATGATTGCACCTGTTCTAAAAGCAATAAACTAAGTTCTTTCCGGCGAAAGATGAAACTAAAGAAGAGATAAAGAAAGACGAAGAGCCCAAGATATCCTGCTTCCACTCCATGAGCCATGAAGGTGATAGATATAAACACTGCCAATACGATATAACGAAAACTAAATTTTTCGGAGAGTATTATCAAAATTGTTGCCAATAAGAAAAACTCGCCCGTAAGAAAATCCCACCAACCCCAAGAAAGAGAAATAAAAAATTTTCCTGATAAGAAAAGTAAACTTAATGGAAGAGAAAAAAGTGCTAAAGTTTCATTAAATTTTGCGAGGATAAAGTAATTCAAAGCCACCATTAAAACAATAAACAAAAAAACCAAGAGGATATTAATATCATAAAGATTCAAGCCGGATAGTTGAGTAATAGATGCTGTAAGTAAAGGCAGAACTGGAGGATGGAAAAGTTTGTAATTACCTACTTTTTGCTCTGCTTCTTCTTTGCTATCAAACGCATAATTTGGCGGAGTGTCAATATATCCAGTGTCATAAGTATTCTGAGCCACCCAGTTGTGAGTAAATGCGTCAGAAGCCATCATGCCTGTAGGAGATGCATGAGTAATCTGATGATCAGATATTTTTCCTGCACCAAGGAAAAGAAAGACGCCTAAAAAAAGAATAACCAGCCAGAGAGTAATCCTTCCTTCGTTTTTCCAATCCACCTTTAGCCAGAGCTATCCTTTCTTTTAAAGTTTTTGCTTTTAGAGTGGCTTTGGTTATGAAGTATATCCGTTTTCCCTTCATAAAACTTATAAACGCCTGCTCGAGCCAGACTGTCGATTATCCTCATGAAAAACATTTTGTTGATTAACCCGCCGGGGCTTTCTTTAGGATACAATGTCGGCCTGTGTTATCTGGCCGCTAATCTGAAAAGGCATGGCTTTGAAGTAAAGATTATTGATTTTCTGAATCAACCCGGAGAAGAAAATAAACGGCTCTTACAAGCAAGAGACTACGAAGTGGTTGGTATTTCTATCAAAACATTGGGGCTAGCCAAAGCCGTAGAAATAATGAAAAAAGTAAAAATAATCAATCCTAAAGCAACGTTAATTGCTGGGGGC
>JAGVYL010000036.1 GCA_018303285.1 Candidatus Woesearchaeota archaeon | reverse complement strand
ACCAGAAACAGATGCTCCTGCTCTGGCGGTAGCCAGACTCACTCCAAGGATAGCATTCGCCCCCAGCTTAGATTTATTCTCTGTGCCATCTAGATTAATAATCAATTCATCAATTTCTCTTTGTGCCGTACACTCGTATCCCACCACTTTTTTAAAGATAGTCTTATTCACATTATCGACTGCTTTTAGAACACCTTTACCGAGAAATCTGTTTCCCCCGTCTCTCAGCTCCCATGCCTCGTGTTTTCCAGTACTTGCTCCGCTGGGCACAGCGGCCGTAAACCACTGCTCTCCGCATCTAACTGAAACTTCTACTGTCGGCCACCCCCGCGAATCCAGAATCTCTCTTGCTTTGACCTCTTTTATTTGCATGGGCTGGAAGAAAGTTTTGCCATTTAAAAAAGTATCTTCACTCTTCTCTCGGCTTGATCGGCACCCCTTGAAGCAAAAAATATTTCTTGAGAGAACCGCTCTCATCGTAATAATGCTCTACTGATAAATGCGCCCGAATTAATCCCGCATATCCTGTTTCTCTCAATTGCTGCTCAAAAAAAGAGAATTCTTCTTCCATTCCCTCATCAATATCTACACTGTACTCAAACATCCTTAATTCCCCAGTGATGTTAAACTTTCGATTAAGCGAAACATTCAGCTCTTTCAAACTTCCCCCAAAGATGATGATATTTTCCAGATCCTGCTGTTTCGGTTGTTTTTGATGCTTGTTGTTCTTTGCCATAAAAATGTAAACTTCCGGGTAGATTTAATCTTACCCAACTAAATCCTGATGGTTGTATCCTGCCTCCCTTAACCGAATATACACCGGTAATACTATCTCACTCAGCTTCGTCAAGGAGTAGCTTCTTACCAATCTTTCTATCTGTTCTGGATTCAAACCTAATTCTGCGATGGTTGTATCAATATCTTTATAAAACTCTGCATGAGTCATTCCTTTCAATTTTTTGCTGGCGTTTTCATTCGTATACTTTTTGTCTAAAAAATAGTCAAAACTCCGGCCGCGATAAAATCCTCCCGGAAGACGAGTATGAAAATTATTAAGATACTCAGACAGCCACCCTATTTTAGGCCCGACTATCTTTGCCGTCTTAAGCTCTTCTTCGACTATCTCTCGTATTCCTCTCTCATTTGTTCCGTCTGCCATTTTAATTCCCCCTAATATATTATTCCCACGATCACTCCGCGGATATTCTCAAACCGTATTTTATACGGGTCGGCCAGCGGATTGTTGTCTCCCTTTACTAAATAGTACATTCCCTTCTCGTCACTGCTTATCTTGACTACTCGGTGGACAATTAGCCCTTCTGGTGCTTTGTAAGCCACAATATCTCCTTCATGGATTTCTCCTGGATAAGAAACAGGCATTTCCAGCACATTGGCTTCTGCATCAAATAAGGGATCCATAGAATTGGTATCAGTAAATTTTAGCCAACGTGCATTCTGCAGATTAAGGATGACTTGGTTGGGATAAACTTCAATCTGCTCCTCTTTAACCCAATCCCCGGGAGAAATCATTTCTGGAGCAGCAGAAACATTTTGATAATCATCAACATAAGAAACAGCCAAAGCTCCGGCAGAAAGCACTAATACTGCAACAGCCAAAACTACTAGCACTTTATCCATAACTACTTTGAGATAGTATTTCATTTAAAAACTTTACCGAACATTTTGCTGTTTTATAATAGTAATTATTATAAAGCAAGGTACATTTACTATAAAGATGGAAGAAAGAATAATCGCTCTTTCCCAAGGTATGGGCTTATACCAAGAGAGAGGAATCCTAAGTAAGGCGTCCATTGAAAAGGTAGAGCTAAGACCAAGTTTTAATGATCCCCTATGTTTGATGATTACGGATTATTATCCTTCGCCAATAGAGATGAGACAGAAAGAATATGATTTAAACCCCCGAGGAGTGGCAGAGTCGATTGTTCGGGGCATTGCTGGCGTTAAGGAAAATCCAATCCAACGTGCTGCAACGGAATCACAAATAGCCGCGGTTGAATGTATGTTAATGCGTGAACACAAAAAACTTCCTGCATCTTGTAAACAGGTTGCTTTAGATTTGATTCAAGCCGTGACTAATTCCGGGCTGATTCAACCAACGTCTAAACTACGATGCTGGATGCCTTATTTGAATCATCCAGCTGAATGTGCGGATATCTTTTTAGATGAAAATGAACTAGTAATGGTGGATAGAGACGTCACTACGTTTTATCTAGAACGGCGTGTTAACTGTAGCCCTATTCAAATCAGTATTGCTAACAAAAAAGTTTGTATAGGAGACTTCTCAAGTACTGACATATTAAACGCCTATGCCTATAATCTACAGCAAGGATTAACAAATCTTGCTTGATTTTTCTCTCTAAAGCCTGTTTTATTTAAAATCGCCAAACAAAAGTCTTATAAAAAGAAAAGCTTTCCTTCTCTTAAAAAGAGGCTCTGATGGAAGAATCATTTATCATCTTAAAGGATGTTTTCTTAGCTTTGCTTTTAGGCGCCCTTATCGGCCTAGAACGAGAATACGCCCAGGTGAAAAGAAAATTCAAAAGTTATGGCGGCATTCGCACTTTTCCCCTCATTGCTTTGTTTGGCGTCCTTGCCGCTTATTTAGGTGATTTAGTTTCTGTGTGGCTATTAATTATTTTCTCCGCCGGTTTTGTTCTGTTAGTAGCTTTCGCTTACATGCACTCCCGCCAGGAACAAGGAGAATGGCATATGGGTGCTACTACAGAACTAGCCGGTTTGATTACTTATCTCTCTGGAATCTTAATCTTTTACGAAAAGATTACCGCTGCTGCTGCTATCATCGTAGCTGTCACTTTAATCCTATATGCTAAAACGTATCTTCACCACTTCACTCAAAAACTAAAGGGCACAGAATTAGTCAGCACTTTAGAATTTGCTGCCATTGCGTTAGTAATTCTTCCGTTTCTGCCCAATGAAGCATATGGCCCGTACGGCTTTTTCAATCCATTTCTTATCTGGCTGATTGTAGTCATTGTCTCTAGTCTTTCTTTTGTAGGATACATTCTAGAAAAACTTTGGGGAAGGGAAGGGATAGAAATTGCAGGTATTTTCGGAGGCTTGGTTTCCAGTACTGCTTTGACCTCTTCGATGGCCGAAAAGAGCCGCAAAAGCGGTTTTAATCCATCTTTTGTTTTAGGTGCACTTATCGCTAATCTATCCATGCTGGCAAAAGTCGCTTTAATCATTTTTTTACTAGACTGGCAGCTGGCTTTAAAGGCTGCTGTGCCCCTGCTCATTCTCTTCGGCAGTACCCTTCTTATCGGTTTTCCCTTATGGAAACGAAGCAGGCTGAGTAAAGATACGTTTCATTTAGAATCTCCGTTCCATCTTCTTTCTGCCATCCGTCTGGCTGCCTTGCTTACTGTCATTCTTTTCTTAATAAAATTTTCGTACGGCTATCTTTCCTCCCAAGGAATTTTTTTAGTCAGTTTTTTCTCCGGTCTATTCAATATCGATGTTATCACTGTTTCTCTGGTCCAGATGGCCGGCAAGATTGGCCATTCGGCCGCCATCAAAGCTTTGATTTTGGCCGTAGGAGCTACTTTCGCAGTCAAAGGAGGAATCAGTTATGCCGTAGGTGGGAGGCTGTTCGGCCGAGAGATGGTCAAGTATATGACGATACTATTGATTGTGGCAGTAGTTTTGTTTTTTGTGTTTTAGAAAAATATAAACCAAAAAATTAAATTTTAATAATTATGTGTAGATACTTTAATATCCAGTCACCAGCACTTCCATATCATGGCCGAATATTTCTTTCAGCCGTTCAAAGACCGGCTCCTTGATGAAAACTTTTGGCGGGAATTTGGCCTTGGCCAGCTCCTTCTCTAATTCTTCAAAAGAGCTTTCTTGAAGATTACCCAAGCTGCCGTTAGATAGTATCTCTGCATGGCTGACCTGCTGCTCTTTAGCATCTAAATCGTGAATGATAAACGCATGCTTTTCCATCAAGATAACTTCTCCAAACTTATTGCCAAATTTTACCCGTACTTTGGCCCGTTCCAGCTCTCGGCCTCGTTTTCTTTGCATATGTTCCACTAAGTATTGTATCAATTCCCTGCTGCCCTTGCGCGCCTTATCTAAATCAGTATCGGTCATCTTTCCTTTATCAAAAAGCTTCTTTGCTTCTACGATCTCGTTTAGATCTCGTAAATGATGAGTAGGCACCTTGCCTCCGTGCACTAATTCTTTCTCAAACAATTCTACTAATCTCTCTTCAGAAACTTTCTCCACTCCTTCCAAACGTAAAGTATCTCGGATAACCGTAACCACATCTTCATATAACCGGACAATACTTTCCTCTTCTTTCTTCTTCTCTACCTGTTTGAAAAGCCGATCTATCCGTTTAAGATATTTTTCCGCATCATGCAATAATTCGTCAATCTCTTTCCCGGTCAGCTCTTTCTTAACTCCGTGCTCAATGTCTTTATGCACGGCTACCGTCCGTTCTAAGATTTTGACGAATTCGTCTTCCAGAAGACCTTCCTGTTTGACGAAAACTTCCCGCATCTTATCAGGAGTTTCTCTAGGAGTAGTTGGAGGAATACCATACAGCATTAAAGCTGCTTGACTGGGAGTAAGCACTGCATAAAACAAATCTTCCATCCCAATATCTTTCAAACGGAATTTGACCCGTTCAATCATCTGGGTGCCGGAATTCATGAACATATCGATTGCTTCCTTGCTGGGTTTGATTCTGCCCATCTTCAGCATTAGTTTCCATGGCATGAACATCCCTCGATCAAAGAACGGCACACCATCTCTTAAGAAAGTAAAGACAACCGGATTAGCTTCTTTCAAAGATTCCCATACATCAGTCAAGATATGCACCTGACAGCTTAACTTGTTTTTGATGCCGGTCATATCCCCTGCTTCCAACGCCATAGAAGCAATAATTGCCCGCAGTTTATCTTTCAATTCTGCGCGGGTCATCTTTTTTACATCAGTATCATCAATTATAATCCAAACGTCAATATCTGAAACGGTTGTTGCTTTTCCTCGAGGTACAGAACCCATCAAAACGTAAGCGGCAATATACTTCTCAAATTTCTGCAGAACCATAGTCTTGTGTATCTCTGCAATCTTTATTGCACCCAGCATTCCTAAATCATGCACTGGCGCCCCAGTAGCAATCAATCGAATTAAATCTGATTTGCCGTCGAAACAGCTCTGCCAGACATCTGTTAAAAGAACTGTCTGAGGATTAAGTCTGGCATCAGTTTCTTTGGCCATCTCTCCGACAATTGTAGAAATTTTGTTGTACAACTCATCTTTAGTCATCTTTTTGCTGTCAGAATCATCCACCAAAACCAGAACATTTATTTTCTTATCTTCTTCTTTCTCTTCTTTCTTCTCGTTCTTCTCTACTTTTTTCTCTCCGCTCTTGCCTCCTTCAATTGCTGCCTGCTCTCCCTCTTTCGGTGGATGGGGCCGCTCTGGCGGCAGCAAAGCTATGCCTACAATATAACCTTCAAATTTTTCCAGAAGTTTCGTCTTGAATTTATCTAGCTTATCTTTAATATCTTTAAGTTTTGCTTCCAATTCAGGAGGCAATTTAGGAGCCTGGGGGGGAGCCATCCGTTCTACTGATCCTTCAGGTAATTTAGCTTCAGAAACCGGAGCCTGGTGACTATAATTCTTTAATTCCACTTTTAGTTTTTTATCTTTACCGCTCATGAAAATCTTTCCAACCCCGCGATTCTAATATATATTTCACTTTATAATTCTTTGTATTCCTGCTTTATTTTTAAATGTTTGCAGTAAGCCTTATAAACCGATAAATAATCCTTCTCCGCATGGCCGTCAATGATTGGTGCCTGTGGGAATGGCTAGGTTTTCGCAAGAAAAAAGAGGAGAAAGTTGATGTTTTAACAGACCTCCGGGCTATTATCGAATTTCTTCGTACTGCAGAAAGAGAGAGCAAAAATCTAAAGCTGCAATTTGAGGAAATGCTCACCATCCACAAAGAAAGCAAGATTATTCATGAATCCCATCTAAAGGTTAACAATCTACGCAAGCAGATTGAAGTCTTTGATCATGCTTTAGAAAGATACCAGCATTTTGAAACTGATGCAGCCATCAATGGGGAACGAACCAAAAAGATTGCCAAGGTTTTGATTAAAGAGGCCGAGCAGGAAAAACAAACTGACTTGCTTGAAAGAATCAAAAAAGAATCACATTGGACATTTAACTGGTAAGAATTATTTCATATAATTATCTTCTACGAATCTCGCCAGTTCATGATCTCCCCCTGCCTTGAAACAGCCGAAGGCCAATTCATAAAATCCTTCTCCCAAGCAAGTGGTTCCTAAAAGCACTAACTGCTCTCGATTGGCTGTCGGCTCAAGAGCAAGAAAAGCATTGCCAAAATCACATAGTTCCATCAACTCCTTGCCATAGCTGATTAAACGGTCTACGTTACTGGCTAGAATCAGCGCTTTGATGGCTTCCCCACGTTTTTCCATGCGAATAAATCGTTCTCCTACCTCAGTCATAACTTCTTTTCGCATCTTTTCGTCAAACATAGAAACATCCACTTTATCCAATCCTTTCTTAATGACCCAATTCGCCAAATTCTCCATATTTTCGTCAGTAACTACTCTTGAGATTTAAAGGTTTCGTCAGTAGAGAAGAGAGATGCCGAAGGCTATAAAACTGATACCGGATGAATACAAAGCGAATAAAACCGTAGAAACGGTCTACGCAAAATAGACTATATACCCAAGATTTAAATACTAAATATGCAATCCAGTTATAGTAAAAATGCTAGACGAATCTTTTCTCCCAAATGCCTCTCGTGTGAGGTTCATTGACTATTGGGACTCTCTTTTATACCAAGAAGAAGAGCAAGACAAAGAGGCCAAAGTCAAGAAGAAAAAGAAGTAAATTAACTAGATTATTAGGAACGTAATCTCTCTAGCTCAGAAAGATATTGATTCAATTTCCTTATGAATTTTGCTCTCTCGGTTTTATCATTAGTTGGTCTCTTCCTTAATCGTAAAGCATCATGGATTATATGATTTTTATTTTTAATAGATTTAGCTAATTCCCCCCAATGATAAGGGGGACTTTTTCCTTTAACTCTCTGTTCATCGCACACCAACCAAAAAACTTGCTTGATAATCTCAGAAAAACCGAATTCTTTTTTTTCGTAACGAGGTAAAAACACCATCCGAAATGTATTAATCGTAGATTGCAATCTTTTTGTATTGTCTCCTTGATAGAACTCCTCTTTTTTAAGCAGCGTTCCATAAATCACTTGGTAATGTTCTAAATGTTGAACCGTTCTGCTTGGTGCAGGGCGGTCCGGTTTACCGATTTTTGCTTTTTTGTTGGTCTTCAATTCCCACAAAGAATATCCTGTAAATTCAAGCTTTGGTTCATACTCGTCTCTATATTTTTTATGTAATTGTTTCAATTTTTTTAGCCATTTAGAATGTTTGACAATGGTTGATGTATCCACATCGCTTTCTTTATTCATTTCTCTTCGTACAAAACTACCTTTAGCATAAATTACCACAATTTCATCGCGGGGAATATTCTTAAGAATGATTTCTCTAGCAGATTTTAATGAGTTGATTGCAGATTCTTCTAACTTGGTTTTTCTTTTCCAATCTTTCCAAAATTCGTAGTTCACCATCTTTAAAAAGGAATGTTTACTTAGTTTATATTTCTTTTTAATGGACATATAATAAATAGTCTTTGATAAGCATTTGAAGTAAAGCTTATAAAATAAACTTTTTTAATTGAATTATGGCAAAAATTCCGACTTATCAAGTGAGCGTTCCAGAATACAAACTCAAAGTGTTTAAATCTTCATCTAAAAAGATTAATCATGCAGGTACTCCATGGTACACCATTAAAATTCCGCAGATATATTGGGATAACAAACCGGATTTTGAAAAGATCGGTGCAAAGATTGATAAATGTTTAAAATCTCATTTTTTAGGCAAAAAAGTAGCAATCCGAGCGCTTGGTTCAGAAGAACATAAAAGAAAAACTATTGAGGATTTAATCTTTATCATCAAAAGATTGGGAACTGATAGATACAGCCCGCATCGAAAAGGAGACCGATACGACAATCTTGAGGGTAAACCTATCGACTTTTTTGCATTAGATTTTAAAGTTAAAAAGACAGGAGAATATTTTAAACATTTTATTGAGCCGTTCTATTTCTGGCCGATTGCTGATAGAAACAAACCGATAAGAATCGATATCGCTATCGTTTATAATCTATCAAAACTCAAACGGGTTGAACATAGATACAAAGGACGAGAAAATGAAATAAAAAAGGACGGTTTTATTTTCAGATACCCCGATAAAAAATCTGACGCAATCATAGGAATTATTAAAATTTTATAGTTGCATATAGACTATGTATCCCTAAAACTCCCCCAAGCTTTTCTGCTGTCTTTCATTTTCCACGTTTCTGAAAGAGACCCATGCCTTACGAAAGACATTTTCGTAATCGTTAAAATGCTTCTTGAGAAAAACCTGCGTCTTTTCATCAGTTAGATAGCCAGAACCAAAATCAAAACCAATCTTCTGTTTCATCTTTTCAATTTCTCTATCTCGCGCCACTTTAGCTAGGATCGAAGCAGCGGAAACCGGCAGATGATTCAAATCCGCTTTATGCTCTACAATTAATTTTATTTTCTTATTCTCCAGCCGGTGAAAAAGATATTCTTTATACGCTTGAAGGTTTGGGCTGGGACAGTCAATGATAGCAGTATCTGGTTTTAACCGATTGATAATTGCCGCAGCCATGTTCCCTTCCAGCCAATTTAAATTAAGCCCGGATTTGATTGCTGCATCAATGTTCAACGGCTCGACAATTTCTAAGGTAAAATCAACCGATATTTTGTGAATCTCTTTTTCCAGCATCTCCCGTTTTTCTGGGGAAAGTAACTTACTATCCTTCACTCCCAGCTCTTTAAGAGAAACAACATCTTCTTCTCGCAGCAATGCCCCGGCCATTACTAACGGCCCCAACACCGGACCGCGGCCAGCTTCATCAATCCCTAAGATTAACATATCTCACCAAAAATTAAATTCCTATAAAAGAATTGTTAAGAAGTTATAATCAGATTACAATCCAAACGTTTCCGTGAACTCCTTCACTTTGCGCATCTCGGCCAAAAAGTTCAGGCCTTTGTCTGTAATCAGCACCACTCTGGATTTATCTGTCGGTTCTTCCCGCACCAATTCTTTAGCTTTTAGTTCATCTAGATATTCACTTAGCAATTTATGAGAAAGATTAGATTTATACATCAGATGAGTGGGCTTAATCTTTCCCCCTTTATTCTGTATAGCTACTAAAATGTCAAAGACCAATTCTAGTTTGGAACGGCGGGAGTTCATTTTTTTAGCACCATGATAAACGCAGCTAACAAGGTTAAATAGCCTATTAGCTCTACTATCACCCCCCCGATATAAAATCCTGTATCTACGAAATCAAACAGGAAAATCAGTTGGCTCAAGGCCAGCAGGATAAAAGCTGCGGCCACCAGTAAGGTGCTGTTGGTCTTTTTCTTTAAATAGTTTTTGCTGTAGTTGAAGGTAATCATCACCATCAGAGCCAAAGAAGTGAGATAAAAAAAGCCTACGGAAGGGAAAGTGATGGTAGCAATACCTAAATCCAACATCAATATATACTTAAGATTGCTGAAAACCGTAATTAAAAAAGTAAAGAACAAAGCTAAAAGAATCATCTTCATATTTAACGGTTCTTTCTGATGAAGCGTTTTTTCTGAAACCAGGAACAAAAGAAGCAAAGCGGTTAAAAATAGACCGATATGAAAAAAGAAGCCGAAGCGGTAAAACAGATCTGAAACATTAGTATTAG
>JAGVYL010000035.1 GCA_018303285.1 Candidatus Woesearchaeota archaeon | reverse complement strand
TGGGGTGGCACGAGGAGTTCCAGCGGCTGATTGAGCGGAGGCAGCAGCATCCTTCTCATCATTATCATTTGAACTGCTGCAACCAGGGTCTGCAGGATGATCTATTTTGCCATAATCATCATTATCAATCTTGTCCCTGCATTGAGCTAATGCAGAAGTTGCAGGAGTAGTTCTGGAAGCAGGAGTAACAGATGCGACAGCGGTTCTTGGTTTCGGTGGGGGGGTTCTTGTAACAGCTCCAGTAATCTTTGTTGCTTCTCGTTTGTTAGAAACTTTTATTAAACATTTATCTTCAGTAAAACTTTCTCTGATTTCTACAAGACTGGCAGTAAGTGTAGAGATTTTGACCGAAGTCTCTTTGTCTAAAACTATCGACTCTATATTGGGATCAGCAGAAGAAGAGAGATATGCATCTAAATAACAGAAAGAATTCTTTTTATCTATCTGCGTAACGTGAAGATAATAATCATAACTTCCGAAACTGCCGCTCACTTCTTCATCCTCTGCCAAAGAAAGAGTAGTTTCGAACTGACCCGAGCATGCTAAAAAGAATAGACTGATTATAAGTATACCTATCAACCAAAGCTTTTTCATTTTTCCTCTGAGTTTTACGAAGAGGTCTCGGAACGCAGTGACGATACCTCTTTTAGATAAACTACAGAGAATTAATATATGTTTATATAGCTTTCTATGTCTTAAACACGCAGAGTAGTCACTTTGCTGATGCCGAACTCGTCCATAGAAATACCATAAAGGTTATCGGCCTCGGAAATGACTGAATCATTATGAGAGATAACTAAATACTGCGCCCGATTGACATACTCCCGAACTAATCGAATAGAAAAAATAAAAGCTAAGGTGGTCAAAGACTTCTCTCCGCCGCTTAAACTTTTCATATCCATATACCGGTTGCCCATCAACTTGACTTTTATTTCCACTCCTGCATCAAACGGGTTTTTCTCATTTTCTAGATCCAAGAAAGCGGTGCCTTTGTGGGAGATCAAACTAAATATTCTTTGGAAATTCTTGTTAATCACTTCAAATGTTTTCATGAACTGGCCTTTTTTCTTGCTTTCTATCTCCCCCATCATATTCATCACTTCGTCTTTCTCTACAGCCAGCTTATTTTTCTTTTCCAGAAGAGCTGTGTACTCGGTTTCCACCTGTTCATATATCTCTAAGGCTTTCATATTAACTGAAGACATATTGGCAAGCATCCGTTCAAACTTTTCTATCTCGCTTTTCAGCTCTTCTTCAGATTTGCTTTTTAGTAATGGAGCAGCTTTATATTGTTCAAATTCCTGCAGCAGACCGGCCATCTTGGCGTTGTTCTCTGCATTCTTTAAACTGTACTTATTAAGTTCTATCTCTACACCTCGGCCTTTGTCACGGAACTTATCCACTTCTTCTTCCATTTTGCTAATCTCATTGCTCAACTTGTCTCTTTGGCTGAACAAACCTTTGTACAATGCATAAAACTCAGCACTTTCCTTTTCTTTGATTTTTAATTCTTCTTCTTTAATCGAAACATTATTTTTAAGTGCATCCATCTCTTCTCGGAAACGCTTGTCTTCTTTTTCCTGCTGCCTAAGAATTTCTCCAATCTTGTTGATATCAGCAGAGAACTGTTCCTTAATTCTGGATTCAGTATTCTTAATTTCGTTCTCTATGAATATCTGCTCTTCTCTAATCTTTCGTTTTGATTCTTCGAAGGCGCTTAACTGAGCAAGAAGACTGGGGTCTTTGAGAGTGGAAACTTTTTCTCGGGATTGCTGCTTATGGATTTTCAGATCAGCGAGAAGCTTATTTGTTTCAGCGATTTGTTTTTGCAAAGTAGACAGCTTGTTTTCTACTTCTTTTAACCCGGCAGTTAATTCTTTTTTCTTCTCCTTAGAGGCGTCTAAATCGCCGTCTCCCAAATGTAAAGTCTTTTCCAATTTCAAGACTTCGCTTTCTACGTCAATCTTTAATTTGCGCAGACGCTCAATCTCTTTGTCATTGAGCTCTCTCCTTCGTTCTAATTCTTCAATCTGAGACTGGGAAGAAAAAATCTCTTTTTCGCAGTTTTCTAAATCTTCCATCGATTCTTTCTCGGAAAAATGGGTAGCCCGCTTGTCTTTGAACCCTCCCTTCATGATGCCGCTGAACTCGGCAAGATCTCCTTCCAAGGTGACCATCCGGATTTTTCCGATGCCAATCTCCCGGCAGCGGTCAACATTATCTACCACTAATGTATTACCCAAAGCGTTGGAAAACGCATTCTTGAAACGAGAATCAAAATCTATCAAATCGATAGCAAAACCATGTACTCCTTTTTCTTTGGTTAAAGTACGATCTCCAGCAGTAATATCTACTGATTTAATCTTGTTTAAGGGGATGAATGAAGCGGTACCAAATTTATTTTCTTTAAGATATTTTATGCACTCGGCTGCTATCTTATCATCATCGACGACAATGAAATTTGATTTTCCTCCAGCAGCTGATTCCATAGCCAGAGCATAACCTCTCTTAACTTTACCCAACTCTGCGATAGTACCATGAATTCCTTTTACTTTTCCTTTACGCTCGAGAATTCTTTTTACAGCCATGTTCAAGGAAAGGCCTTCTCTAGCAGCCATGCTTTGGGCAGTGAGCTTTCCTAAAGTCTCTTGTAAACTAGAAATCTTTTTTCGCTGCTGGTTTATTTGCGCAGCCATGCTGCTATCTAATTCCAAACATTGATTCAATTTTAGAGTAGAAGATTTGAATATTTCTTTTTTATCTTTTAATGATTTTATCTGATCTTTATTCTCCTGCTCTACTTGAGCCACCTTGCTTATCTGCTCGTCAAGGCTATTGAGCTGGAATTCCATCCGGTCTTTTTCCCGTAAAAGATTCTGCTGTTCCAAACGGAGCTTTTGGATTTCGTCCTGTTTCTGCTCGATTAATTTATCTTTTTCTTCGATTTCTTTTTCCAGATCCCCCAGATTATCCATCTGATTTTTCTTTTTGAAAGAAGAAATTTTACTTTCGAATTCCTGAAGCTGCTGGGCTTTTTTAGAAAGTTCTCTGCGCTGCTCTTCGGCCTGCTTGCGCATCTCTCCAATCTTATCTTCAGTCTCTTTATTTTCTTTTTTCAGTTCTTCCTTTCTTTGTGCCAGCTTGCCTAACTCATCTTTAAGCATAGAGAAACGGGTCTTATCTCTGGCAAGATCTTCTTTTAGCTTTTCTATCTCTTTGTGCACTCGCACCTGCTCTTTTTCTCCTTTGCTTTCGATTTCTCGGTTAAACTGTTTTATCTGCTCTTTTTTATTATTGATTTGATCTCTAATCTGAAAAGCATTTCTTTCGCTGATAGTCACTTTTGACTGCAGTTCGTTGATTTGTTTAGTCAATTCATCTTTAACTTTTTCCTTTTCTCTGATTTGGATATCTAAGTAAGTAGCTTTGTTGGAATGAATACGTTCTTTAAGTTCCTTAAATCTCAACGCTTGATCACGATCTGTCTTTAATTCTCGTAGATGTGTTTTTCGTTCGGTGAGGATAATATCTGATTCTTTCAACTGATTGTCTACTTTATCTAATTCTAACATCGCTTTGTGTTTCTTTTCTTCGTAAACAGAAATGTCGGAAATCTCTTCAATGATTTTTCTTCTTTCAGTGGTAGGCATCTCCACGAAACGGGTGATATCCCCTTGAAGGACAATATTATACCCATCAGGATAAATTCTAGCTGCAGACATTGTATCGAGAATTTCGTTGCGTGTGACGGTCTTGCCGTTGAGCTTGTATTTGCTGTTTCCGTCTTTAGAGATGATACGAGAAACAACTACTTCTTCTTCAGGTACAGGAAACTCTTTGGCACTGTTATCGAAGTGTATAGAAACGAAACCTTTGCTGGCCGGTTCTTTCTTTTTGATGCCACCATTCCATAAGAGATTAGAAGATTTTTCTGCCCGCATGCTCTTTGCTGATGTGCGGCCGAGGACGAAACATATAGCATCTCCGATGTTGGATTTTCCAGAACCATTAGGGCCGAGAATGCAGTTATATTCGTTGCCAAAAACCATCTCGGTTTTATTGGCAAAGCTCTTGAAACCGTGAATCACCAGACGATTAATCTTAGTCATACTTCATTCCTCTTTTACTTACCCCTGTTTAAACTTTCACCGAGAAAGAAGAGTTTTACTTTGCTTTATAAAGATTACTGTTCTGCTTTTTCCTGTTCAACTGGAAAAATTAGCTGCCCTTGCAGCATGCGGAATATTTCTTCGCAGCTGAGATTATATCCTGGCGGGGCAAGGAGAAGAAGATGTTCAGAAGGGATATCTGCTAAATCTTCTAAAGAGCCCCCATGTTCTTCAAGATATTTAAGGCAGTATTCTTCTGCTTTATGTAGATTCCTTTCTTTAACATAATTGTACCCGGCGTAAAGAGAGCCAACAGCGGCAGCAGCTAAAGCTCCGTAAAGGACGTATCGTCCTGCTACTTTCAACGAGTCTAAATACGTTTTGTTTAAGTCCATGGTGATTGTTTTGAAAAGACATATTTAAAAAAATTGCGGGATTAAAGAATCTATCTGAACGGATTATGTCAAAAATGCAAAGCATTTCTGAGCATGTCAGGAACAAAGTTCCTGAGCACTATCAAAAATTTTATTTTTGAAACAAGAAAATCTTTATGATTTTCTGTGCAGAAAATTCTGTTGAATTTTCTTACATCCTAAAAATCTGCCGCAGATTTTTATGATTTACACTTCTCTCGAGGGATGGCTTGATAAACTCTCATCTTTTGAACGTCTTCAGGAGAGTATCGGCCGAGCAAGGTAAAGCCGTCTTTTTGATAATACTTGGGCTGGCCGATCATCTGGTGCGTTAAGCATTCTCGGGAAAGCAAGGTATCTGTAAAATCTACATGAACTGGGTATACTGGCAATGGCTTTCCAGGAAGGACGATGGTGTGCTCTTGAGCAAGATTGTTTAATACTTTCTCATATTCTCCCGGAGGAACGATTTTGTCTCCGATTTCCACGCTTTGACACATATAACACCGGCGTATAAATAATCGGCCATCTGGCTGCTGGACGAACTCGTGCTCCAAACGTTCCTCTAGTTTAATCTCATCTTCACATTCAGAAAAATTCTTGGTTTCCATTTTCTTTGTGTTTATATGCTGTATATAGTTTATATGTTGAGAAAACCGATAGTTTGAAGGTTGCTTATAAAGATTTCTATGATTTAGAATTTAACTATACAGAAACGGCAACTCTAGGGGAATTATACCTCTGGCGATAAGAATAATCAGAAGCAACATAGTAAACGCTCCTACAATAAAACCAAAAAGCCAATTACGGAATTCTATAAATGCTATCTGGCCAGTTTTGTTCATAAGATTAGCTAACAATAAGAGATATTTAAAACTTTGGAATTAGGGGAGATTTATTTAAGCGCTGGACAAGAAAGCAAAGGAACGTTAAAACCAATAACCCCCTGTTTAAGGAGAATAACTAAGACGACAATGAGAACCAATCCAATCGTTAATCCTAGCATGAAATAATGAAATTCTATACCTGCTAATTGGCCTTTTTTTTCCATTTTTTCTTTTGTTTGAATGTTTTTGACTAATTTTATTTGAGTGGACAGGAGATAAATGGGATATTAAGCCCGATGATTCCCTGCCGCAGTAGAATCATCAAAACTATGCCCAAAATGATGCCTGCAGCTAGACCATAAAAGACAAACTGAATCTCTATCCAAGCTAACTGCCCCTTTTTGTCCATACCTGAAGAAATAGCCTACTCCTATTTAAATCTTTCGAGAGCTTGTTTAGGATAACGAAAGATTTATAAAGACTAAAAACAAGTGGTATTTAAATTTAACCATTGATAAAAATTTATTGACTATTATGCGGAGGGATAAAGATGGCTTTGGAAAAAAGTTCTATGCGAAAAACCGCGATTAAAGACTGTCCGGATTGCGGCAGTACCAATCTCTTCCGCAATATGGAAAAAGGAGAAGTCATCTGCAGGGAATGCGGTTTAGTGATTGAAGATAAATTGATTGATTTCTCTCAAGAATGGCGTGATTTTGATGAAGACGGAGAAAAACGAGGCAGCCGGGGAGCTGGAGCACCGTCGTCATATACTCAATTTGATAGGGGATTAGGAACAGAAGTTGGCCAAGCAGTAGATGTCTATCGCTTGGGAAGCTCTAAAGAAAGAGATAAGTTCCAGCGCTTGAGAAAGTGGCAGAGTAGAATCAGCACGGCCATCGAAAGAAACTTAAAGATTGCTTTAGCGGAATTGAAAAGAATCAGCTCTTTTTTGAAGCTGCCTAAATCTGTGGAAGAAGAAGCAGCACGAATTTATACCCTTGCTGTGCAGAAAGGTTTAGTACGGGGCCGCTCCATGGAAAGTGTAGTAGCAGGAGCATTATATGCGGCTTGCAGACGTCATGAAGTGCCGAGAACTTTGGACGAGATGGCTGAATCCTCAGGTATCGAGAAAAAAGAAATCGGCCGAACGTATCGTTTTGTGGCTAGAGAATTGGGTATCAGCGTACTGCCCAGCAATCCGGCAGATTATATCGCCAGATTTGCTTCTGCTTTAGAGTTAAGTTCTGAATCTCAGACCAAAGCAGTGAAAATATTAGAACAAGCAAGGGATATTGAATTGACTTCTGGTAGAGGACCTACAGGCATTGCTGCAGCTGCTCTATATGTGGCTTCTTTGACTTTAGGAGAAAAAAGAACACAACGAGAAGTGGCTGATGTGGCTGGAGTGACAGAAGTAACTATCAGAAATCGATATAAAGAATTGATCAAACGTTTGAAACTGGAAAAAATCGTAGAGAAAAAACAGAAGAAGCTAGCAGCAAAGAAAAAGAAATAAGGTGAAACAATGGTTGCGAAAAAAAACGAAGCAGTGAAAACCAATCAGATTAATGAGAAAATGCCGTTAGGAGAAATCCTTCAAAAATGCCCAGAATCCGCAGAAGTGATGCTGAATCGAGGACTGCATTGTTTAGGCTGCCATGCTTCTGGTTTTGAAACATTAGAACAGGGAGCGATGATGCATGGGATGGAAGAAAAAGACATAAAACAGATGGTCAAAGAGATAAATGAATTAATGAAAAAAAGCAAAGGAGCTTCTACTTCTTCTTGTTCTTGCTGCCACTGAAAATATTTTTTATTTTTCCAAATATATCTTCTTTGAATACTAGCAGATACGCTGAGAGGGATATAGCAATTGCACCTACTGCATCTAAAATTATATGCTGCCGCACCATAACTGTAGAAAGAAGAATAAGCAAAAAGACAGGCACGGCAAAGACCAGCCATTTTTTTCTTATGCGATAATAGGCTAATGCAGCGGCCAGAGAGAAGCCGACATGAAGACTGGGATACGTGTTAAGGGGAAGGTCTTTGTGATAGATTAAAAGAAGGATTTCATAGAAAACTGTCTTGATGCCGCTGGCTGCAGGCAGCTCCGGCCGAGGAATCTGTATGGGAAAAACTAGGTAAAAAATAAAACTGATCAGAGCGATAAGGATGTACACTTGAAGAAATTTGTAGATTGTTGTTTTATTCTTGCGAAAAAAGAAGAAAGGAGAAGCAATGAATAAATAATATGAAATATAGAAAATAACGAAAAACGTAGCTAGAGGAATATATTCAAAAGTAATCGCTTTGATAAGCACTGCGCGGGAAAGATTGAATTGTTGAATAAGAGTATAAATAATACTAAAAACGATGTAGAACACTAAATAGTATATTAATGGCTTCCACGCGGAAAAGTATTTTTTAAGCTTACCTCTTTTTGGCATAATACAAAGTAATCTTTTTCTCTTTTTAAATCTTCTATTCTTAAATCTGTAACAAAATTTAATAAAAGAGGTGCTCTTTCAGATGATTACGAGCCTGTAGCGCAGCTTGGATAGCGCGAGTGCCTCCTATCCGATGAAGAATTAACAGTCAATGCTTTCCATAGCAAAAAGAGAGTTAACTGAGGGCGAAAGAGCACTAGGCCGGGAGTTCAAAAAACTAGCAAACTGATGTTGCTGTGTGAAAGTCTCCCCAGGCTCGGTTATTTCATAATTTGTTTGTGGTCTATTTTTCTCTTATTTTCTTCCATAACTCTCTTAAAACCAGCAATCTAGGTGAGTAAACTCAAGTGGGGTATTCCTACGGAAGCCCCATGACCGTATATAATGCTTTGTTAAAATGTTAGATTCTTTTTCCAAGCGTGGTTATTATGACAAATACTCGTTCTCCAAATTTTTTCCATAACTCTTTTAAATAAGGGCCGTTAAAAAGTATTAATTTAACGTCAAAGAGAAAAGATAGATTTTTGGAGGTAGATTTAACATGGCAGATTCGAATATGCAACCTATTTTTATCTTCCCGGAAGATATGAAGAAAACATCCGGCAAAGATGCTCAGAGGATGAACATCATGGCCGCCAAAGCGGTAGCTCAGGCAGTAAGAAGCACTCTTGGTCCTAAAGGAATGGACAAGATGATTGTTGATTCTATGGGTGATGTGACTATCACTAATGACGGAGTAACTATACTAGAAGAGATGCATATCGAGCACCCGGCAGCTAAGATGGTAGTAGAAGTAGCTAAATCTCAAGAGAGCGCTGTTGGCGATGGCACTACTACCGCAGTTATTCTGGCTGGGGAGCTGTTAAAGAAAGCAGAGGATTTACTTGACCAAAACATACATCCTACACTTGTAGCTAAAGGATACCGCTTGGCAGAAGCAGAAGCCCAACGTCTTGTCAGAGAGATGGCAGAGAATGTTTCTTTAAATGATACTTCTATTTTGAAAAGTATTGCCATAACTGCCATGACCGGCAAAGGAGCGGAAAATTCAAAAGAGAAATTAGCCGAGCTGATAGTTAAAGCTATCAAGAATATTGCAGAAGAAGAAAACGGCCAGATTAAAGTGGATATCAGCAATATCAAAGTGGAAAAACGAGTAGGCGAGCCGGCAGAAAAAAGTGAACTGGTTGATGGAATTTTAATTGACAAAGAAATTGTCCATCCGGCTATGCCCAGAACAATAAAGAATGCTAAAATTGCATTGCTTGACTGTGCTTTAGAGATTAAGAATACGGAGATTGAAACTAAAATTCAAATCAATGATCCCAACCAATTTGAAGCATTTTTAGAGAAGGAAGAGAAAATGCTGCGCAAGATGGTGGAAAAGATTTCTGCAGCAGGAGCGACTGTAATCTTCTGCCAGAAGGGAATTGATGATATGGTTCAGCATCTTCTGGCTAAAGCAGGAATTGCTGCGGCTAGGCGATTAAAACAGTCTGATATGGAAGCGTTGGCCAGGGCTACTGGAGCACGCATTGTCAGCAATCTTAATGATTTAATGGCTGAGGATCTTGGTTCTGCTGGTTTAGTACGGGAAGACAAGATTGGAGAAGAGGAGATGGTTTTTGTGGAAAAATGCCTGAATCCTAAATCTGTAACTCTACTTGTTAGAGGAGGAACTGAACATGTTGCGGATGAAATTAAACGAGCAGTGACTGATGCAATTGGAGATATTGCCGCCACTGTGAAAAACGGCAAAGCAGTTGGAGGAGCTGGCGCTCCGGAGATTGAATTGGCTAGACGGCTGAAACAGTTTGCCCAAGGATTCAAAGGCCGAGAGCAGCTGGCAGTCAATGCTTTTGCAGATGCTATTGAGATAGTGCCTAGAACTTTGGCTGAAAATGCAGGATTGGATCCAATTGATACTTTGGCTAGGCTGCGGTCAGCCCATGATGAAGGAAAGAAATGGGCAGGGATTGATGTCTTTACAGGAGAAGTTGTTGACGCATGGAAAATCGGAGTGATTGAACCATTGAAGATTAAAACGCAGGCCATCGGCTCTGCTTCAGAAGTTGCGGAGATGATACTGCGGATTGATGATGTTGTGATGGGCGGCAAGAAAGAAGGAGGAATGCCGCGGATGCCGCCCGGCGGAATGGGCGGTATGGGCGGAGAAGGGATGTATTAAGATGAACGAAGATAAAAATTCGGGGGTTAAATAAAATGGATATTGAGGATAAACTTTTTGGGCCTTTTACTTTCAGCGAGTTCGTATACTTGGCTGGAGGAGCGGGTCTTTGTTATGTGTTATACGAAGCCTTGGGTTTGTTACTTGGTTTTATACCTATACTAGCAGTGGCTGCACTTGCGGTGGCTTTGGTGTTTTACAAACCAAACGACAAACCGCTGGTCAACATGATAGAAGCTGGTATCAAATACGCAGCTCAAAGCAAGTTATACATTTGGAAAAGAAAGACTGTAAAAAAATCTCAAGGACAGGCAACCTTAGCCAACAACAATGGTATGGTAAAAATTAGTGGGGAACATACTGTTAAATTAACCGGTGGCAAGCTCAGGGATTTGGCTTGGAGTTTGGATATTTTAGATACAAAAAACAACCCAGGACAGTCGTTTGGGCGAGAAGAAAACACGAATGGCAATTAACGCAAGATCAACTCAAGAGTTTATACCTATCAAAGAAGTCCGTGACGGCGTCGTTGTTTTAAAAGACGGCGGTCTTCGAGCTATCATCTTGGCAAACTCAATCAACCTTTCTTTAAAATCTGAAGACGAGCAGAAAGCCACAATCATGCAATTTCAATCACTTTTAAATACTTTGGATTTCCCGATCCAGATATCCATCCAATCTCGTCGACTAGACATCCGCCCATATTTGCTTTTACTCGAGAACAGGATGAAGGTTCAGACCGAGCCACTGCTCAAACTCCAAACCAAAGAATACATGGAGTTCATCAGGAATTTTACCGACACCGTCAGTATCATGACCAAAAACTTTTTTATTGTTGTACCTTTTACTCAAACAGCACTGCCAAAGAGTGGAGGGAGTGATTTGTTTAGCTTTTTTTCTAAAAAAACAAAGAATGAATTAGCGAAAGTGGCAGAAATGGATTTCGAAGAAAAGCGATCTCAACTCGAACAAAGGGTAGGGGTAGTGGAACAAGGTTTGGCGAGTTGTGGTATCAAGTCTGTCCAACTAGGTAGCGAAGAAGTAGTAGAAGCATTTTATAAAGTTTTTAATCCGGGTGAATCCCAAGGGAAAATTGACCTTGGCGAGAATAATAAATAAAGTAGATTATGGGAATTTTTGACACAATTTTAGGTAATAAGAAAGAAGAGATTAGTACAACTAATGCTTCTATTATGC
>JAGVYL010000034.1 GCA_018303285.1 Candidatus Woesearchaeota archaeon | reverse complement strand
AGGCATTGTCAAGCAGCAGATTCCTAAGATTTTTGCCAAGTTATTATATGGTTCAAAATTTCATAAACTCAGCCAATCACGCGGCCAGCAAGGCATCGGCATCTCTGCTGCAGTTTTATACGCTCAGCTGACCACAGGCAAACCGGCGTTAATCACATCTAAAACCGATGCCAAAAGCAAAGCCACTCAGATGAAGCTGAAGATTAGCACTTCTACCAATGAACCCGAAATCATTGATGAAACCCAGACCGATTGGTCAGAAAAAGAGCATGGCACTAAGATTGAGATTGAGTTAGAAGGCACGTACCAAAAAGGCCGCCAAAGCGTAGACGAATATCTCAAAGAAACAGCTATCGTCAATCCTCATGTTACGATTATTTATGTCAGTCCTGAAGCCCAGCAGACTATTTTTCCCAGAGCCATCAATGACCTTCCGGCTCTTGTCAAAGAAATCCAGCCCCATCCTTATGGTATAGAATTAGGCATCCTTATCAAAATGCTGGAAAACACATCTAGCCGCACAGTGCAATCTTTTCTCACAGATAATTTTTCTAGAGTTAGTCCCGCAGTAGCTAAAGAGATTTGTGAAAACTCTGCGGTTCTGCCAAACACCAAACCGGATGATATCACTCGAGAAATTGCTGAGCGTTTGATTGAAGGCATTAAAAAAACGAAGATTATCGCCCCCCCCACAGATTGCATCTCTCCTATCGGAGAAGAACAATTAGAAAAAGGCCTGCGCAAGGGCATCACTGCTGAATTTTACTGTGCTGCTACCAGACCAGCCGCAGTCTATCGCGGAAATCCGTTTGTCATTGAAGTAGCCATCGCTTACGGAGGAGAATTACCTAAGGATGAAACTGTTAGAGTCCTTCGTTTTGCTAATCGCGTACCTTTGTTATACCAACCAGGAGCTTGCGCAGTCAGCGAATCTATTAATGACGTTGCTTGGAAATCTTATGGCTTAGAACAAAGCCGCAGTTCTCCGCCAGTCGGCCCCTGTGTAATCATTGTACACATCTCTTCAGTCTGGGTTCCTTTCACTTCAGAAAGCAAAGAAGCTATTGCACATTATCCTGAAATCATCAAAGAGATAAAACTTGGTTTGCAAGAATGCGGTCGATTATTAGGAATTTACGTCCGCAAAAAATCTCGCATCCATGAACAGATGGCCCGAGCCAACATGTTTGAAAAATTCCTTCCAGAATTAGCTGAATCTCTCGCTTCTCTGGCTAAAGATAACAAAGAGAAAATTTTAAAGGCCTTGCAGAAGATGCTTGTTAAGCCAGAAATCAAACAGGAAATCTTAAGTGGCGGAGAAGAAGATAAACTATACAAGATGGAACTAAACGATAAAGACGAGGAAAATGAAGAAAATGAAAAAACAGGATCCGAGTAAAAAACTGGAAGAGCTAGGAAAGAAGCTGGTTCAGGATATAGACAAAGGAAAGAATCCCACCATCGAATTTTCTCTGCGCAGTCTGTCAAATGTCATTTTTGATGAAAAAAGCAAGACTCTTACTCTTGGAGACAAAACCCAGCAGAGATCTTTTTTTAATGTCTCTCACGCAAAAAAATTTCTTCAGACTTTAGAAATCGCTAAAGTAAGCAAGATTCTTCTGGATGTCAGCAAACATGCCAGCCTGCGAGACGTTTTCTACATGGCCAAGAGGACTATCCCCAATTCCAATATCAACATTGTCGATGACCAGTCAGAAAGCGACAAGGCTCTCGAAGATTTGGAGCTGATAACAGATTGTTCCCGCGAGCAGCTTAATATCAATGCTAACAAGATGGGTTCAGTAGCCGGCAATGTAGTGATTGAAGATGCCGGGGATTTAATCAATTGGTCTAAACTCGGTTCTGGCGGATGGAGCATTCCTTCTAATGTAGAAAATATCGAATTCAAAAGCGTCAAAGCAAAATATGTCATCTATATGGAGAAACAGGCAGTTTGGGAGCGTCTGCATGAAGATAAGTTCTGGGAGAAACAGAACTGCATCATCGTCACTTCCCAAGGTCAGACCACTCGCGGCATTCGCCGATTATTACAAAGATTAACCGAAGAGCATAGCCTGCCGATTTATGTTTTAGCAGATTTTGATCCATGGGGATTTTACATTTACTCTGTCTTAAAATACGGTTCTATCAATCTTGCACATATGTCCGGCACCATGACTTTGCAGAATGCTCGTTTTCTTGGAATAACAGCTGATGATGTGGCCAACTACGACTTAAAAAAACATTTTATCAAATTCAAAGATGTTGACATGACAAGATTAAAACAGATAGCAGAGTACGACTGGTTCAAGAAAAACAAGGCTTGGCAGAGACAGTTCAAGATGATGAAAGACTTCGGAGCCAAACTGGAAATCCAGTCTCTCAGCTCCAAAGGCATTACTTTTATCTCGGAAAAATATCTTCCGGAAAAAATCAAGAGGGGAGAATTTTTAGAGTAAATCTAAAAAAAAGATAAAAAACATAAGACATCCAACAATGGAAAAGAAAACAATTTGGATAGGATTAGCAATCATTCTTATCATAGCTTTATCTGTATTTATCTACCAATTCAATAAAATTGATGTAGAAAAACTTTCTCTTTGCCTCAAAGAAAAACAGGCCAAGATGTACGGAGCTTATTGGTGCCCGCATTGCCAAAATCAAAAGAAAGAATTTGGTGAATGGTTTAAAAATATTAACTACGTAGAGTGCACAGAGAAAGAATTAGAATGCACCAAAGCAGGTATTACTGGCTATCCCACCTGGGAAATCCAAGGCCAGAAATACCCCGGAGAACTTTCGTTTAAGCAGCTGGCTGAGTTTTCCGGCTGTCCATTAAATTGATAATACACATTGGATTACAATAAAATTTTTTAAGAGATGTTTTATTTTAGCTTGGATGATAGAAACATACCTTTATGCCGACTGGGATGAGCCGCCGGAAGAGATGAGCTTCATCAAACAATTTAATGATTTAATTTCTGAACTAAGAAAAAGCTTGGACTTAGTACTTTTGGAGTTGGAAGAGAAGAATAAAAACCCTGCAGATTACCCTCTCTCTTTCTACAAAGATATAAAAAATATTTACCTTCTTGCTCCTGCCCTACCCAACGTGATTTTAAATTACAAAATTTGCATCGATTTTGGTTTACCAATTGATCCCGTTCGGTATGTTGATTTTAATAGAAAAGACAAAAACCATAATCGATACACTCAACGAGAAAAAAGGTTGGCAGAACAGCTCTTTAAGGAATCCTTGTTTGTTGCCAAATCAGCTTATGCTCTTTCTCCAAACTGCCTAAATGCTCTTTCTCGCTTTTGTACTCAGCTTCCAGAGATTATCAAAGAATCAGAATTTACAAATAAAAAAGATAGGTACACCTGGCAGGCATCGAATCCGCATTACATCAAAACTTTGGCTGAACGGATAGAAGAAAGCATCGGTCAGCCGGATCTAATTGTCGGAGCGGCTCACGGCAGCATCTGTCCCGGAATTTTGCTTTCCAATTTTCTGGACTGTGAATTGTATTTCATTCGTTATTCTTTATTTAAACGGAATGATACCCAACCGATACTTTCCGAACAGGACAAGGTATTCCTCGCTAAATATCAACAGGGTAAAGTAATTATTTTTGACGAAGATGTAGCTAAAGGGAAAACTTTGAAAGAATTTACAACACAGCTCGCTCCGTTGTTCGAAAAAGCACACTCTGCATCAGTTATTCGACATTACCTCTCACCCTTTTGCCCGGATTTTGTAGGAGAAGTTTTCTATGACGGTTAACCACACAAGAAATACCCTACATTTCTTTGTGTCCTGAAAATTTTCCGCATTTTCATGACCCCAAGGTTTTTAAATAAGCTCTATTTTTTAGATAATATGGCGAAATCATCCTTTAGATCTTTAAGAAAGGCCAGCGGAGGCAGATACCATGCTAACCGTGATAAAAGAAAATTCGCCTTGGCCAATCAGTCTACCTTCACTAAACTGGGCAAGAGAAACACCCGCAAAGTAAGAGTCCTCGGCGGCCATCAGAAGACCGGCCTTTTCTCAGCTGAAGACGTAAATGTTTCTGACAAAAAAGGAAAGATTACTAAAGTCAAGATTAAAACTGTAGTAGAAAACACAGCTAATATTCAATTAGTCAGACGAAACATCCTTACTAAAGGAGCCATCATCGAAACTGAATTAGGCAAGGCAAGGATTACAAACCGGCCGGGCCAAGAAGGATGCATTAATGCGGTTCTTATTTAATTTAGCTTCTTATTTTTAAATATCGTTCGGTTGAATATTTTTCTCTTGCACTATCCGTTCCAAACCACGCATCTGCTGCGCAGTCACAAGATTCTCTCCGGACTCTATTGCATCTTTCAGCTTGCCTAAATCAGAAAGATGATGCACACAAGCAGAAGCAATCACCTCTACTCTCGAAGGTTTATGAGCATAATAATCCATTTCCACGGTCAACCCAGCGCTTCGATAAATGTCAACTAAACGCTCTGCCTGAACTTTACTCCCCATTACCATCTTTATCGCTGGCCGAGGAGCAGAACTGCTTGACTGGCAGATAAAACACGGAGCAGAATCTCTGCAGTAAACTAACTCATGCACCCTAACACTTTGCTGATAAACCATCCTTTCGCCCCCTTTTCACTGAATTTTATTTTCTCTCTGCCTTATCAGAAACTATTTCAGAATTTCCCGTAGGATCTTCAATTGTAATGCTTAAGCTGTCCCGCCCCAAAGTTACATCGGTCAACTTTTTAAGCAGTTTCTTTCCTTTCTTTTGCACTTCTTCGTCTTCATCATCATTAATACTGGTTTGGATAGCTTCTCTTACTCGAGTTAATACACCTTCTACATTAGTGATATAACCCTCTGATGCCGGACCGGGCTCGATTGTGATGATGTGCGGAATTTTTACAGTCGCTTCCCCAGATTTTATTACTCGGATGTTCATATCTTCTTCAGAATCAACTTTGATAGTCACTTTAATCGGCTTTCTTTGTTCCGCTGCTTCCACATCAGTTTTGTGATAATTGCATTTCTCGCATTTCATAGTCAAAAGATAACACTTGCCAAAATGAGGAATGTCCATCTCATCTTCTCTAAGAACCAGACTCTTCAGATGACAGATCGGGCATTCTTCGCCTTTTAGTTCCATGACCATACTGAGAAAATAGGCGAGGGGTTTAAAAAGATTGCGATACTATCTCTGCCTGAACTTCAATAAGCGGTCAACCAAATCTCCTAATTCTTTCAAATCAAAGGGTTTATCAAGAAATGAGTCAGACGGTCTCAAACCCCGAGGACAGGGATAGTCTCGGCCGGAGATTTTGATGATCGGCCGTTGGGGGTATCTCTGTTTAAGTTTATCCACAATCATATCTCCAGACGTATCTGGAAGAGTACGGTCTGCTATAGCTAGGTCATAGGCGATTCCTCCATTTCGATTCAAATCTCCAATTAACATATTACCTCGAGCATAGCATACAGTCTTATCGCCCCGCCGTTCAAAGAAATCTTGATACATCTCCATCATCATGTCATCGTCTTCTATCACTAAGATTTGAGCCATTTTTTACCAGGAAACCGCATATTTTATAAGAATTTCTTTTGTTAAAACTAAATAAAACTTTATCTCACAAATATCCTATGCTTCTCTTTCCCTTGTATCTCATTAATGATACGCTTCATTATCATAGTCTGAGGATTAGGCATCAGTGTGATTCTCTTTTTAATCTCATCAAAACTTTCAAAAGGCTTCTCTTTTCTCTGTTCCAGCACTTCCAACATATGCTTTTTGCCCATTCCTGGTAAAAGCTCAAGCTGATGCATTCTCAAGCTCAAGGGCTGAGCCATGTTAAAGAAATTAACAAATCTCACTTCTTCCACTTTTACTCTTCCTTCTATAATTGAAGGCAGTTCTCCTTTCGCAGTCTCAGTCAATTTCTCGTAGGGCAGTCTTCCTTTAATATGATGAATCTCATCTCGCTTTCCTTCTCCGATGTAAACCTCTTTATGCGGCTGTAAAATCACGTCTTTCTTAGGCACGAGTTCCAATAATGAAAAATTAGTCAATCCCAGCGCTTGTACCACCGGCATTCTTCCCCCTTCCATAGCATAGCCATACTCTAAGAAGTCTAGGACTATTGCTTTCTCTTCCTTAGGTTTATCCCCATCCATATCTCTTTCGTTTTCAGCCATCTTGCTAGTAGTTAATATTCATCTTTTTATAAAATTAATGTTGATTATTTCTTAAATTCCTTAATCGCCTCGGCCAATGACTCCATGTCCTTTTTGCTCAGGTTCAAAGAATAGGCCTGAAGAATTACTTTTACTTCGTCTGCTGTCTGAGGAAGCAGGTCTATCAACTTCACGATATGAACCTCTTTTAAGCGTGTAAAATTCAACTCTTCAATCTTTTTCTTCAGCTTCTTAGCTTTGTCTTCGCTGATTATCTCCACCATCTCCAAGTATTCTTTAGTTTTATTGGAACGGAAATCTAATTCAGTATCTCTTCTCTCTATATCCTTTATCTCCGCAGCCACTTCGGCCATGGTTAAGGGTTTCTCTTCCAAAAATTCAGGTTTTACCATTTTCGTCGAATATTGATTGGAATTAATTATTATTCTCTTATTTACGCCAGCCGGATTTATATTGATTTAATCCTCTTAAGGTGGATAGGGTGCACCAACAGTTTCTTTTTTACACTGCCATCACTAATGCCCACATAATAACAATTGCCCTGTTTACCGACAATCTTGCCGGTTCTTCCGTGAAAACGCATCATATAGATTCCTTTCTGATAAGCAGAACAGGCTTTTAAGGCTACAGCTTCTCCTTCTTTAAACTCTTGGAAAAACTTGTCCAGGCTGATTTTACCCTTATCTCGGTAATTACGCTTCAGCTTATGCCGGCCCTTGCCGATCTTTCCTCTGATTCGCATGACCATTTTTATAAAAACATGCAGTTTATATATAAAGATTACGATGATTTTATAAAATAGGCGGAAATGAGAAAATAATACCTCTCCTCGCGGGGGTATCGAAACTGAAGTTTCGGAACCTCCGCTCGCAAAGCTCGCGGGGGTACCAAAGCGGCCTAATGGGACCGCCTGCAGAAAAAGCAGCAGATGACTGCTCTGACGAGCCGGAAACGGCGATGAAAAAACAGAGAGCGGTTTTACATGGGTTCGAATCCCATCCCCCGCTTAGTTTTTATTTTGTATAAACAGTTTAATTTAGAATAATCTTCTTCTCCTTAAAATCCACTTCCTTGATTTTTCCTTTCTTCTTTAATTCTTCCAGCTCTTCTTTTTTAGCAGTTTTAACTCTCTCCAAGAAAACTTTTATTTCTTGATATCGTTCATAAATATCTTCTCCTTGGCGTTTGCATTCCTCTGCTTCGTTTTCCAATTGTTCTTTCTTAGTCTCTTGTTCCAACAGAATATGTTGCAGAGACTCCAATTTCTGCTTCTGCCGTTTTTCTTTCTCAGAAGAAAAAGAGCCGCTAAACACCAATGCCGCGGCTTCATTAAAATTTTTCACTTCTTTCTTTTCTTTTCCTGCAAATATTTCCAATGCAAACGGCACCGCTTCACCTTCGTAAATCAATCCTTCAGAAGATTCTACTATCTTTACCAACTGTTTTATTCCGTTTTCTATCATCTTAACCTCTTTACTGGAAATACTTTCTGGTTTTCTGTTTTTTTCCATTCTTGTACGAGAACAGATCTCCTCCGCATAAATTCCTCCCAATCCAATCTCTGTCGCTAAAAAAGAAACTAAACTTTCCTTTTTTGTTGCCTTCAGCTTTCCATTCAAATCGCTTAGGTGATTCAAATAATCAAAACTTTCCGGGGGCAGAAGATATTTTGTTCCCATCTTAATCTCCCGGGTAGACCACTTCTGCCGTTCTAAACAGTTCGCAATTATTCCCTCTTTATCTGTTAATATCAAATTTCCTTTGGAAAATAATTCAATTATTAATCCTGTTTCTTTTTCTTTTTGAAATTTTAGTTTTACGATCCTCTCGCTGTTTACCTGCGCAATCTCTTTTACTACCGCCCCGGACAGATGCTTCCGCAGAAACATACAAAAAGAGCTCGGTTCCCCTGCTTCGTCTTTAGCAGCAGTAAGAAACATGGCCGAAGGCAGGGCTATTCGCAGAAAGAATTTCCCTTTTGATGGTGCAAAGAAAACAAAAAGAAAATCTTTTTTGGCCGTATGATAAATGTTATCTACTCTGCTCCCTAATAAAAATTGCCATTCATTGACTAAGACATGCAATTCCAAAGAAGATATGGAAGTTTTCATTTGTTGGTTAGTTTACCACTTATCGTCATGATTATTCGAGCAATCAAATCACTTTTATAAAGATTTGCTGAAGATGCGGTTTATTTCTTAATCCTTGCTAGTTTTCTCATCGGAGATCATAAAAATTATCGGTTCATCAGGTAATATCTGCGTACAATCGATTCCGCGCAGTTATTAAGAAGATTTTTATACTGATATGCGCTCATTAATGCATCAATTGCGGAAAAAGAATAGATCCCGCCAAAGATTACACTAATCTTGCAGATAGTTTCTAGTGTTTGGTAATCCTCTTCCCTGGCTAGTGCCCTTAAAACCGCCAGTAACCCAGAAACAGCAACACCCTTTCCAAATCTTGCTACGCCTGCTCGTTTGAAATTTCTCAGAAAAAAATCAGTTAAATCCGATGCCGTTTCCACAGTATTCCTCTCGGGGTTATAATCCGCTAGAAAAGAAGGAGCAATTTTCTCTAAAGCTTCGATGAGCAGTTCTTCATTTGTAAGTACCATTTTTTAAGTATTACCTATATTTACTATTACAAATTTCTCCATCTCTCGGTTAGATAGTCGCTCAGCCTCGCACAGTACTCCTTCCGCATTTTTTCCAGTGCCTTAGCCGCAGCCGTTCTAACGAGTTCATACTCTTTTCCTATTGGAAAGAATCCAATCTTTCTTACCAGCGTTCCTTCATAAATCGTCTTGCCATTATAAAAGAAAACTTCTATCGGGGTGGTTGTCTTGAATTTTTTCCTTCCTTTTTCTAAGGCCACATCACCTGACAAAGTGTATGTCACTTTACTATGCTCAACATTAAATGGCAAAATTTCTTGGGGATGAAAAATAAGTTTTATTCCCTCCTCAGCATAGACAAAATCTTTCAAACAGCCGTCGGCAATATCTTGGTTCACAATTTCTCGTAATTTACCTAAATTCGGAACAAGTTGAACCGTAGCTTTGACATCATTAACAATTTGATTTACACGTTTAGTCGTACCAAAAGAATATTCTTTCCAATTCCTTTGTACATCAGCGGCATATGCATTAACTCTTCGCGTTACATTTCCTAATATCTGTTCCAAATTCATTTACCCATTATTCAAACGTTTTTATTTAAATCTTTCGTGTAACTACTCTAAGGTTTAAATAATCAAAGATATCGCACTTCTCCTCGCCAACCCATCAAAAGAGATATAAATAACTGCTTACTTCAGCCAATCATGGAAGAAGAAACAGTCAGCCGCCCTGCCGGTCCTCCAAAAGAGCTGAAACATATAAGTGAAGTTGTTTGGGAGATTCCTACTTCTTACAAAAAAGGGATGTTGGTGCCAGCTAGGATTTATGCTACTAAAAATCTAATGCAAGGGATGGATGCCGGAGTCTTTGAACAGGTAACAAATGTCGCCTGTCTGCCTGGCATTCAAAAATATTCTTACTGCATGCCAGACGGCCACTGGGGATACGGATTTCCTATCGGCGGAGTGGCGGCCTTTGATCCAAAAGAAGGGGGAGTCATCTCTCCTGGCGGCATTGGATTTGATATAAATTGCGGCATGCGCTTAGTCACAACTAATCTCACTCTCAAAGATGTCCAGCCAAAACTAAAAAGTTTGGTCGATCTGCTTTTCAAACGAGTGCCTTCTGGTGTTGGAGGCAAAGGTTTTGTTGATGTTAACAAAAAACAGTTTACTGGTGTGATGACTGAAGGTGCTGGCTGGTGCGTAAAAAATAATTACGGGTGGGAAGAAGATTTAGAACGGATAGAAGAATCCGGCCGCATCAAACAGGCCGACCCCTCTAAAGTAAGCGAAAAAGCAGTCAGCCGTGGCATCAATCAGTTAGGCACTCTCGGCTCAGGCAACCATTATCTGGAAGTCCAATTTGCTGCTGCCGCTAATATCTTGGACGAAAAAGCCGCCAAGCGTTGCGGCATCCACACTCCCGACCAGATTGTCTTTATGGTCCACTGCGGCTCCAGAGGATTCGGCCATCAGATCGGCACTGATTATCTCAAGCTTTTCTTGGAAGTCATGCCTAAATACAACATCAAAATTTT
>JAGVYL010000033.1 GCA_018303285.1 Candidatus Woesearchaeota archaeon | reverse complement strand
GCTACAATCGCTTACATTGAGAATCAAGAAGTCCATCATGGGATAGCTGCCGCGTAATCACGAGGAAGCCCCACCCTTTAGGGTGGGGAGGACGTCACTATTTGATAATACGAATAATTTTTACTCGATTCCGTTCGAAACTTCTAAAGACGAGGTCGAGTGCATAAGCTGTGCTCAGGATTTAAGTGAAAGCAGATATTTATACGATTTTTCAATGATCAAGATAAAAAACTTGGCGCCTTTTCTACAAGTAGAGGGAGAAGATGCAATAGGGGTAAAAAATCTTCTTAAAGGACTTAAAAAATTACCTCCCGCAGTGAGAGATAGTTTGATACAAGTTAAACTTGTTTCGGAAGATGAGATTCTTGCTCAATGTGGAATGAATGCATGGGGTTGTGAATACGGGGGGACTGTATGGATACCAGATTCGGGGCCTAGTTGGCCAACGGGAATTTATCACGAAGCGGCTCATGCTCGTACGGATCAACTTCAATCAGAGATTATAAAACATGAGGTAGGTGAAGAGTATATTTCTTATACCTCTTATGCGTTGGAACTGAAAAGAAAATACAATCAAGAGTATAAACCGCGCGTAAGATTTTATACAGCAGAAGGAGAAAATACCGAAAATTTTTGTGAAAGTTGTTCTGTAAAAGTAGTCTGGCCAAATGAAGACGGTACTAGACTAATTGAAAAACCAGGAGTGGTAACCGAAACGGAAAAAAAAGAAATTGCGGAGTTATGGTCAAATTATTATTTCACCGACATTGGACCAGATTCGAGAAAATCTAATTTTGAAAAAAAATGGGAAGTCGTTGCTGGTCCAGTTTACGGGGAAGGGTTAGGAGAAAAAATTGTGGCGGGGCATAATGCAGCAAAATGGAAAGATGGAACAGACGTACCTAAAAATGGAGTTATTATGGCGTACGGAGCCAATAATTTTTGGGAAGATGTAGCTACATTTGTGGAACCTTTCGCCGAGAAAAACCATGATTTTTTTAAGCAGTATATCTCTCCATCTAGTCCTCAATATGATGGCCGATACGAAGAAAAATTAAAATTGCTTTATGAATACGGGTTTATTACGGAGATGGATTATTTAGATGTCATGAGTTATAAAGAGGAATAAAATGGGAAATAAAAAACTGTACTTTGGCCGAGGAATGAGTAAGGTATTAATTTTTGTGATAGTTCTGTTAATCTTTTCTTTTTCTGCGTATGCTCAAACAAACCATTATTACAAAATCAATCTGGCTTATCAAAACGGAGATTTATCTGCCACTTCGGTTAAAATAGAGCCTTCTCTTAACGAGATAAAGAATCCAAAAGGAAAATATGTGGCCGAGGTAGTTTCTTTTGATAATAAAATATTAAATCTTACTTTTTTTGATATTCCTCTGTTTGTTTTTTGGGATTCTGTGGATCCGGAAACTGGTAAGATTGTTGGGGGAGGAATGTTTGAACGAAATAAAACAAACATTACTTTGTTTATCCCGTATTACGGGAACGGGCAGGAAATAAACATTTACGACAAAGAGCTAAACAAAAAATTAAGTATTTCAATAAGTTCTTATGCTAAAGAAATTCCTTCGATTAAGTTGAAAACTGAGATGAAAGAAGAAAAAATCAGCGAAGAAAAGAAAGTGTCGATGATTGCAACGGAAAAAAGTAATCCTTCAGTAGTTTATTATAGTCTTGGGGGAGGGATATTCATCTTGATTTTGTTAGGGATGTTTTTGTCGAAAAGGAAAACAAAGACGGCAGGAAATAACTAATTTCTTTTAGCTTTTTTTAAATAATACCCCCACAAAGAAAACCAAGGCCAAGAAAATAATAAACGTAAAGAGGAAGACATAATTCAAGCCTAAGGAATCAGAAACAAATCCGGCGGCAATGGGGCCGAGGCCGGCGGCCATGCTGCGGATGGCAAAGGCGATGGAAGAAAGCTCTCCAATCTTCTTTTTAGGCATAAGAACCGTGAACTGGCCGAAAAGGACTGGAGTGATGGCGGCCAAAGAGACTCCTAAAAGCAAACTGGCTAAGAAGAGCAAAAATGTGCTTTGCAAGAAGAACATACTGAGCAGGACAGCTGCGCCCCCCAACAGACCATAAATAAGAACTGCTCTGCGATTTTTCCTGACAGCAAAAACAGGTTCCAATAGAAGAGGCAGGGAAAAAGCAGCGGAAATCAAGGCAATCTGAACGTAATTCGCGCCAATCTTGTTAAGGAACAGAGGGAGAATCATGCCAAAGACAGAAGAGCAGAAAGTAAAGAAAAAAGCAAAAGCGGTTAGCTTCACTAATGGTTTCTCAGCCCACAGATCTTTTATCCCTTTGCTAAAAAAATCCTTATGTAAAGTGATTCCATTAAACAATTTCTTTTTGTGATCCGGCAGAAAGAAAGAGAAAAGCAAGGCAAAGAAAGAAAAGAAGGAAACTGCATAAAGAATGCTGAATCCAAGTTTATTAATAAGCAAAGCGCCAATCAAGCTTCCGATAACCATGGAGAGAGTAGAAGAGACGTCAAATAAACTTATGGCTTCGATGGCCTTGCCTTTCGGTGAATGTTCTCTGGCATAGGTCTCGCTGGCTAACCAGTAAGAAGTGGCGCTAAATGAATGATAAATTCTAAAGTAAATAAACTGCATAAAGTTTTGGATAGAAAGAAGAAAATAACTAAATGGCAGGTAAAGTATCATAGTTAAAGAGATAAATCTTCGTTTGGAAGTCTTATCAATAAAACTGCCGATGAGAATAGCCCAAAATAAGCTAAAGATAGAAAGAAGACCCCAGATAAATCCTACAGATGAATAGTTTCCTAATATCTGTTTTAGATAAAGGGGAAAAAACGGACTGACAATTCCCCACCCCAGATAATAGATAAACGCAATGAAACTGATAATCTTGATGGAAAGGGGAAGTTTAAACATCTCTCTAGAGGTCTTGAACCGATTGATGAAATAGCGTTGAAGGTAATAGTTAATCTTCATGTTTTGATAAAAAGGAGAAATGGTTTAAAAGATTTGGGGAGTATCTAATAGTGATAAAACCATAATCTTTAAATAGTGTTAAGCGGAATAGATAAAAACTAAAATACTGTTGACCAGAATATCAAAAACTAAATCCCTATCAAAATGATTCCGTACTATCTTCGAGAAATTCCGGGCAATAAGTTCAACTCTAGCGAGGAGACTCCTGTCTTTTGGCATCATGTTAATCCGGAGATTGGACTGTTTGCGTTTATGTATGGGTTAGGGGGGATTATCGACGGAGAGGAAGCTTTGAATATCACTTCCAGCATCTGCCGGCATATCGAGCAGAGGACTGATACAAAGAAGGATACAGATCTTCTCCAAGAATTGATTCGAGATGCAGAAGATCGGCTGCTGATTGGAGGCGGAAGGAGAGACCGGTTTCCTGGGCTGAAAGCTATGCTGGATGTAGTTTGGATTGGAGAGAAGAATAAAGGATATTTTGTAAAAGTAGGCGCCGGAAAGGTATATTCGTTACATAATGATGGACGAGTTTTTTCTATAGACGATGATAATCCCCCCTCGTTGGGACTGGGAAAAGATGTTTCGGTCAAAGTTCAGAATCTTTCGGATTACAAAGGGATTCTATTAGCACCCCAAGACTTATTTCGCAGGGTAACTGAGGCAGAGGTTATAAAAATTCTGCAAAGGAACAGCGGCCGCCAGCCGTTGGAAAAGTTGATGGAGCTGGAGAAAAAAATTTTTGAACCGGAATTGGCGCTGTTGAACAAATATTCCAGGGAAGATTTAATTGGAATACTTAGACAATACGGCAAGGATAGTTTTATTCCAGAAGAAGAAGATATGCTGGCAGGAGTGGTGGCGACTGTTTCTTCCCAGACCAAGGAATTGCGCGAAAGAATATTCTCTGACTTAGGGGTGGGACATATTTCTTTGTTGTATATCGATTTAGGAGATACTGAAGGAAGAGAAAGAATGAGACTTCAAACAGAATCGACTGAGAGGATTAGGTTGATTCTAAATCTCGAAGGAGCGAAGTCTTCAGCAGTAATAGCTCAAACTATGGCCGAAGCAGGGGAGAAAGTGGCTAGACAAGAAATTGCTGTATTCAAGAGAAGGATAGATAAGATAGAACGATTACAGCAAACGATTTATTCTGCTTTAGGATTGGACGAACTAGAGAATCCCGACGAGGTGGTCTTAAAAGCGATTGAGTATTCTACTCGGCGAGAGACGGAGTTAAATAAATGTTTAGCGGAAATAGAAGCAAGAGAGCAGGGAACAAAAGATTTGTTGGAAGGAAGGGAAGTGGAATTGCAAACTGCTTTAAGCCAATATGCTCAGCTGGAAGGAAAACATCAGCGATTGGCAGGTGATTATGGTTCTCTGCAAAAACATTTAACCACGCTCCGAGAACATTATGAAGCAAGGCTGGCGATTAGTGGAAAAGAGAAAGTGCAAGCAGAAGGAGAGTTAAAAGAAGGAAGAGAATACGCTTCTGTTTTGGAAGGGAAAGTTAGAAAGATAACAGACATAGTAGAAACATTAGTCTCACTGATAGGTTTAGCTGAATTTAATGATAGGCAGATAGAAGGATTGGAAGAAAAAGCACATGAAAAATTAGGTGAAGAAAGGCAGAGATATGCGCGAGTAGTGGATGTTTTGAAAGACGAAACCCATCAAAGGGAGGCATACCAAGCAGAGAGCTGTCGATTGGAAAGGGCCATAGCGGGTATGGCAAATAAATTGATGTGCGTAACTCTTGAAAAAGAAGCACTTGAAAGAGTGATACATTCTAAGGATGATGATTTTGAAAGATTGTTGGGGGAGTACCAATCCATGCAAAAAGAGTATGAACAAGCATCTGTAGTCCGTTCTGCTTTTGATGGATTAGAGGACGAAGCAAGGGGACGAGGAAAAAAGATTGCGGAATTATTGGCGGATTATACCCAGTTGGGAGAAGAAAATGAAAAACTGCGAGGACAAGTGGAAGAAGCAAGTGGTCAGATTATCCGTCTGCACCAAGATGGTGAGGGATATGTAGAAAGAGCAAAAACTGCTGAAGAAAGATTACGAAACCTAACGGAAGATGCTATTCGACAAGGAACAGTTATCAATGGTTTGAACGAGTTGGCACAGGCTAATGAGCAAGTGCGATTAGAGTACCAGCATCTATATGAAGCAGGTATGGAAGAAATCGCGAGTTTAAGACTACAACTCGAAGAATATCAGTCAAAGGAACAAGATAAGGAGAGAAGAATATCTAACGTAGTGCAATCTGTGAGAATAGAAGAGATAACTGAAGAAAAGATAGGGGAAGCAAGAGCTGTGCAGAACGAGGAATCCCCAGTTATCATCTTTTCCAAAGAGAGTTTGCAGAGAATCCGAGCGATTGCTGACAAATACCGCGTGAGAAAGTAGATTACCCATACTTTTTTAAACTTTAAGTTTGTTCTTAGTTCTTATGAACTCAGTAATAAGGGAGGATTTGCTCAAGGAATTGGATGAAGTAATAGAAATTCTTAAAGTACGAGAAGGAGCAGATATCGCTAAACTGGAAGAAGTTTCCAATCATACTATCCATGATGCTTCAGTTTTTCAAGATATTGATGCAATACAAATGGCGGTTTTAGTCTATTCGTTGTATAAAATTGTCGGCGGTGTGCAGGATAAAGAGTACCAACAGATTTTAAATATATTATCTCAAGCAAAAAAAGCTCTAGGAAAAGATGCTTTAGGTGAGTATAACAAAGACATAGCTCTTCTTTTTTCTATTATCAAGAAAGTGGACGAAAAATCAGGTCTTTTCTTCAGGGAAGTACTGGAAGCGGCCAAAATAAAGAAGGGGGCGCAGCTTTTCAAGCATGGTCTGTCTTTAGGAAAAGCAGCAGATATTTTAGGAATCACTAAATGGGAATTGAGCAATTATGCAGGGGGAATAGTCTATTCTGAACAGCAGGAAGAGATTGTTTCAGCCAAGAAACGGATGGGATATGCCCAGATATTATTTAGCAAAGGGATGGAGGTAGGGAGATGAAATCTCTCTTCTTCGATTCCGGACCGCTGATGTCTTTGACGATGAATAATCTGCTGGGAATACTGCAGCCCTTGAAAGAAAAGTTTGGGGGGGAGTTTTATATCACCCCAGCAGTACGGAAGGAGTTAGTGGAGCGGCCGTTGGAGATAAAACGTTTTGAGTTTGAAGCGTTGCAGATTTTGAAACTGCTGCGAGAAGGGACGCTTAAACTGTATGAAAAACCGCTGAAAGGAGTGATAGATTTGTCTACTTATGCCAATAAATCAATTATAGCAAAAGATAAAGGCTGCTGCATGGAAATTATTCATGGGGGAGAGCTGGAGACTGTAGCTGCTTCTTTGCAGGAAGGCAATGATACCGTGGCCATTGATGAACGGACAATACGGCTGTTGATGGAAAACAGCGAAGAACTAAAAAGTCTTATTGAAGCAAGACTGCACGAAAAAGTGATCTTAGACAAAAAGATGGCTAATCAATTTCAGTCTTTAATCAAAGGAATGAAAGTCATCCGTTCAGCAGAGCTGGTGGGAATGGCATATCAGTTTGGTATTCTGGATAATTATCTGCCGCCGTTGAAGAGCGGGCGGGAAATTCTTTTGGATTCAGTATTGTGGGGCTTGAAGCTGAAAGGCTGTGCTATCATTGGAGAAGAGATTGAAGAACTGAAAAGAGTTCTGCTGAAGTGAGATTAAGCAATCTTTTTAAAGAAAAAAGAGAATTAACTACAGAAATGGCTAAGAAGTGTATTATCTGCGGAGAAGAGGCTAAATACCGCATTAAAGACAGCAATGATTTTTACTGCGAGGAATGCGCAGAAGAAAATTTTGATGATGTTTCTGTCCTGCAGAAAGTGGAAGAACAGGCAGTTAAGTTGAAAGCAATGATTGATGAAAAAATTTCTGAAGAGGAAGAATGATTCTATGGCCGAAGCAATAAAACTAAACGGAATAAACACCTCGACTAAAGAGATTAGAGATATTATCATCGCTTGGCTGGCTATCACTTTGGCATTCACTATCGCCTCTCAAGGTTTTTCGTTGTCCAGCAAGTTTCTCTACTTTTTATTTATCTCTGCCTTTACCGTGGGTGTAGGTTTTCTTTTGCATGAATTATCTCATAAAATCGTGGCCCAAAGGTACGGCTGTATGGCAGAGTTCCGTTCTTTTGATATGATGCTGTTAATAATGTTGGCATTGGCCACTTTTGGTTTTGTCTTTGCCGCTCCGGGAGCAGTAATGATTGTCGGTAGAGTAACAAGAAAAGAGAACGGAATAATTTCTGTGGCTGGGCCGATTACAAATTTTGTTTTAGCAGGAATTTTTTATCTACTTTTGCTGATGTTTGGTCTGGGCGGAGAAGTGTTAACAACTTTCTTGTATACTGGTTTTAAAATCAATGCCTGGCTGGGATTGTTTAACCTGATTCCGATTCTGAACTTGGACGGCCGAAAAGTCTTTGAATGGAACATTCCTATCTGGATAGGCATGGCTGCCATTGGTATAGTGATGAGTTTCGTGCTTTAATCCGTATGTCCTGTATAAATCTTTTCTTCTACCATGTTTCGGATACGGCGGTGAACCATTCTTTCACTGCTTTGGCCGTTTACCAAATAAGTGTTAGGATATTCTTTAGCAAAGCGGGCGTAATTCTTTACTACGGCTTCTAAGGTTTTCTTTTTTTCGAACAATTCTCTTGACGACCGAGTTTTATCAATACGTTCCAAGCACGTTTCTACAGGTACATCGATTAATAAAGTGAGATCAGGAATCCGGCAGGGCTGGTTAGCGTGCATCAGATAATCCCACTCGGCTCCATCGGCGGTGCCATAAACTAAGGTAGAGGGGATATAACGGTCTGTAAGAACCCAAAAGCCTTTTTTTAAGGCTGGCTCGATGCTGCTTTCCAGATGATGTAACCTGTCGGCTACATACAGCAGTTGCCTGCCATGAGGACTTTTAAAGTTGATTGCTCCGGTAAGAATTCCTCTAATCAAGCCGCCGATGAAGTTATTGGTGGGCTCTTTGTGGAGCTGGTCCACTTTTTCTCCTCGTTCTATCAAATATTTTCGCAATAGGTCTATCTGGGTAGAGCTGCCGGCTCCGTCCGGACCTTCAATGACGATAAATTTACCTTCTTTCTTCGGTTCGATGGGATCTACTGCCTGTAATGAATGAGCCATGTTTATCACCCTTATAATTTTTTTAATGTTATTCAACTGGAGTTAAGTGATTCTTCCAGCTTATAACGAAAGACGCAAATAACCCAAAATGATTAAGCATCTTTCGGAATATAGTAATGGAATCAAATGTTCAATTCTTTTTATCCATTACTATATAAACAAATCTTTGGTGCAGAATATAAATTAACGACTATCTTTAGCCAGTAGCCAAAAGTCACCAAAAACTACAAATTCAGCGAAAAGTATTTAAAGTCTAGAAGATTGTTCTATTATTTAGCAGATAAAAAAATAAAAAAAGGTGATCGCTTCATGAAGCAATACGTCTTCAAAGAAGTTAAGAAATTTAAGATACAGCGCAACTGTAAGGGTTGCGGTTCTCGAATCGTAGTAGACAATGCCAATCGGTATTACTGTATCAAATGCAGGGGATATTGATTGGTTTTTTGTTTTTTTTAATTATTTAAATATGAGAAAGAAGTCTCTTAACTTCTTCTAAATCTAAGGTAGGATACTTATGCTGGAAACTTTCTATCTTCTCTTCATCCAAGACATCGGCCTTGCTGAGATAAATGTAAATTGGCTTGTCCGTTTCTTTTTTGATGCGATGATACAGCTCTTCCTGGTCTTTTAGAGGATAAGGCTCGGTCAAGTCAAAGATGTAAATCAGGGCATTGGCCAAATGTTTAACTGCCAAAAAGGCCTGCAGCTCAATGTTGTTCATCTTTTCCATGCGGTTTAAAGTACCGGGAGTGTCAATCAATTGCACTTTCGTTTCCTGGCCTTTTTCTTTTGAGATGAAATAACCGACATTAAGAGTTTTAGTAGTAAAAGCATAAGCAGCAATCTCTGGTTTGCTAGGAGTTAGTTTACCAAGCAAGGTTGATTTACCGACATTAGGAAAACCGAAGATGCAGACTGTAGGCATTTCTTTGATGTCAGGAAAATTTTTCATCACATGGCGGCATTTTTCTAAATAGAGCAGCTCAGCTTTAATCTGTTTGATGACCGAAGAGATGCGGCCGTAGAAGCCTTCTCTCAGCGGCCGGAAGCGTTTGATATCCTCACATTTGGCCATCTGAGAAATGTAACTTTTGTGCATTGTAGAAATCTTGCCAATAGCCCAATGGACAGCTCCCAAAGATTTTTTTAGAGAGGAATAATCCAGAGTAAGCTTAACTAGCTCATTGTAGAATAACGGCAGGTGATTGAAACTAGGGAAATCTTCCAATATGCGGTTAAGCATATCAGCCAGATAGTTTCGGGCTATGTCCAGCTTAAGCATCTCTCTTTTCTTCTCGAATACGAGATTCTCCAGGCGGCCTTCTTTTTTTACTCGAGCCTCTCGGGCCTTGCGGAAAGCGGCATCGAGATACTGGTCAGCAGTCTGGACTGGTTTAACAAGCTGGAAGTTCATGATTAGTGAAGAAAATACTCTGTTTTATTAAAGTATAGCTTTTTGGTTATAACCCGCTGATTAGATAGAAGATGTACCCGGCGTAACCTATCAACAGCACTGCTCCCTTCCATTTGGTAAGTTTGCGGTTAGTAGTCAAGAAGAAAAGAAGACCAATAGAAAAGAGGATCATTACGGGCATGTCTACAAAGAGGATAGAAGGATTAACATTCAGCGGTTTGATGAGGGAAGTTATTCCCATGACAAATAAGATATTGAAAATATTGCTGCCAATAACATTACCCAAGGCAATATCCGCTTCTTTTTTCCAAGCGGCAACCATCGAGGTCATCAATTCTGGTAAAGAAGTGCCGACAGCGACAATGGTTAGACCTATAAACGCTTCACTAATGCCAAAAGATTGGGCGATTTTTACTGCGGCATCTACTAAGATGCGGCCGCCGATGATGAGGGCGGCTAAACCTAAAAGCATGAAAAAGATGTCTTTGCTTAACTTTTCTTTTTTTTCTGGGGTGGTACGTTTTTTAATTGTTTCAGTATATTTCTTAAGCGATTTTCCTCTTTGTTCGAAAGCGCTTTTAAAAGTGTAAATCATGAACATAGTGAAGATTACCAAAAAAATCAGGCCGTCAATTCTTCCGATAGAGAAGCCATTGTGGCTGAAAAGATTGTTGTCGTTGGATAACAGCATGAAAAGGAATGCAGAGACCAAAAGAAACGGCATTTCATAAATAAGAGTGGAAAGCTGCACTTTTAGCCCTCGAACTAACGCAGAGATTCCTAAAATCAATCCGATATTGGCGATGTTGCTGCCTACGATGTTTCCCATAGAGATATCTGCATTGCCTTTAATGGCGGCAAAAAGACTGACAATTAATTCTGGCAAAGAAGTGCCAAAGGCAACAATGGTCAAACCAATGATCAGGGGAGAAACCCCTAACGCGCGAGCAAAATGAGAAGAATGTTCCACCAGCCAGTCTGCTCCTTTGATAAGGATGACTAATCCTAAGATAAATAACAGTATTTCTAAGATCATTGTGGGGGAAGAAATGACTTTGTCTTAATAAATGTTACTTTATGGAACCCTATTCAGAAAAACTTGCTCAAATCACTTTGCTCATTGCTTTTGAGCAGGTCTTCCTCGGTGTAGCCCTCAAATCACTTTGCTCATTGCTTTTGAGCAGGTCTTCCTCGGTGTAGCCGACTACGGAGAGAATAGAGTTGACGGCCGGAACAATCTGATTGTTGATGCAGTAATCTTTGCAAAAGATTTATATAGTAACTATAAGTTTCTATATAATAACTTGATGTTACGATGAGGTCCTTAACTAAAAAAGAAAGAGAAACCCTGATTATCCTGTTCAAAGATTTCACTAGTTTTTACAATGCCAATTCCATCAGCAAAGTTCTTAATATCAGTCACGTTGGAGCCCAGAAGATATTCAAAAGACTTCTTCAAGAAAATTTAGTTGTTAATAAAACTATTGGAAAATCTATAACCTATAAACTCAATTTTAATGAAAATTATGTTAGCCAGCTAATCGTATTTTTGCTGGTTGATGAAGCCAATAATTTCAAACGGTGGAGAGAAGAATTCAAAGAAATTTTTAAGAAAAATAGAATTGTCCTGCTTTTTGGCTCAACGGTTAAGGATTATACTCACGCTAAAGATATTGATTTGATAATCATAATAAAAAATAGAGAGGTTAAAGAAATAAACGCGTTCATCAAGAAAAAAGAAGAAATCTTACCCAAAAAGATTCATGCCATTAAACTGACGGCCTCAGATTTGCAGGAAAGTATTAAAAAGAAAGATAACGCCATGGTTGATATCATCAAAAATGCAATTATCCTTTACGGACAGGATGAATACGTGAAGATGCTAAAAAATGCCAAAAACTATGGTTTTTGAGTATGCTCAGAAACCAACCGGTGATTTCTGATATGTCACACGCTGCTAAACACGTGGAATGGTGCATAAACAAGGCACAGAAAGAAATTGAAGAATGTAAAAGACTAGGCAAAAGGTCAAAGCATAGGGGATTGCTGAAGAGCAGGCCTAATCTTGATGAAGCCAAAAAACATCTAGCCAAAGCAGAGCATAATCTTATCGGAATAACCCGTTTTAAAGAAGTTGGTTTTTCTGACTGGTCAATGTCGGCGGGATTTTACTGCATCTATCACTGTTTTTTAGCCATTGCCGCTAAATTTGGATACGAATCCGGAAACCAAACTTGTACAATATCTTTGATGAGATTTCTCAAAGAGAATAATGAAATTCAACTTGATGAACGGTTTATTGAATTGTTAGAATACGAAGAAATGGAAGATGTTAGAGCGGACAGTGTTATTGATTTAAGAGAGGACTATACTTATGGCGTACAAATCTCTGTTAAAGATGAAGCAAAGATTAACGAATTGAAAAAAGTCTGTAAAGAGCTTATTGATATTACTAAACAGATAATCTATGAATAAACGGAATTACTTTTTCGATCTGACAGTAATGTAATCTGCGCATTCAAATTGCCCTATTGCCTTACACTTTTTGACCGCTTCTTCCACTAGCTCCATACGCATACGTAGAACGGTTCTTGCGGCATCTTCATAAAGTCCTTCTAAGGCATAATAACTAATAGATGTAAGAAATAACTCTTCAGCTCTTTCTGGATCTCCCTTTTCTTGAGTAATCATCGAAGCTATGCTGAATAGTCCACCTAATTCTCCCCGTTTAAATCCATTAGTTAATAATTGTTCAAAGGTCACGCCTTTCTCATCAAGTCTTTCAATTCGTTTTGCTGCCATAAGATACCCTTCTTCTATCTCGTGCTTGGATTTTTCAGTGGGTTGGCACATAGCGTATACTCGAAACATATCAACCAAAGTTAATTGATCATCTTTCATGATTTATGCTAAACGCGTGTTATTTAAAAGTCTTTCTAGTATCTTTACTAGTCTAATGTGATATCAGATCTCACTAATTAATAAACATTTGTGAGACTTGTTAGTATACAAATTGTAGACTAATTGTCCAAAGATTAATGCATTTTACTGTACATAATATGCCCTTAACTCAAATCACTTTGCTCATTGCTTTTGAGCAGGTCTTCCTCGGTGTAGCCGACTACGGAGAGAATAGAGTTGACGGCCGGAACAATCTGATTGTTGATGTAATACTCTGCATCGTAATCCCCTTCTTTTACTTCCTCGGGCGGCCGAGCACGGTTCCTTAGCATCCCTTCGCCGGAGGTGATGATAAATTTGACAATTGATCCCGGGCCCATAGGAATGCCTTTTTCCTGCATCCGTCTGGCTACGGCCACATGGGGGCCGACAGCTTCATAACTTTCAATGCTTTTTTGAATGTGGGTGCTGATAATCATTTTTTTCAGAGGAATTTTCTTGGTCTGGATGTCAAAAATAATTTTTCGGACATAATCAAATGCTTTTTCTTTATTTTCTTCTTTTAAAAGAATCTCCAGGACTTTTTGCTGCACCTCTTTAGCTAATTTTGACCAGTTTTTGCGTATGGTTTCAAAGCCGCGAATCTTTAATTTATTGCGGCTTTCTGAGAAGAGAGCATATTTTTTCTTGGCTCCGGCATGGCCTTTTTTGACGGCTACAAAAATACCAGTCTTGTAAGTGTCTTCATAATCTAATTCCATAAAGCCCGGCAGTTTTTTGTTAATTTCCTGAACAAATTCCGAAGCATCTTCAGTTTTTCTTTCATTAAGATTGATGAAGACTGAATCTGTATCGGCATAGATAATATCAAAGCCTGCTTCTTGAGCTTTGGCGATGACCTGGGAGATGTAGTGGCGGCCGTAGGAAGTGATAGATAAGGCAGATTCCAAACTGTACCATCGGGCACCAAAAAAAGCAAGATAACCATAGAACGAATTGGACAGCAGTTTGATGCTTTCTGAACGAGCTTGAAGAAGAAGATTGTTCTTGTCGGATTTGAGCATTTCCTTAACACGAATTCTTCTTAAGATTAATTCTTCTAGCAGGGAAGGAAGAATGCCGTCTTTCTCCCGGCAGAACCAATATTGAGTATCCGGCACTAAGCCTTTGTCTTTACAGCAGGAGCAATGAAATGTGTACGGAGAAATATTATGGGCAGTGATAATAGTTGGATAAAGACTACGGAAATCAAAGACCGCCACATTGCGATAAAAACCGGGTTTGGGTTCATGGACATAAGCGCCCTCATAAGTTAAACTTCTACGTTCTTGATTTTCATGATAACTAGGTTTGGCAGGGATAAGTTCTTTGAATTGGCCCATCCGGCGCATAATAAAATTTTCCACTAGTCGGCTGGAAGAAACGCGATTGATATCAAATAACGGCAAACCAACTAAACCTGATAATTCTATCATATGAGGAAGAATACGCTGAGCTAATTGATAAGTGAGATGAGCATCATGAAGATTATATTCGCAGTACTGGTCTAACTTTTCTGCTTCTCCGTCCCAAACTAGAGAAAGAGCATCGATATCTACTTCTTTTTTCTTTTCCCCAAGAATTTCTGAAGCTACTGCATTGAGAGTGAAAGTTTCTGTTTCCAACGTGCGAAGATTATGGCGGATAAATCGCAGCAGATCAATGTGAGGAAGGCCGGCAATGCAGGCCGAGGAGCTGCTGCGGCCGATGGTTAAATCAGAATAATCTAATCCTAAATCCATATCCACATTGTGAATTTCTGCCCGCGTCTTAATGTACGGAAAATCAAAACCATCTGAATGATAACCAATAAGAAGGTCGGGCAGATGTTCTTTGAGAAGATCCTTAAAGCGGATAAGCATCTCTTTTTCATTTTCCGCAAATTCTACATAATCCAGCTGGGTAGAATATTTTTTCCACGTCAAAACTTTGCGGAAATCTTTTCCGTATAACGCAATCATAAGAATAGGATTCTTTTCCGGCTGGAAAACTTTAGTCTTGCTGTAAGTTTCAATATCAAAGGCCATAATCTGAAGATCTGAAGTGGTCTCTTCCGTAGGAGTGATGCTTTTTGCTAAAAAAACCGGTACTTTGGATTTTTCAGGGATCCATTCTCCTGTAGCATGAAGAAGAGCAAGAGGCAGGATGTTTTTGTCGATGAGATAGCGGTAGATAAACGAAATATCGAATTCGTAACATTTTTTTATTTTTGGATGAGCATCTAATTCTCTTTTAAGAAACGGGATATACGAAGGTGCAAGAGCAAAAATTTTGAGAAGAGATTTTTTACTGCCCAAAAGCTTTTTTTCTATTTCTTCGACTGAGTGGATAACTGCATCTCCTTCTTTGAACGGAACCTTCAAAGCGAGCAGCTCTTTTTTTAATCTTTCCCGGTCTTCAATCTCTATTGGTTCGGCATAAAAATAGGGAAGAAAATTTTCTTCTACAATGCAAATTTTTTTTCCAGAAGAGGTTTTGCCGTATAAGCATAGGGCGGGGCGGTTTTCCTTCTGTTTGAAAACTATATCCAATAGATAAAAACTAACTTCTACTTTTTCCCCCATTTACTACTGGAAAGAATTAAACCTTTAAAATCTTTTCCTGTTTTTAGAGAATAACTTAATTAAATAACATTTAAATTATTATCTAAAATGCCGAAAAAAACAATAGCTGAATTGAAGAAGCTGCCGCCGGAAGAGAGACTGGTCCAGTTGAAAAAGTTGGAAGAGAAGCGGAAGAAGGAGATTGAAACTGCCCAGAAGCTGATGCAAGAAAGCGAGAAGGAACTGAAAACTACGCGAGAGCTGGAAGAGAAGATATCTATTCCGCGGATAGCAGCATCCGGAGGAGAGGAATTTTTGCAGAGCGAAGAAGAACGGCAGATTTTCCGAGTGGTACGAGGGGATATGAGAAAGAAAGGAGAGCTGGAGAAAGAAGATAAACCGAAAAAAGAAAAATCTTTAGAAGAGGATCTTGAACAAGTTTCTTTGAAGCAGAAGGAAGGGGAAGCAGCTAGAGCGGATTACGTCAATCGAATGAGTCAGCGGCCGATAGGTGATTTGTATCAGGAGATGAGCGGCTTGAGGAGAGATGCGGAAGAGAGAGGGTATGTCACTCCTGAACATATGCGCAGAATAGGATATTTGAATGAAGCGGCCCAGCAAAAGATGGATGACATTCGGGTCGGCCGGTATCAGCCAGGAGAAGAGGGGCTTAGGGAGACGACTTTGATACAGAAAGTAGGAGATTCTCTACAGAGATTGTATCAGTCGGGAAAAGGAGAGAGAGCGAAACATGGCGGGGAAGGAAATGGAGTAGAGTATCAGTCGGGGAGTTATTAATGCAGGGTGGAAGTTAATTGGCACAAGAGAAAGAAAAACCATTCGTACAGACGTTACATCAATTGTTACTGTCAAGAAGTAAACAACCAAAACATTTATAAATACGCTCCATTCTAAGATAGTCATGACTCAAGTACAAACCATTTTGAAAGAAACTGGAGTAACAGTTAAAACTCCCAGTTTCCTCGCTCAAGTGGAGCGCTTAGCCACTACTATAGACGATTTTCTCATCCCATCTTTACGCTTAGAAATTCATCCCGACAGCTGGTCTCCACAGGATTTCCTTCAGGAAATCCCGGAAATGCAGGGCTTAGATCTGCCTAAAGAAGCCATCGCCAGAATAGTCAAGCAGTATCTCAGTGAAGCCAATCCTGCAGAAGAAGTCACAGGAGTCAAGCAGGACAGATTTTCTTACACTGAATCCGCTCTCGAGCAA
>JAGVYL010000032.1 GCA_018303285.1 Candidatus Woesearchaeota archaeon | reverse complement strand
GGTCATCAAATAGGAACAGATTACTTAAAAATTTTTGATAAAGCCATGCAAAAATATAATATAAAAGTTCCAGATAGAGAATTATCATGCGCTCCTTTTCATACTAAAGAAGGCCAGGATTATTACGGAGCTATGGACTGTGCCGCCAACATGGCCTTTGCCAACCGCCAGGTGATTCTTCATCGCATTAGAGAATGCTTCTCCCAAATTTTCCACCAAACGCCAGAAGCTTTAGGAATGCATCTGGTTTATGATGTTGCTCATAACATTGCCAAGTTAGAGAAACACAAAATCGGCAATAAGATGAAAGAATTAATCGTTCACCGCAAAGGAGCCACTCGATGCTTTGGTCCGGGAAGAGAGGAAGTAGCTCCTTTGTACCGAGACATCGGCCAGCCAGTGATTGTCGGCGGCTCTATGGAAACCGGCTCGTATCTTTGCATGGGCACGGAAAAAGCTATGGAAGAGACTTTTGGCACCACCATGCACGGCTCCGGCCGCACCATGTCCCGGGCTCAGGCCAAACGGGAAGTAAGAGGAGAGCAACTGCAGAAAGATATGGAAAGACGAGGCATCTATGTCCATTCTGCTTCCATGTCCGGATTAGCAGAAGAGGCCGGCATTGCCTACAAAGACATCTCAGAAGTGGTCCATACCATGGAACTGGCCGGAGTAAGCAGAAAAGTGGCCGCTCTGCGGCCGATAGGAAATATTAAAGGGTAATCAGCAGAATATCTCTCTCAGTTTTCCCCTCAACCATTCGCCAGAAACTTTATCAATCCGTTCAAAGAAATCATAGTCAGGGAAAAACTGCTTTAAATTATGCTTTCCGATAGACCAGAAATCCACTCTCTGCTTGATACCATCAAAGACAAAATAATCTGTTCCACGAACGGATTCAAATAACTCAAAATAACGTTCTATCGCTTGTGTATCTCTCAATTCCGCCCCTATCGTAACTACGTAAGGCAAAGCGGCTCGTTTTTCCCACATTTTATCTATAAAAGATTTTACCTCCAACGGATATTCTGGAATATATCCTCCCATTCCCCGTGCCGTATAACGAATAATGAAAGCTTCGTTGGAAGTATTTACATCTTTGATAGGACACAGTTCAAGCACGTGATAAGCTGCAATTTTAACAGCTTCAAAGAGGCAGGAATATCCTTTAAGGTCTGCCACCGTAAATGCATTCAAAAATTTAGGGATACGAAAACTAAGTTCCTGCCGAGATTTAGTTAAAATTTCTTCTAAATTGCTTTTTGTTTGAACAATAATCTCTTGCACTAATTTATGGTCATTTGGCAGATAGCGAAGGACATCTGCTAAATCTTCCCCTGGAAAGTGATCTATATGAGGACTTTTTGGATGCTCCAAAAAGTAGGAATTCCCCGGGCAATTATCTCCTATGTCCTCCCATTTAAGATTAGCGGCAACAGACTTAATCAATTCCGTTCTCGAAGAATACGAAATAAGCCTCTCTTTGATTTTTTTAGCTTTTTCCGTATCTTGATTCGGATTCATCAAAGCACAAAAAGGAGTATTACTTTAAAAAATTTTTCCATATCAAGCCAATAAAAATCTAATCACCCACACTACTCCATACCCCACCAGACATCCAATCGTCAAGAAAGGCATGGCCGGATAGAATTTCTTTGGATTGCCGTTCAACAGCAGGAGAAACAGGGCAATGGCCGTAAACAATGGTATCACTAATGACCAAGCCAAGCCCACACTCTTCATGGCCGCTCCTGCAAACATCAAAGGAAAACCGATGTCTCCTCCGCCTAAGATAGCCATCTGTACTTTTCCATGGATTTCCTTCGCGTTATTTTTTTCTTTTTTGCCAACCACTCTTGTTTCCCCTTCCTTCTTTCTCATTATTATCCCTTTCAGCGTATAAGGAATCAGCAAACCGGCAAAGACTTTCTCTTTGCTCATGGACTTGGCCAAAGTGATCATATGCTTACTTTTCCAGACTGCATACATATCATAGACAGATATCAAAATCAGCATCACCGTGGCAGAAAAAAGATTCAGCACTGGTACAAAAATGGCCGCTAACCCTCCATAGACAAACAGCTCCCCCAGATTATAGATAATGATATTCGGTCGAAAAACCTTCCAAGCCGCCAGCCCCACTCCTAAAACAATCGCAATCCACGGAGGAAGAAACGAAGCAAAAGCAATGCTTAAGCCCATCATCACTGCCGCAAAGAACCAATACTTCCAGAGATGGATTATTTGAAACCGTATAAACAAAAGCAAGATTACTGTTCCCAACAAAATACCTGCTACTACCATAATAAACGAGGTGTTAGGCTCCACCTCCGGCCGGTCGATATACTGGTCAATTACTACCAAGCCGATAAATTGTGCCAGCAGAAAAACTAGAACCAAAAGTAAAGTAATTTTTAGAGTGTGTTTCATTTTATTTTCTCTTTAATTGATTTTATCAATCTCTTTAAATCTCTTCCGATTTCTTCTGTTGCAGCTACAAAAGTTATTTTGTCATCAATTTCCCCATACTTGTGAGCAATGACATTACGCATTCCCTTAGCACGTTTAAGTTCATCAGAGAGATCAGAACTGATTATCTTGGTGCGAGAAAGAATCTTAAATATCTCGTTTTCCTCTTCTGGAGATTCCAAGTCAAGATGTTTAATCGCCAGAAAAGCCAAATCTTCAGCAGCTTCTACTAATCTTTCTAAGTAACGTTCGCATGCCGCTTTGGTTTTAAAGTCTTCTTGGTATTCTTTTAAACTATCTGGCACTATTTCCCCTAGCTGCATTAAGTATACTTCAATTTCCTTAATCTTATCTTTAATGCGTTCGTTCATAAATCACTTTCCCTTTTTTGTCTATTTCTTTTTTTACCTTTGTTGGTAATTGATTATATACTTGCACATCTAATTTCTCGTTTAATTGGCCCAGCACTTCCCTCCGGAAAAGAGTAGCCTCTCCTTCAGCTAGGTAAGTAAATTCTACGGCCAGGTCGATATCGGAAATAAGCGTAGGCTTGTTTTCTGCCACAGAGCCGAAGAGGATAATTTTCTTTATGCGGGGGAAAAATTTGGTTTCTATAATGGCCCCTTTTGCTTTTTCAATCAATCTTTTAATCTCTGCCCCTTTTTTCAGTTCAAATTCTTTGATTGAAGGAATCAGCAGGGCAATGGCTTCAAACTTTTTACGGATATCCCGGGAAAGCCGGGTTTTTTCTGAGCCTTTTAAAGGCACCCCAAACAGCTGTTTTCTAATTATCACTAGCTCCCGCTTGCCAAAGAGCTTTCTTATTTCCGGTTGGGCTAGTGTTTTTAATAAGGTCATAGTTTATATCATTATTGTGTTAATTGTTATCATAATGGTGATATATTTATAAAGTTTGCCTTTGAGATTTGAGCTCTTGAGTTGGGGGGGGTTTGGTTATAGTTTAGTGGTTCTTTTGTGGGTTGATTTTGAGTTAATCTTTAATCGTTTTTAACTAAAACCCCACATTTTTTGCAAGGCTCTATTAGAGTAGAATCTTTAGTTAAACCATACTTACTTGAGACCCAAGCAGGAGATGGAGCATTAATAACCTCTCCGATGACATCGGTCAAGTAATATTGCTCAATACCTCGACTTTTCTGGTAAGACTTCTGCATGAATTTTACAAAATTAGGATAACCATGCTCTTTTACAAAATCGGTCCAAAAACAGTATCCGGTAGCATAATAATGTAAGCTAGTGGAGCTACCTACATCTCCGGGATTTGTAGATAAATTAGCATAAGCATTAATCGTTCCCACACTATCATACACATCTTTCCACCCATTATCTAAACAAGCATATTTCTTTTCAAATCCATTCTGAAATGCAACAAAATCCGCAAGACCTTCGTTTAACCCATAATTATTACTCAACATCTCTTTTGTTAAAATGTGAGTTAACTCATGACCTAAAGCCATATAATTAGGACAGTTCTTGCTATTTTTTTCAGTATTTAAGAAGTCTAAGATATTTACTTCATCATTTAAGTTAGTTTCTGAACGTTGGGTGTAGACATATTCATCTGCTCCAGTTAATGGACCTGAACTTCCTAATAATACTTTTATTCCTACTCTTGGTTTTTGCGGATTGTACTTTAGAAAATCAATGTCATTATTATAACACTGTTCTAAAAGAGCTACAGAAAAATTAGCTAAAACACTGTAATTTTTGGGATAAATGGAAGAGAATATTCCTTTCTCAGATTTTGTTTCATCAATATTTGCATCAAAAACGCACCTCCAATTACATGCAATTGAGTTTCCGGCATAGAAGTAGTTCCCTTCTTCATAACAATAATCATAAAAAACCGTACAATTTGGATGATAAGTTAATATATTCTCAACAGGATTTAAAGAATCGCTTAAGGACTCAAGAGGAATCCCGAAAAGATCTTTAATCCCATTCTTGTAAATAAAATTCTCATCCGTAGGAAAATGATAAAAGTTTCCATTAGCTTCCTTTTTGAAGACTTCAAAATATATTCTTTGTTCATCTACGTTAAATTCAACAAATTTAATTAAGAAATCGTTTTTTCCAAAACCATCACCAATGTTAATGTTATAATTTCCTGGTTTAAAATAATTATTCCCGTATTTTTCAGGGTACAATTTAGTAGGTTCATTTAAATTCAGTTTTAATAGTGGTGGTGCCAAAGAAAGTGCGTAGTTTGTTAAACGTCCATTTTCATCAAACAAGTTTTGATTTATTTTGGGAATACATATTCCTTCTTCACACCCATACTTCCCCAGCTCTCCACAACTCTTCTGTACCCATTGGGCTTTATTCCCAGCACACTTGCCCTCAAACAGGTAATTCTTTCCGTTAATCTCCAAACAATAATCTTCCTTTCCCTGCGGCTCGAAGTTAGAGGTTACGTTTCCGACAGTAAAATAATCCATTCCATCAGAATCCTGGCAATAATCCTGCTTCGGAGAATAACTTAAAGCTTGGGCATGGCAATCTTTGGAGCAGGTACGATATTTAGCATAATTCTTGCTTTTCTGAGCCGTTTCCAGAAGAACATTACAGCTTTTCTCTTTGTAACACCCCCAATATATCTGCTTCTGCTCTGAAGTTAAGTCAGAGTAGGCTTTCCCAGCAATGCCTTCTGTCGGATACTTTGAGTTATATTGCTGAATTAAGAATAAGCCCAAAGCAACAATTAATATCAAACCTAACCCTAAACCAAAGGTTTTGAGCAGTCTTTTTTTAGATACGTGTTTAGACTTAGTTACTTTTCCTGAACTTTTACTTGCTTTTCGGGGTTTCATTTATCTTCTCACCATTTTTAATCTCTTTTTTATTTCTTCTTCTGAAGGCAGATAAGTCTTATATTCGGAAACAAAAATATCTTCATTCAGTTTTCCTAAAGCATAATGCACTTCTTCGTCATCTTTTTCTTTACAGATTATCAATCCGATGGGATCTCTTTCATCTTGAAGTTTATTCTCTCTAAAATAAGTTAAATATTTATTAATTTGGCCTACAAATTCTGATTTGAATTTTTCTGTTTTTAATTCAACTAAAATCACACATTTTAACAAACGATGAAAGAAGACCAAATCTACTTTATGCCATTGGCCTGCAATCAATATCTTCTGCTGAGCGCCCATGAACGCAAAACCATGGCCAAATTCCAAGAGGATTTTTTGGATATTGTCCACCAAAGCTTTTTCCAGCAGTTTTTCGCTATAATTATCTTCCAATTCCAAAAAATTCCAGTGATAAACATCTTTAAAAATATTTTCTAGAGAAGGCAATTGTGGTGGTAGTTTAACAATTAATTGCTTTTCCTTTTTGATGTTATGATATTCCCTCTCTTTTATTCTTTGTTCTAATTCTCTGGTGGACCAAACATTTAAGATTGACTGTGTTTCATAGAACTGGCGTTCTTCATTATTTTTAATCTGCATAAGCCACCGGTAATGGGTCCAGCTTAATTGTGCACGCAGTGTATGCACTATTGGATAAGTTCTATAAAAATCAATTATCTCAAACATTAATCTTCTTGAAAATCCTAAATCCCGAGCCAACATTTCTACTCTCTTTTGTCCATACTCTGCCCTCTCTTGGTGCTGAATCTCTTCTCGAACAATTCTTTCTCCTATCTGCCAATAAGTTTGGACTTTGATATTATCAACTGCTTGGTAAGCTCTGCCCAACCCGTTCTGGAGGATAGACTTTATCTCTTCGAGCAGCTGGGGGTAGTTTGATTTATCTAAGGGATATTTGTCTTTAATCATTTTATTTTCTCTTTAATGTGGGGCTAGTTCGCATTTTTTACCAATGAATCATTCCATGCGCTTTCTTGAAATTTTTATACGCATTCCAGGCAGCAGTCTTGGCCGTACCCATAGCTTTCTTCTTGTCGTTAGCTGCTTTCTCTTCCTCTTCTTTCTTTTTCTTTGGCGGTTTGGGCGCTCCTTCTGGAGGCAAAAAATCTCCCAAGACCATACGAACAAAAGTCTTCCGTTTCTTAGGAGTCTCTTTCTCTTCTTTTTCCTTTGCTCCTGGCAGCTGCCTTTGCGCTTCAACCAAGTACTTTTCAATATCTGTTCCTGCGGTACTTAACGCAGCATTCAATGATTCAGATATTTTACTCAAGAAAGCAAAAGTTTCATCTTTCTTTAGCTTTTTATACGCATCAATCTGTTCTTTCTTCCAGGCATACGCCCTTAAGGTTACTTCCATCCGTCCAGTGTGGGTCGGTCCTCTTTGATAACCTTCTTTAACGATATTCATGGAAGGAATGGTACGGAAATTAAAGGTAGCAATAATCACCGGCTGATACTCTCCTCCGATTTTTGTAGCTAAGAATTCTATATCAGTCATATTTCCTTCAAAAGAAGCTATCAACTCCGGACTTTCTGCATGCTTGGTCTTCATAGAAAGCCGTTCAATATATTTTAGATACGGCTTGATCCATTCGATGTACATCTGGATTGTGTCATAATGCTGACGCAGATAATTAAGCAAAAATATTTTTCGAGATTTCAGTTCAACATGAGTTTTCTCTTTCCAAACCGCAAAATGCTGCAGCTGGCGTTTTAAGACCTGACGGAGAGATTTATTAAAATCTTTGTATTTATCTTCCACTAATTTGTCTACATCATCAGCTTTGACTATTGGTGCATCAAAAAATAAATCCGGCAGAGCAGTAAAGCCTACTTCATGAGCCATGCCGAAAACTGAAGCCGGATTCTTTGCTCCTCCTTGGACCAAATCTACAAACATTCCTCGAAGAGTGATTTCAGAAGATTGTTTTCCTTCTTCTGCATGTTTATAATGGGTAAGCTTTTCATCAAGTATCCTCAGCTCCCGCACTATCTGAAAAAGCTCTTTCACTAACTTACCTATGGCAATAAGATATTGAGAAACTCTATCTTGAATCGGACTCATCCTCTGTTGAATAACTCCAAACATAGCCGAAGATTCTGACGAAAAAAATGAGTCTTCTGTCTTATAGACATCTTTGAATGCAAAATCCTGATGGATATGCTTGTATATCCAATAATACGGCTCTTCCACTCCCAAGCTATGAGCTTCCCAAATTAAGCGGTAAGTTTTAACTGGTTTAGGAAAACCAGTCTCTTCAAAGCCAAAAAAGCCTTCAGAATTCTCTTCTTCTGCATCTTTTCCGTCCAGCTTCTCTCCTTCCACCGGCTCAAAATGATTGGTCTCATCATTGAAATAGTACTTCTCTTTTTCCTCGCTGTTGATAAAGCCATTTCTCACTAAGAGCTCTTTTCTTGTAAACTCCGATTTAATCACTTTAGGACGTGCTTTTTTCTCAGGTTCGGCCATTTCTCCTCTTTTTTACTGGGAATTCGGTATAACTTAAATCCGGTATTTGTTACTCATTTTTGATTGATAGCTTTAGATATTTTTAAGGTTTTATTAATTTATCGCCATATCTACTTTTTTGTTATCTTTATCCTAACCATTAAAAAGTAATTATTTAACCAAAATCACCCAAACCTTTTTATAAAAACCGTAGAATTGTAATCTTCCGGGAGAGGTGACGGGAGAGACTGAATGTACCAAAGGCATCATAAACGCTGGCTTATCTTTGTTGTTTGCTTAGTGATACTCTCTCTTTTTTCTGTGAGATTAACGGATGCCAAATTCTCTGATTTGACTTCCGAACAAAAGCAAGTTTACTGGAAATGCTTGGAAAATTCCGGCTGCTCGCAGTTATTAAAAAATAAGGAGTACGCAGATTATAAAACCTGTTCTCTTAATTGCATAGGCCAGGCAAGCCAGTTTTCTCCAGAACAAAACTGGTGCGAAGATTCTGACGGCCAAGATTTTTTTACTAAAGGCACAGTTAAATCCTATCTCTATCCTAGCGGCAAAGAAGATTATGGGTACACTTTTGGTGTAACTACTTATTTGATGGAAGGAATTTGCAAAAATAACAAATATCTGCGCATCCAAAAAGATTGTAAGGAGTTAGGTAATTTCGAGTACAAAGATGGTGCTTGTGTTAAAAAAGAAGAATTTTGGGAAGTTGGTTTCCCATGGAAAAAATTAGAAATGACAAATAATAATGCCCCGGCTGATAATTTATTTGGAGAACCTCTCTCCGACATCATCACCTATTTGAGTAGTGGTGAATTAAAATCCCTCAGCGACGGCAAATTCCTTACCGACAATAAAGAGTATTCTTATTTTCAATATCTTTTTCTTTCTCCTCCTGATGAGTCGGCGCAACCAAAGGGTAATACTGGTATTATTAAGTATACTACCAATAGCTTAGGCCAAACCGCAGATTTTCTTTATTTTAAAGCGGGAAAAGAAATTGCCAGATACCGTACAGAATTTTATACAAAAAATATTGCTGGAAGTATTGATTATGCAGAAATTGCTTACACAGAATTTATAAATAAAAAAATAAAATTATTTGGAACAGAGTATACTATTATTTCTGCCACCCCGATGACTGATTCCCCGTATGGAATAAAATTAATCTTAAATGACGGAAAAAAGAATCTGGATTTGGAAGACAGCAATATCATAGATAATCTGTTTAGCGCTACTCTTAAAGTGAATGGAGAATCAATTGACGGCACAGAAATAAAAATCGAAGGTATTGTTGAAGGAGGCTCAGCAAAAATTAATATGATAGAAGTAAAAGTTATTGCTCAAAAAGATTATTTTGTCTCTGCCAATACCAAACTAAGCGAGGCTATTAAACAGGCGGGAGAAAAACCAGAAGCATTATTCACCGAGAATTGGGATATAAGATATGATGGATTAACTACGGAAAATACGCATGATATCAAACTTTCTGCTCCATCAAACAGCAAATATGCCCTTACGTGGTATGATGGAGACAATAATAAGGTGGAAATGCCTTTGGTTTATGCTAAAGCTGGCCAAACATTTATTTTAGGAGAGGAGGTTACAGAGAAAGCTTTAGTCATTAAAGAAGGCATTCCCATCAACAAAGATGATTATTTTGTGGTTACAGGCGGCAATCCCGTAGAAGGCAATGCCCAATCTTATTTATTACAATACAAGGGTTCAGATAACACGGGAAAAACCAGCCCCAAGATTAAATTTAAGAGTATTGGTTCTGGAGAAACTTTGGAGTATTCTTTAAGCCAGGATAATCTCCAATTCGATTTAAATTTAGGCAAATATTCCTTTGAAGTAATTCCCGTACAGGGTACTGAAGAAGATAATTTTCCGATTTTAGTGGATTTGGATACTACAGAAAAGAATATCCTGGCAGATCCGATTATTACTACTTTCTTAGAGTCAGAACAGACCGAAGTTTGGTTTGAAGAGGAAAAGTATACTTTAAAGTTAATGTACGTTGATCCAACTTATGTTAAATTAGAAGTCAATGGAGAGAAAACAGATAAATTATCTTTGGGGAATACTATCAAGATTGGAGGTCTAGAAATAGAGGTGGTAGAAATTTTATACCAATCGTATGCTGGAGGAGTGCATGCTGCTTCTTTTCTCTTTAAAGAACTCCCCTCCAACAAGGGAATCGGCAAAGACCAACCTCCGGTTATAGACAATTATGGGACAAAAATTGGATTTAGCCATTATCCTGCTTCAGAATCTTTTGTTCCATTAACAGATTTTTCTTTAACCATTACTGCACCCAACGGAGATGATTACGATAACCAGAAACCTTCTGAGATTAAATTAATCTTAAAGGCCGCAGAAGGAGCAAAGATAGATATTACTTCTTTTGCTATGGATGGTAATCTCAATACTTTAATCACTCCGGTAAATGAACCAACTATTGCTTCTGGTTATACTTCTTTAGGAGGCAAGTTAACTTTGACTACTCCACAAGATTCTCCTGCAGAATTCATTTATGGGTATCCTGAGAAACAAAGACTGCCAAAAGTAAAGATAATCGCGTTTTCTTAATAAATAAATAAAAAAGCCATTAAGTTTAAAAACTTTGGGGGTTTTCTTAGGTTTGGTGATATGATATGACAAAAAAACTCAAAAAGAAAAAAGTCGTTTCTAAAAGAATAGTTAAAAAGATTATTAAAAAGAGACCGGTAAAAAAAACTGCCGTAAGAAAAAGCAAAACTATAAAACGAACTGCATTTAAACCTAAAGTTGTTTTAAAGGCAGCCAAAGTTCCGGCAAAAAAGCTCTTAGGCAAAGTAGTCCATTTTTATCCCCATATTTCTGTGGCCGTAGTAGAAGTGGCTGCCAGCATCAAGCAGGGAGACAAGATTTCATTGCAGCACCATGATGTTTCCTTTCATCAGAACGTCAGTTCCATGCAGATAGACTACACTAAGATATCTGAAGCCAAAAAAGGCCAGGTCATCGGCATGAAAGTGGCCAAACCAGTGAAAGAAGGAACCATGGTCTATGCGGTTTAAGTTTTTTTATTTTTTTATATAAATTTATTTCTTCTCTGTGAATCTCAGTTTTTCGATTTCTCTATTTTCTCTATCACTTTTATAAATAATCGGCCAATCACAGCCTTATGATCATCACTATTTCCGGCCTGCCCGGCTCAGGCAAAAGCACAGTGGCCAGATTACTGGCCGACAAGCTGCGCCTCAAGCATTACTCTACTGGAGATTATATGCGTAAGATGGCCGGTGACCGGCATCTCACTCTTGCCCAGCTCGGCCAGCAGGCAGAAAAAGATAAGAAGATTGACGAAGAATTAGATCCTTGGCAAATAAAACTTGGCTTGACTGAAGACAATTTTATTATTGACGGCCGATTAAGCTTCCATTTCATCCCTCGCTCTATCAAAGTCTTCCTCAGCGCAGAGATTGAAGAAAGAGCCAAACGAATCATGAAAGATGTCAAATTCAAGCTGAGAAAAGAAGAGCAGTTCAAAGACTTGGATGCAGCAGTCAAAGGCATTGGAGAAAGAGAAGCCTGCGAAAGCAAACGCTTTCTTCAATACTACCAGACTGACCCCTATGATCAAAAAAATTATGATTTTATTATAGATACTACACTTATCTCTGCGGAACAGACTGCCGAGATGATAAAAGAATTCGTGGAAAACCAATAAAATGGAACTTCTCTCTCCCGCTGGAAATTGGAATAGTTTAAAGGCCGCGGTCCTTAACGGAGCCGATGCTGTCTATCTCGGCCTCAAAGAATTTAGCGCCCGCAGTTTTGCCCAGAATTTTTCTCTGGAAGATTTGGATCAAATAGTCCCCTTCTGTCACAGCTGTAAATGCAAAGTCTACTTAGCAGCAAACATCCTCATCAAGAATTATGAGCTTCCCGCGTATTTCCAAAACTTGCAAAAGGCGTATGAAGCGGGAATTGATGCTGTTATCATCCAAGAAATCTCTTTTATCTCGTTAATCAAAAAAAGTTTTCCTGGCTTGGAAGTGCATATCTCCACTCAGGCTAACATTCATAATTCTCCATCTGCTGAACTGCTCAAAGAAGCGGATCGCCTGATTTTAGCCAGGGAACTCTCTTTAGATGAAATCAAACGCATCAAAACCGCTTTCGGCAAACCAATAGAAATCTTTGTCCATGGAGCGTTATGCGTAAGCATGTCCGGCCACTGCATCTTTTCAAGCATGCTCGGCGGCCGCTCCGGCAACCGCGGCAAGTGCGCTCAGCCCTGCAGAAAAAGGCACAATGCCTGTTTCTATCTATCTCTAAAAGATTTATGCTTGGCAGAAAAAATTCCCGAGTTAGCAAAAGCAGGAATCGATTCCATTAAGATAGAAGGCCGCTTGAGAAGCCCATTTTATACCGCGGTTGTTACCAAAGTCTACCGAGCAGCTATTGATAAATATCAAAAAGAGAGAAAAACTCTTTCAGCAGAAGAAATGGAAGAATTATCTCAATCCTTTAATCGCGGTTTTACCCAAGGCTTTGCCTTTGAAGATAAAGAGATCTTCAACCGCGAGCGCTCTTCTGGCAAAGAAATTGGCGTCAGTTCGGAAGAAGACAGACCATTGGAAAAAACTTTCCGCAGAGAGATGAAACGGCTCAGCCAATTTGTTCCTCCTGTTCTTCCCAGCAAACCTAATCAAAATAGATCCCAGCTTTGGGTCAAGGTCTACTCCATCTCAGCCATCGAAGAAGCAGATAAAGCCGGAGCTGCGGTCATCTATATCGATCTCTTTCACCCCGAGCTTGAAAAAATAAAGGTAATGAGCAATAAAATAAAAGAAAAACTTTTCTTTGCCACTCCTCGCATCATGACAGATGACGATTTTCCAAGAGTCTTGAAAGTGATTGATGAATACCGGCCAGCCGGCCTTCTCGTAGGCAATCTTGGACTATTAAAACATAAGTGGGATATTCCTCTTCATCTGGATTATAACCTCAACTTATTCAATGATCTGGATATGGAATTTTTTAGAAAGATCAACAAGAATATTGTTCCCATCATCTCGCCGGAATTAAAAATCAGCGAATTGGCCCGTTTCCAGGACAAGAACTTTGCTGTTCTCAGCCACGGCAAGATCATTCTTATGACCCTGCGCCATAAATTTGATGAAAAAGAGCTGGTGGACGACAGGAACGAGCATTTCAAGCTAAACAAGATTTTTAATGGATCAGAAGTGGCCAACAGCAGACCGCTCGGCCTTTTCAATCTCAGCCAAAAATTATTTCGAGAAGGAATCAAATATTTCTATTTGGACTTGGATGAAAGAGTAGTCGGTAATCACGTAGAAAAACTAGTTTCCACGTACAAAAAGATAATTC
>JAGVYL010000031.1 GCA_018303285.1 Candidatus Woesearchaeota archaeon | reverse complement strand
ATTGGCAATATTGATAGCTGTTTGATCATCAAAGTCTTGTTTAAAATTGCTCCTAATTGCAAGACCACCTGAAATTGATTTTTCAATTCTGACATGGGGTTTTCTTTTATTTACTCTAATACCTGCCTTTTCCAGCTCTATTAAAATTTGATCAAAAAACTTAAGTCTTTCAGGATCTGTCATTATAACAAGTAAGTCAGATCCCCGGGCAACAGAGAGAACTTCCTTACCTCTTCCTTTACCAATCGAGGCTCCTTCAATTAGTCCTGGAACATCAAGAATTTGAATGTAGGCTTCGTTGTATTTAAGCATTCCAGGAATAACCGACACGGTTGTAAAGGCATAGGCTGCAACTTTACTTTCAGCATTTGTCAAAAGATTAATTAAGGTAGACTTTCCTGCTGAAGGAGGGCCTATTAATACAATTGTCGCATCCCCTTGTTTTCGAATAGCATAACCACCACCCGACGATCCTGAGCCCTTTGAGGATGTTTCAACTTCTCTGTCCTTAAGTCTGGCAATTTTGGCTCGACTTCATATGGGTATTATACAGACTTAAATGCTATAATAGAAACATTAAGCGCCTGTAGCTTAACGGATAAAGCAATAGTCTTCGGAACTATTGATGAGGGTCCAATTCCTTCCAGGCGCACAAATTTTCTCCTTGACACAAAAGACATTCAAAGTGGTATATTGAAAGACATTGTGAAGTTCGTAATAATCTCTGGTGGTGTTTTGTCAGGCCTTGGCAAAGGCATAACTTCAGCCTCTATAGGACTTCTCTTACGATCCCGTGGGATCGCAGTAACAGCCATGAAGTGTGATATGTATTTAAATCTTGACTCTGGAACAATGAACCCTATTGAGCATGGAGAAGTTTTTGTAACTGATGATGGAACTGAAACAGATCAGGACTTAGGGCACTACGAAAGATTTTTAGATGTTAATTTAACAAAAGACAATTACACTACAAATGGTCAAATTTATAAATTAGTTTTAGATAAAGAAAGAAAACTTGAGTATGGCGGTAAATGTGTAGAGCCATACCATGCACTTCCCCCTGAAATTATTAAGAAATGGTACAAAGCAGGTGAATCTAGTAATTCTGACGTTGTTTTAATTGAATTAGGGGGAACCGTAGGAGAATATGAGGGCCTATTGTTCTTTGAAGCTGTTCGACGTTTAAAATTAACAAATCCTAAAGATATAGTTCTTGTTCATGTTCTGAATCTTCCCAAAGAACATCGTCATATAAATCTGCATCGTTATAAAATTGTTGGTGGTTTTTATGTGACATATACATCTTTATACCATAAATGGTGTTTAGTATGTTTTACATACTCATACAAAGTGATACTATACACACATGATAGCAAAAGATTTTTCACTTCCAGATCAATATGGACGAGTGCATACACTCAAAGATTACATAGGTTCATGGGTTGTATTGTATTTTTATCCAAAGGACAATACTCCAGGATGTACAACGGCAAATGCATTCTTCGGTGGGATGACACTAATCCAGAAAAAGAGAACCAAGAATATTGTCTCGCCATGAAAGAAGATCTTCGCTGGCTCGGTTTAACATGGGATGAAGAATATCACGCTAGCGATCATATGCTGGAATATTACAGATTCGCAGAAAAACTGATTCTGGAAAAACGAGCCTACACTTGCGGATGCTCTTCTGAACAGGTAAAGAAAAATAGGGAAAAGATGAAATCCTGTTCCTGCAAGAAAAAGAGCAAAGAAGAGAATCTCATCCAATGGAAACAGATGCTGGCCAGAGAATGTGCCGAAGGAGAAGCGACTCTTCGGCTTGCCGGAGATATGAAATCAAATAATGGGGTGATGAGAGACCCCATAATCTTTCGTATCTGTTATGCCAAGCATTTCCTGCAGGGAGAGAAACATGCGGTTTGGCCGATGTACGACTTTGAAAGCGCAGTAGAAGATGGGCTCAAAGTGACTCATGTTATCCGATCAAAAGAATTTGAATTGAGAGCAGAACTTCAAACCGCCATAAGAAAACTTCTTAATCTGAAAGAACCAATGGTAAGAGAAATTGGCCGGTATCAAATTGCTGGAACAACTACCCAAGGAAGAGAGATCCGTGAGGGAATAGAAACCGGAAAATATTCCGGATGGGATGATCCCAGATTAGTTACCCTCAAAGCATTGAGGAGAAGAGGAATCTTGCCTGAAGCAATTCAAGAGATGTCATTGGTAGTAGGTATGGGTAAATCGTCTGGGCAGATTAGCCCCGATGTTCTAGAATCCATCAACCGCAAGATTATTGACAAGAACGCAGACAGATATTTTTTCATAGATACTCCCCAGAAAATAAAAATCGACAAAGCACCTAAACAGGAAGTCTCTTTAGAATTATATCCCAACCAGCCGGAGAGAGGAGAACGAAAACTTATCACCTATACAGATTTTGTCATCACCGCAGAAGATTTTCACCAGTTAGAAGAAGGTAAACTGCATCGTTTGATGGACTGCTTAAACTTTCGTAAGAAAAAAAATAAGTTTATTTTTGATTCGATAGATCATCAGCATTTCAAAAATGCAGAAGATAAGGGAAAGATTCTTCACTGGCTGCCGGCCGAAGGCAATGTGAACGTAGATTTATTGATGTCCGACGGCCAGCATTTAAGTGGCTTGGGAGAGGCTGGCTTAAACAAGCTGAAAGAAGGCACAATCATACAGTTCGAGAGGGTAGGTTTTGTCAAGTTAGACACAAAAGAGAAAGACAGGTTATCCTTCTGGTTTACTCATAAGTAAGTGTTTCTCTCTAAAAATACCGTAAAGATTATAAATAATCATTCTTTAGTAATAAGATGCTAATCAATGAGCTTCAACCAGGACCGGCCAACGGAGAGATTACTGCGATAGTCTCTGAGAAAAGCAGTATCCGGGAATTTGATAAATTCGGCAAGAAAGGCCGTGTCTGCAATGCTATTCTAGAAGATGGAAGTGGCAGCATCACTTTAACCCTTTGGAACGATGAGATCGAATCTCTTAATGTCGGAGATAAAGTAAAACTCTCCAATGGATGGGTTTCTGAATTTCGAGGAGAAAAACAGATTTCTACCGGCAAGTTCGGTCAGATAGAAATACTGGAAAAGGGCATTCCTAAACCGCAGCCAGTAAAAGAAGAACTGCCTCCAGCCGAAGAAGATGTAGAATTTATCAAGGAAGAAGAGAAAGTCGGTTAATTATATGCATTATCGTGATGGTCTAAATCATAAAAGACCACCAATTCTTCTGTCTTTACATATTTGAACAGAAGGATGAATGAACTTCCTACATGCACTCGTTTGTATTCTTGCAGGGGACTGTGCAAATTTTTGTAATGTTCAACATCCTCGCAATTAAGAATTTCTTCTATCTTTTTCATCAACGCTTCATAAACAACCGGATTTTTCTTGTGCAGTTTCTCGATAATCTTTTTGAGCTTATCCTCAATCAGAAAGTTACGCATTTTCTATGGCTCTCCGCAATTCGCTGAGTGATTTAAACCGGTGAAATTTTCCGTCTTTTTCTATCCGTTTTATTTTTTCTACAAATTCCGGTTTCAGTTCCGGCTCAAGAGAATCTTCTTCAAACTTATCGATTACAAAGTTAATTGCATCTGACTTATTCTTAAAGCCGTATTTGCCTTTAATGATAGTTAAAACTCTATCTTCAAAATCCCCCAAATTAATAATCGCTTGTACCATTTGTTTGTTATAATTTATAATGAAGAATAACATTCCATTATATAAACCTTTCCTTCATTTTCCTACAGCTTTAAAAACTCCGCCCGTTTCATCATTCTATGATGCCGATCCTCAAAGAAAAGAAGCGCTACATACTTTTCGAAGTTATTTCTCCAGTCAAATTCTCTGCTGAAGAAGTGAAATCCGTAGTCGAAGAAGGATTAAAACGTTTCTTAGGAGAACTAGGTTTAGCCAAAGCCGGAGCTATGTTCATTTCTGAAAAATGGAACTCCACCAAACAGCGCGGTCTATTAAAAATAAGTCACAAGATGGTGGATGAAGCCATCGCTGCCTTGATTTTAATCAAAAGCATTAAAAATAGAGAAGTTATCTTCCGTTCAGTAAAAGTTACCGGGACAGTTAAAAAATCAAAAAGTATTAAATAGTCGGTAAAAATTCAAACATAAACTAAAAGCGAGGTGCATCCAAGATGAGTAACAATCCCATTAAAGCCATGCCTAATCCCGAACAGAGGATGGGCTATGATCGTAGCATTACTATGTTTTCCCCAGACGGGAGATTATTGCAGGTAGAATACGCTAAAAAAACAGTTAGGCAGGGCAGTACAGCTATCGGCATTGTCTGTAAAGATGGTGTAGTTCTTGTAGCGGACAAGAGAATTGCCAGTAAACTAATCGTAGCCGAGTCCGTAGAAAAACTTTTCAAGGTGGATGATCATATTGGAGCAGCTGCTTCGGGTATTATTTCTGATGCTCGAGTTTTAGTGGAAAGAATCCAGGTGCGATCTCAGCAGCATAAATTGACATATGATACACCTATTGATATTATCACTTTAGTCAAAGAGGTCTGCGATTTATGTCAGATAACAACACAGAGCGCAGGTTTAAGGCCCTTCGGAGTATCCTTGCTTCTCGGCGGAGTGGAAGAGGACAATCCTCGTTTGTTCCTTACAGATCCTACTGGCATCTATTTTGAATACAAGGCCGCAGTCATTGGAGAAGCCGAGCCGGAAATCGAAAAAATTCTTCAGAAGAAATATCGGCCGAACCTGAGCATTGAAGAAGGTACCAAGCTGGCCGTTGATGCGTTAGCGGAAGCTTTAGGCAAAGATTTCGGGCTGGAACGAGTGGAAGTGGCTGTTATCTCAACTAGAGACAGACAATTCAAGAAAGTGAAGCGGCAATAAACATTTTTTTAAATTTATTTTTTTAATCTAGAATCTATTCTACTCTATCGTTTCACTGCCATTCTCTTCCTGGGCAATCAGTTCCGCAGCCACAATCTTATCTCCTTCTTCCAGCCGCATCACCCGTACTCCTTGAGTGGCCCGGCCGATGACTGAAATATCTTTTACAGGCATTCGTATGGCCACTCCGTTCTTAGAAATAAGCATCAATTCATCATTATCAGTTACCGATTTGATAGCTACCACCTTGCCGTTCTTGCCTGTAATCTTGATATTGGTCACTCCCTTGCCTCCGCGATTAATCAATCGATATTCAGTAATCTCACTTCGTTTCCCATAGCCGTCTTCTGTGATAGTCAACAAAGTTTTCCCTTCCTCTGCCGCTACCATGCCGATTACTTCATCTCCCTCTTCCAGTCTGATCCCTCTCACCCCATAAGCAGTTCTGCCCATGGATCTGATTCCCTCTTCTTCGAATCTGGCTGCTAAACCTTCCCGAGTAGCAATGATGATCTGTTTCTTGCCATCAGTTAACTCTGCACTGATCAGTTCATCACCTTCGTCAATATTCAAAGCTCGGATGCCGGCTTTACGGGGATTGGAAAACTCTGCAAGAGAAGTTTTCTTAGTGGTTCCTTTCTTAGTCACCATAAACAGATATTGGTATTCTTTGAATTCCCGCACCGGGATGATGGCGCTGATTTTTTCCTCTGGAGAAAGATTAATCAATGAAGCAATATTCTTTCCTTTGGCTATCCGGTTGGCTTCTGGAAGCTCGTAAACTTTCAGCCAGTACAATTGTCCCTGGCTGCTGATGCTTAATAAATAATCATGGGTGGAAGCAGCAAATAATTTTTCTACAAAATCTTCTTCCTTTACGCCTGTAGCTGTAATTCCTCTTCCTCCTCTTTTCTGGGTCCGGTAAGTTGTGGGAGAAAGCCGTTTCACATAACCGGAATGGGTAAGAGTAACTACCATCTCTTCTTCTTTGATCATCTGCTCGACATCAATCTCTTCTCCCTCAGCTTCCATAAATTTAGTCCTTCTTTCATCGCCGTATTTATCTTTCAGCCAGGTTAATTCAGTTTTAATAATCTCCCGGACTCTTTTTTCCGAACCTAAAATATCTCGGTAATCCGCAGCTTTAATCTCCAGTTCTTTGTGTTCATCTTTGATTTTCTGCTGCTCTAAAGAAGCCAAACGCTGCAATTTCATTTCTAAGATGGCTTTAGTCTGTACCTCGGATAATTCAAAAGTATTAATTAAAAACTGCTGGGCCTGCGCAGCATCTCGGCTTTTCTTGATGCCGTCTACTACTGCATCAATGTTATCTAAGGCAATGATCAATCCTAAAAGAAGATGAATCTGTTTTTCTGCTTGATCTAGATCATATTGCGTTCTCTTGACAACGATATCTTTGCGGAAAATGATATACTGAGCAATCAACTCTTTGAGATTAAGAATTCGTGGCTGGTTATCTACTAAAGTCAAAAGATTGATGCTGAAAGAGGAGCTTAAACGGCTGAATCGATACAACTGATTGATCACTACCTGCGGATCAGCTTCTTTCTTTAGCTCGAGGACAATACGCATTCCATCTCGGTCAGATTCATCGTTAAGATCCCTGATGCCAGTAATTCTTTTTTCTTTGATCATCTCTGCGATATGTTCGATCATCTCTGCTTTGTTGGTCATGTAAGGAATCTCTCGGACAATCAGCTTACTGCCTTCCTGTTCGATTACTGCTCTTAATTCAATGATTCCCCGGCCAGAAGAATAAGCTTCTATCAATCCTTGGCGGCCGACAATAGTCGCTCCGGTGGGAAAGTCCGGACCAGGCAGAATCTTAAATAAATCGATTAAAGGAATCTCTGGATTATCAATAGTAGCGATAATGGCTTCGGCCACTTCTCGTAAATTATGGGGGGGGATATTAGTGGCCATACCTACAGCAATACCTGAAGAGCCATTAATCAAAAGGTTAGGCACTTTGCTGGGTAAGATTATTGGTTCTTTCAAAGAATTGTCAAAATTATCTCTCCAAGCCACAGTGTCTTTTTCCAAATCTTGGAGCATCTCTTCAGCTAAAGGCGTCAAACGGCATTCAGTATAACGCATAGCCGCTGCAGAATCTCCGTCTACAGAGCCAAAATTACCCTGGCCTTTAATCAGAGGATATCTCAAAGAGAAGTCTTGGGCCATACGTACTAAAGCATCGTAGACGGCTAAATCTCCATGGGGATGGTATTTACCCAATACTTCTCCAACAATACGAGCGCATTTCTTAAACGGCTTATTATGGTGCATGCCCATATCATTCATGGCAAAAAGAATCCTGCGGTGTACTGGTTTAAGGCCGTCATGAACATCCGGCAAGGCCCTTCCCACAATCACCGACATAGCATAATCTACATAAGACTGCTTCATTTCCTCTCGGATTTCCCGAGGCAAAATTGTTTCGGCCATCTTCTTGTTTATCGACGATAAACTACTCTTTTTTAGGGCCGTTTCTGGTTTATAAGCCTTTTGCTAAAATTGCACAAACTATTTAAAAAACCAATATATTCTGTTGTTATGCCATTTACTAATTTTATTAATCCAGTCCTTCTTTCTCTTGGTCCGGTGGAGATTCGCTATTATGGATTAGTCTATGTCTTGGGAGCATTATTAACCCTTTGGTATCTGGAGCACCACAGGAAAAAAGGCAGTTTTCCTTTGACTAAAGAGGAAAACTACGATTTTGTTTTTTATCTGCTTCTCGGTCTTTTAATTGGCTCCCGTCTCTTTGAAGTCTTTTGGGATCCGAGATACTATCTAAGTAATCCTCTGCATTTCTTTGAATTCTGGATAGGAGGAATGTCTTTCCATGGCGGTTTGGTAGGCACAGCTCTGGCCGGTTATTTATTCTGCTGCAAGAAAAAAATAAGCATTTGGCAGATGGCCGATATTGTAGTCATTCCGGTAGTCTTCACTTTGGCTCTCGGCCGCTTGGCAAATTTCACTAACAGCGAGCTTTGGGGTACAGTCACTAATGTTTCATGGTGCGTTTATTTTCCTTTAGCCGGAGAGAAGATAGCCGCGGCCTGCCGCCACCCCTATGTTCTTTACGAAGCTTTGAAGCGTTTTGCAATTCTCGGTGTTCTTCTTTTCCTCAGCAAAGAAAAGTTTAAGGAAAAACTGAAACCCGGCACAGTCTTTTTAAGTTTTGTTATCTTAGAAAACCTCGGTCGCTTCTTCTTGGATTTCCTTAAAGAAGACAGCCATTATCTTGGCTTCACTCCGGGCCAATACTTGGCAGCAATTCTTTTTTTCTTAGGACTATATTTTATGTTCAAATTTTGGAAGAAAGAAAAAATAACTTCCATCAAATAAACTCTCATTTTTCTCATTAATTTTTTAAATCACAGCAGGAATAAACGTTAATAAAGCCCCGTAGTCTAGCGGCCAAGGATAGAGCCCTCTGGAGGCTTTGACGGCGGTTCGAATCCGCCCGGGGCTATTTTTAATAATCCCCAAATTCTTTTAAATAAACAACCCTTTAAAAACTAAATCGGGCCTATAGTCTAATGGACAGGACATGCGGCTTCGGTTTGGCCGGCGATGAAATGAGCTCACGCCAAGTAAAGATACCGCAGAATCGGCGTTCGAATCGCCGTAGGCTCAAGTAGTTCTAAACGAGGGATAGTTTATTATAGAGGTTAAACCACATGAAAGTGCAAATCGTTAAAGGAAAAGATGAAGAAGAATTATCCCGCGTAGTCAATAGATTATTAGAAAGCGATCCAGACGCAGTTTTAGGAAGCCCCTACATCCACCACCAGACCGGAGAGCATTATTGGCCGATTACCATCCGTAACGGAGTAAACCATCTTTATCCGGATTTGCCTTCTTCAAAAGAGCGAGCAGATATAGAAAGAGAGAATCTGAAATATTTGCAACAGAAAGAAGGATTTTCCCTCTACTACTCCGCAAACATTCTGGGGCTTAAGATGGAAGAAGCAGAAGAATTGTTGGGTATAAAAACTCGCGGCAATAGTAAAAAGTTATATAAAAACTAGAGCAAATACTTCCTAAATGGTCTTGGAAAAACTGAGCGATTCTTTGAAGAATACTCTAAAAAAGATTGCCGGCAGTTTGTTTGTCGATGAAACCCTCATCAATGAATTAATTAAAGATATCCAGCGGGCTCTTCTTCAATCTGATGTCAATGTTAATCTAGTTTTTGATTTAAGCAAAAAAATAAAAGAACGGGCTTTAAAAGAAGAAACACCAAAAGGCCTGACCAAAAAAGAGCATCTCGTTAATATTGTTTACGAAGAGTTGACTAATTTCTTAGGCAAAGAAGCCAAAGAATTGAAGATTACTAAGAAACCAACAGTAATTATGCTGGTCGGCTTGTTCGGCTCAGGCAAAACAACCACTGCCGGCAAGTTGGGCAAGTTCTTCCGCAAGCGCGGCCACAAAGTGGCAGTGATGCAGACAGACACTTGGCGGCCGGCTGCTTACGAGCAGCTGAAGCAGGTAGCGGAGCAGGCAGGAGTGGACTTCTTTGGTAGAAAAGAAGAGAAAAATGCTTTGAAGATTTACCGCGAGTTTGAAGGGAAGCTTAAAGATTATGATATAGTGATCATCGACACTGCTGGAAGAGATGCGTTAAGTAATGAATTGATAGACGAACTTAATGGTTTAAACGCCGTAATCAAAGCCGATGAGCGTCTGTTGGTCATTTCTGCAGATTTAGGTCAAGCTGCTCAAAAACAAGCCGAAGCTTTCCACGAAAGCTGTAGAATCACCGGAGTGATTGTTTCTAAGATTGAAGGCACAGCTAAAGGTGGAGGAGCCTTAACTGCTTGTGCTGTCACTCAAGCTCCTATTGTTTTTATCGGAGTGGGAGAAAAGATCGATGAATTGGAGCCGTTTAATCCCCAGCGCTTTGTCGGAAGATTAATCGGCTGGGGAGATTTAGAAACTCTGCTGGAAAAAGCCAAAGAATCTTTTTCCGAAGAACAAGCCCAGAATATGAGCGAACGCCTGCTTAAAGGAGATTTTAATCTTTTAGATTTGTACGAGCAGATGGCTTCTCTAAAAAAGATGGGCAGCTTGAAGAAATTGATGGAGATGATTCCCGGTTTTTCTCAGATTAAACTGCCCAAAGAGATGTTGGACGTACAGGAAGGAAAACTGGAGAAATGGAAATTCGCTTTAAGCAGCATGACTAAAGAAGAGTTGGAAGATCCGGATATAATTTCTTCTGAACGGCTGGAACGCATTGCTCAAGGCTCGGGTGTGAATATTTCTCTCATCAGGGAACTGCTCAAGCAGTACAAGATGAGCAAAAAGATGATGAAAAACTTTAAAGACGAAAAGGATATTGAAAAAATGATGAAAAAGATGGGCGGGAAACTGCCTGGAATGTAAACCAAACTGTCGAGGGAGATCAAAGATGAAATACCTCGACGAATTGTTTGAAGAATTAGAGCATTCTGTTTTTGAAACTGAATCGTGGAGCAAGAGTACTCAGGAAGAGATTAATAAAGAGTTAGAACGAAGCGATATTCTTCGAGAAGAAGAAAAGCAGAGATACTTTGACCGAATGCAAAAACTAGTTTTAGTCCGTATTTATCAGCAGAGCAGCTGGGAGCAGTATCAATCAGAACGGGCCAGATATCATCGAGAGTATATCAGAATCAAACATCAATAAAAAAATTCTTCCATTTTATCGTATCCATCTTAAAACAGTCTCTAAACTTTCTTCTCTGTCGTATAGTTGATGTGAAAGGAATATTGCCCCTTTCGCTTCAGGCAATACTCGTTCAATCGCCTGCTTCATCGGATCTTTTTTCATCACTTCAGGGCATAAACGCTCTTGGCTTAGCCAATATCGAAAGATGCATATATCATATTTTTTCTCATCAATAATCTCGATGCAGGGATTATAACGAACTTGATACCGGCCGACCCCCCCCATCTCCCAAACTAATATTTTTTCTTTTCCTTGATGTTCTTCAGCATCTACCAAACCAAATTGATTTTTAAGAATAGATTCTAAACGCGGATAAAAATTTATTTCCGAAGGGATAAATATAGTCTTTCCTAATATCATCTTAGACCTCGATAATTTTTCCTTTTTTGCCTACGTTCATCACGCGGGTTTTCTTGATAATCTCTTCCATTCCTTCGCACTCGTGGATGTGGCCGCATAAGTGTATATTCGGCTTGAAGTCTTCCAAGGCCTTGGCAATGGCCGGGCTGCCTTTAAATGACATCTTCTCAATCAATCCTCCGCTGGGATGAATGTGAGTGACCATAATCTGAGTTTTCATATCTTTAATTTTGTCATGTCCTTTCTTCAGGATTTTAGTGATATCCTCTTCATTGATTTGATAGGCATGGCCGGCGACATTTCCTCCTCCGCAGCCAAAGATGCCGACATCTCCTAATTTTAGATAATAGCCATGTAGATTATAAAGTTTGTAAAACTCAGCCAGAAAATTAGTGGTGGCTGAAGTTTCATGATTGCCCGGAATCAAGGCTACAGGCAGATTTCTTTTCTTGAAAGGAGCCATCAGGCCGTCAGTTTCAATCTCATTGAAAAGCAAATCTCCGCATAAAACTACTAAATCTACCTTCTCTTTG
>JAGVYL010000030.1 GCA_018303285.1 Candidatus Woesearchaeota archaeon | reverse complement strand
CTTATATTTTTTTAAACTGTTAACAGCAGATTTGGAGCAAAGTATAACTGAATGTTGTTTACTTATAGCTTTTGTTAATTTACTTGGACCTTTTGTTTTAAGATACTTTAATAAAATACCGTCCATTCTTCTGTCTATGATTAAAAGAGGGCAGATTACGATATTCATCATTCTGGGAGTAGTGATACTTCTTATTCTCGGGGGAGCAGTCTTCTTTCTGCAGTATTCTTCTAAAAGTAAACTAGACGTATCGAAAGAGCAGGTAGATTCAGTCAGTGGAGAAGCTGCGGCAGTGAAGGTGTTTGTGGAGAGCTGTTTAAAAAAAATTGGAAAAGAAGCCATCTCTTTTGTTTCGATTCAAGGGGGATATTATAATCCCTCAGAGCCTTACTTTGAGTACGCCGGACTGAAGATTCCTTACTTCTTTGATAAAAAAGCGATGAATGTGCCCACTAAACAAAAAATAGAAGAAGAATCAAGTTTGTATATACAAAAGTTTCTTAATAATTGCCTGAAGAACAATAAAGATATTTCTTACACTGAAGAGAAAAAAGTTAAGGTGATGATTGCTCCACAAACTGTGTTAGTCTCTTTAGAAATGCCCGTCACAATTGAATCAGAGAATAAGCTAGTTGAAATAAAAGATTTTCAAGTAAAAATTCCAGGAGAGATTGGACTGGCGACCGAGGTTATCCCCCTGATTATCGCTGCCCAAAAAGAGTATCCTAACAGAGTTCGATTAAGTGAATTAGTGGCGATAGGAGAAGAAAAAAAAGTATTAATAGACTTGACTCATTTTAATAATACGGTTTTTTATAATTTGAAATATTCTGATTCTATGTTTAACCAAGAGACTTATACCTTTACTTTTGCGATGAAATATAACTGGACTGAATAATGAAATCATACCAACTCATATTTGGAGCAGCAATCCTAGTTTTGATAGTAACGGGATTGATTTCTGCCAAAGAACCATATACTGATGAACAATTTGAAAAAGAGATAGGGCTTGAACAAGGAACTTTGGTAGGCTGCGATGTTTCCTGCTCTTATGATGCAGATACAAATACTTTACTTTTAACTAGTAATGCTTATTTGGATAAAGTTCCACCCGGCATGACTATAAACCTTCTTGGAGGAAAAATAAAACTTCCGGGCGGCACAGTTTCTGGCTTTGGAACATTTAAAGCAGGAAAAGATGGAATAGTTTCTTCTTTGTCGGGGGGGGAATTAAAATTAGATTCGTCTTCTCCGGCAGATTTAGATTTTGAAGAGAGTGTAGTTCGTACTCTTGATGGCGGAGAGTTTTCTGGTGCAGGAAAGATCAGAGAAGGAAAACTCATATTGGAATCTGGAGATCTTAGCTATGGGGGAATAAAGACTTTTCTAACGAATGCTCAGTGGGAAGGAGTAGAATTAAATTCAGAATTAAAATTATTGGCTCAAGAGGGATTTTCCGTTGGCAGTACTGCCGGCTATTTGGAAACCGAATCATCTCGAGAGGTATATCTTTCTAAAAGTTCGGGAGGTATACTTCAAGTCAGAGTGGGGGAGATTGATGATGGAGATATAACTGAATCTCCTCCGCCAGAATACACGGTCGTCGGCAAACCCTCTTCTATGTATGTCATAAATCGATGGGAAAAACCTAGCGCACTGGTAATCAATGGGGAAGAGCATGTTTTTTGGGGAGATCTCTCTTTTAATAATCAAGGACAGTTATATCTTCCGCCGGATCCTACTTTCGGAGCTATCCTTCCCGGAAATCCCCACATGATCGACGGGGTGTATGTTAGGTCGGATAAGCAAATAGCAGTATTTTTTGGAAAAAAAGATTTGAAATATAGCGGAAGTAGTATCACTCTGGGAGAAAAGTTGGAGGTAAAAGGAACAGATTTTAGAGTCGCTTTAAGTCAAGCAGGAGATGGAGAGCTTAGTCAGAAAGGAGACTTTATGCACACTTTTCCTATAGCGAGTAAATATCTTCCGGTAGAAAAATCAGAAGGAGAATTTTCTAATGAACGGTTGATAGTTGAAGTTAATGGGGGAAAAGTGGTAGTCGACCCGGAAAAGAAGACGATTACTACTTCGGGAGAAGCAGTAGTGATCAATGGTGTTAATTTATTAGATTATTTTATGGAAAGCGGTACACAAAAATATGATTACATCTATATTGGATGCGGAGGAGCCAATATGGATATTCCGGAAAAATCCTGCGGAGAAGTAGATTATCAGATGATTGATGGGGGAGTAGTTGACGTGGTGGATGAGATAAACACTGTTTCGACAGAGTATGGCATAGATACAAAGGAGATAAGCTTTGGCTATTACGGTGCAGCTGCAGACGAACAAAAAACTATCGATTTAGAACAAGATAAAGTCTATGCGTTAGGTTACAGAGGTGGATCCGCAGCAGTAGAGCTTGTTGGTAAGGAATTCGCTCACCAAGAATGGGGGCATGCAGGTATTCTTTTTTATAAAGGCGGAACGTGGTGGGTGGCTGAAGCTACTGGTCTGAGAGAACATATTGTTCCGTTTGAAGAAAGCCTATTCAATCCAGACGGTAAATTACAGGGAATCTGGGAAATTGAACATGCGGATTCTATGGAGGTGGCGGCCATGGCTGAAAAGATGGCAGCAGCTCCTTATGATTATAATCCCTTAACTACCGGAGCGATTCATTGTTCTGAAGTTCTTTGCAAAGGAATAGAAGCAGGAACCGGAAAAAAAGTGGGGGGGCAAGTTAATTTTAAGGATATTCCGAATCTTCCCCCTTCCGCAGTATTTAAGGGTATGGCCGCAGGCCCTTCTGCTAAGACTCCCCGCTGGGTTTTAAGCAGCGAAGAACTGAAACCGGTTTATGTCGCTCCCCAAATATCATTAAAGGAGTATTGCCAAATTTCAGCAGAACTTAAAGATGCAGCAGTAGCAAGTTTATGCCAGTCAATCAATCCTTAAATTTAACTTCTCTGAAGTATCTTCGCACAGTTATAATGTACTTTAACTACATCCTCTAAATTTGGAGAGTAGCCTCCGGCGAGAACAACAGCTAAAGGAATTCCTAAATCCTCAGCAACCTTAATGACATGTGCATCTCTTTCTTTTAATCCCGCATGAGTCATCTTAAACCCCCCTAAAAGATCATTTTTATATGGATCTGCACCGTCTAAATAAAAGAGAATATCTGGTTTAAAAGATTCTACTGTCGGTTTTAATGCAGCAGTCAATTCTTTTAAATATCTAGTATCATCAATAAACTCTTGAGAATCCAAGGCAATAGCCATGCCAACATCAAATTTTCTTTCAGGGTAATTATCTGATTGGTAGATATCAAAAATAAAAACCGAAGGTTCGCCACCAAAGATAAAGGCATTGCCATTGCCGTGATGAACATCACAATCAACAATCATTGCTTTTTTTATTTTCTTCTCTTTCTGCAGTTTTCTAATAGCTACAGCAACATCATTCAAATAGCAAAATCCTTCTTCTTGATGAGGAAAGGCATGATGAAAGCCGCCGCTAAGATTCATTCCTCTGCCTTTTTGCAAAGCAATTTCTGCTGCTTGGTATGTACCTGCGCAAGAAGCCTTAGCAAAATCCAGAATCTTTTGGTTGAGAGGATTTTCTCCATTGAATAAACCTCCGACAGAATGAGCTAAATCTTCCAACCGAGAAAGGTATTTTTTTGTATGAACTAACCGAAAATCTTCTTCTGTTAAAGATGAAGGATTGACTAAGTTTTTCTCTTGAACCAAGTTTGAAACTACTTCTTCTTGTAGCCGATCGTATTTATCTACAGGAAATACATGGTTCTCAGTAATCAGGGAATACGGAAATCTTTTAGCCCAAGTAAAAGAGTAATCTGGACTCCAAACAAACGATGAATCGCCTTCAGTTAAGGATCGACAGGAAGAGGCAAGCAAACTTGCACCTAAAATTCCTAAGAATTGACGGCGGCTGCACTTTTCCATATTCATTCTCCCAGATTGGGTTGTTGAATAGTGGGTTTACTTCGGCGTTCTGCCTTAATACGTTCTACTATCTCTTGTCGACGATACATTTCCCATGCGTTTCCTGCAATGTTAATCATTTTTTGGTCAGTAATCTCCTCCGGCGAAAGATATTGATCAGAAAAAAAATCTATTTTAGGAGCAATAATCTTTAGTTTGGTATAATCTTCTGGACCGAAGACAGGCTTAGATAATTCTTTAGAAGGAACTAATCCAAGGGGTTTTGCAAAATAATCTATAGCTCTTGGATTATCTACAATGGTGTATTCTAAACCTGAAACTAAAAGTCTGCTTCCCCGACCACAAGGGTCTTTGTTTTCAACTGTTTTTTGATAGACAATCTTAGTCTCAGGAATTTTCTCAATGGGGGACCATCCAGCTAATCCCATATAGCACGCAAGAGCGGCCCATCGGTTAAGTTTCATTTTTTATTCACCTAAGTCGTTCCCAGCCGCTTTTAGCCTGGTTAAAGTAAGCTGTAAACATTTTTTGAGAATCTAATCTCTTTAAAACTACCATGGCAACGGCGTAAAGGTTTTTAGCATGTTCTTTGTATTGCTTAATAAATCCTTTCTGCTGTTGAAGAGATAAAGATGAATCGGAAGGAGAAAGCATAGTCTCCAAATTCTTTGCGGATATCTCAGTTTCCCTACCCAATGAAGAGTAAATTACACCGATAAACGGATCTACTCCGTCCGCTTCTGCTTTTTGTAAGTGATCTAAGGCTACATCAAGAGCGTCTTGCCTGGTAGGGTATCTTTCTGAGCCAAACGCGCAGTATCCCTGGCGAAGATTTGCTTTTGCTTCAGTAGTCTTCATTTTTGGGGCAGTTTTGGCATAGCTGCTTTCTAGCATGTCTTGATAGACAGAACTGACGTCACATCTAAGAATCTTGGAAGGTAATTCTTTGCCTTCGGTCGGAGTGCTGTTTAATGTTAGCAATGCAGCCAATCCAACTAAACCTTTTCGAATAAGTTTCATTTTAGTCTATAGAATAATTGTTCTTTATAAATCTTTCGCCACTTTGAAGTGACATTTAACTTTGGTTGTTTTCCGGCTTGTTTTTCTCTAAGAAACTCTTCAAACCTTCGTGGCCTTTGGGAGCGGCCTTTTCGCCGAGAGAATAATAGATTTTCTCAGCCTTATCGCCCCAGGAGTAGTTTCCTTGCTCCAGCTTGATCTGCTGGACTTTAATCTCTCCTATCTGCACTCCTTTTTTAAGATGATAATAGACGCTTCTTTGGGTGACTTTGGGGAACACTTCGTTGTAAATCTTGCAAATCTGATAGCCGTAGCCGGAATTGACCTGAGCAAGAATCTCTAAAACATTCTGACGGATTTGGCTGGCCAACGGCCTACCCTTTTTTCCCATGATACACCTCTTTTTATCTGCCTTTTTAAGGATTACTATTCTGGAAACTAGCCAGTCTTTTTATTGTTTTCTATTGCTTTACTTGCCAGCGACAATTAAACTGCTGGTAAGCTTCACTTCGGGCTTGGAGCGGATCTTTTCCATCACAAAGGTGCCTAAATCTTCCGCGCTGTCGGATTTTATCTCCAGCAGCATATCCCATTCTCCGAATAAGACATAGGCGTTCTTTACTTCTTTTAAACTCTTGAATTCTTCGATGCACTTTCCTTCTTTGCATTCATTCAAAGAAACTAACACAAAGGCCTGCATGTTTCCACCCCCCATATTAAAGAACTAAAAGCAGCTGTTTTATAAAAGAGTTTCTACGAAAAAAGAAGAAAACGCCGGAGGAGGGATTCCCACCAACTTTTTGCCTTCGCAAAACGTTGAGTAAAAAGTAAGTGGGATTTCCTCACTTCGTTCGGAAACCCACAAATAAAGAACGCCGGAGGAGGGATTTGAACCCTCAAGCCCTTGCGGGCATTAGCTTAGCAGGTTCGCCTTATTTGGGATAGTCTTAGGAACCCCCAAAAAATCTAACGCACTACCAGGTTATGCGACCCCGGCGTGACTTTATATTCTGTATACTCTTTGCATAACCGAACATCAAAAACGGCAGATGTTATATAAAGGTTTTTATTTAAAACCGTTTTAAGAAAAAAACATGACACGAATAGAAAAGAAAGTCTGGCCGGAGTACTTTCAGAAGATTTTGGATGGTAAGAAGACATATGAATTACGCTTGGCGGATTTTGAATGTCAGGAAGGAGATGTTCTTGTTTTAAGGGAGTGGAATTCGGTAGATAAGCAGTTCACCGGCCGAGTGCTGGAAAAGGCCGTCACTTACGTCGGCAAAACAAAAAATCTGACTTTTTGGACAAAGGAAGAGATAGAAAAGTACGGCTATCAGATTATTGCGTTTAAGTAGATTTAGTCAACGGCGTATAAATACCAATTCCCCGATTTTAGTTTCGCAGATGCGGCATAGACAATTAATTCCGCTACCAGAAGATAACGGTGCATTGTTTCCATAAGAATACCCTCTAGAAGAATAGTGCCCTAAAACAATTTCACAACGGGGGCAATCATAAGCTACAGTTCTTTGATCCCCAGGTAAATTTTCTTCTCGGCAGGAATCACAAGAATATTGATTCAAATGCGAGTTATCTGGTATCTCTTTTCCGTGTAAACAGTTATATTTAAATAAGGCAGACCAAGAACCGGGGATTTGATTTGCTGAAAACGTAGTTTTGGAGTGATGCTGACAAACCAATTTATCTATAGAATCAATGATTTCTCCCTTCTTCTTCGCAAGCTGAACGATAATGTCAATCTCTGCTTCTGACCGATTAAATCTGGCTGTTTTGTTCATTTAATCTTAAAAAGAGTACTTGTTTTTAATAATTTGTATTGGTTAGGCGATAGATAAGAATTAAAAAAATACTAAGAAAAAATAAAATTTATTCTTCTTCGCCTTCAGCAGCCACTTCGGAAGTCTGCGTCTCGCTTTTTCCTCGGCTAATCTCCGCAAAATAAGGCACAGCCACAATATAATCCTCGCCAAAGCCAGCAATGTCTCCTTCAATAGCATCACAGGTCTTGCGCAGCTTGTTGATGGCCCGCTTCAATTCGACCATATCCTTCTCTTTCAACGGTCGGATATTAATCAAGGCGATGGTGCGACCTTCTCTTAAAGAGTCAAGAACAACTTTTACATCATCAAAGTCTTCCATGACAAATGGTTGGACCATAACTTTTCCTTTCTCTTCTCTAGCTTCTTCTAAAGGAAGGTAATCCTCTCCTGAACCGTCATAGTCGGTACTCTTACCAAATTTATCCTTCAATCCTGCAAGAAAATTTTTCATTTTTCCCCCACCTCATGCTTGAACATGTCTTTTTTGTTTTATTTTTCAGTAAAGTGCTCCTATATAAACCTTTCTTGTTTCTATTATATGTTTTAAGGGCCGATACTGTATATATTTGAATATGACGAACGGAATTTTCCCGGTCGGGTTTCAAACTTACCTTTAGCTTTAGGCAGCTGCATTGTACCGAGGATATTTAGTTTTGCTCGGATGCGGTAATGGATCAATCTTTCTTCTTTAGCATCCAATTCGCCAATCTTCCATTTGACTACCGTTCCTTTAGGACCAGGTTTAATATCAGCTGGTTTGACTGTGCCGGATTCTAATTCTTTTTCAACATGACCGATGCCAGGAACAATATCAAAGACTTCAATATTCTTGATAGGTCTGCTGCCTACGTTCTTAACAGCTAGAGTAACTTTAAGAGAAGTAATCACTCCTCCGCTCTTCTCTCCGCTGATAGCAGACTTAGTAATCACCAAGGGACTGCGCAACGTGAAGTATAATAACACAACTACACAGATAAGGAACAGAAGATAAAACGGAATGCGCAAGTTTTCCACCTGTTTTAAAGAGACTTCTTCTCCTGGACCTAAACTTAGTTCCCAAGTATAATATCGTTTACCTTCTGATTTAGTAATCTGAGCATTAGTGGTGGTGAAGATACTTTTTACTAACGGAGCTTCAACCTTTATCTGCTGAGTATTCTTGACATTGCCGCCGTTCTTAACAAGGACCGTTCGTTCGGTCTTAAGGAATTTAGTTTTTTCAGAAACCTCTTGGCTGAATTCAGGGGTCATGGTAATAATGGTGACCTTCTTTTCAATCACTTTGACGGTTTCTCCGTTTCTTTCGAAAACAAAGAAAAGGAAATATTCCTTTGGCTGTTGATACGGATTAGGCTTAATCGTGAACTCAATAAATTTTTTAGCTAAAGGTTTCAAGTCAAACGTTTGTTGGACCGCAAATTCTGGCATATCGCTGTTGACTTTCAATAATAAATTCTTGAAATTAAGGGCGTTTTCGTTTTCTACTAAAACTTTTACGGATTGAGTTTCTTGGGGATTAAGCTTGTCATTGAGGTCTAAATCTACTTTAAGAGAAGGCAGGTAAGTCTGATCTTCTTTAGTGGCGACAAAAACCTTAAGGGTATCTTCCCAAGTTTCTTTAGTTTCTACGGATTGAATCTTTAAAGTAATCTTATAGATGCCTGAGCCAGTATCCTTTAACGGTTGAGCGTAAACTTCTACGTTCTTAGTAGCTCCTGATTTGACAACAACTCGGCGGTCTTCTAAAGGAAAGGTATCAACATTCCAGCCAAAGCCACTTTGGGGGGAAAAAATATCTAAAGTGAGGTCGGAACTGCCGGAATTTAGGATAGTTACCTTGAAAGTGGCTTTTTCTCCGGGCTTGATCACTGGGCTGATGGGGTCAACAGTAGCCGTAAACATGGCTGCTGAAACGTTAACTGCTAACAAAAACAATACCATTACAGATAATATCGATAAGATAGCCAGTTTGCCTCTCATTTTCGCACCTCTATTTTTAATTAATTGAATTTTATGGAAGATGCCCCAAAACGTCAATCTGAGACCTCTTTTTTATACTGATTTTAATCTCGAGAGAAACTAAACTTATATTTAAACCTTTGGTTTGCAAACTGAGAATGCGAAAAAATATGATAAAGCATATAAACTGATTTTATTTTTCTTAGAAGATGGTACGAGTGATTTTGGATACAAATATTCTGATGGCCGTAGGTCAATTAAGAGTAGATATCTTTTCAGAATTAGAAAAAACCTGCGATTTTTCTTATACCTTGGCAGTGCTAGACAAAAATTTGGAAGAATTGCAGAAAATATTTTTAGACAAAGAAAGTTCCGGCAAGGATAAACTGGCAGGAAGGCTGGCACTGCAGATTGCGGAGAAAAAAATCGCGGAGAAAAAAATAGAACTGATAAAAACTGGCAAGGGAGCAACAGATGATATTTTAGTACAGAGGTCTAAATCAGGAGATTTAATTGTAACGGTCGATAAAGAATTGAAGCAGAGATTGAAACATTACATTACTATTAGGGGAGAGAAGAGGTTAGTGGTGGTTTGATTTTTTATAGATACTTAACGAAACGGCAAAACATTCTTAAAATCAACTTTAGCAAAAAAGCTTAAGTCGGCCTTTTTCTCTTTTAGTTTTTTTAATGCCTCCGCCACATGAGTACTGCCTTTGGGCAGTTTAAATCCGGCCGCTTTGCTGAGAGTAATCAACTGTTTTAATGCTTCTTCTCTGGCCAGGATAGAAGCAGCGGCCACTTCGATATGATTTTCATCGGCTTTAGTTTCAATAATATGCCCGACAGTGCAGCCGGGATACTTGTCCACAATGTGTTTGATTGAGGCCTTTTCTGGATGATGTTTGATTAAGCATTGATATGCTTGATGATGCAGTTTGTTGAGGAGAAAAGTGACTCCGGTATATTTTGTAATATCTAAATTATAATCTTTGGGAAAGAGAGAGATGATTTCGTATTCTGCGATTTCCCTGATTTTCTTTGCCATTTCAGGAATTTTGTAATCTGGCACTTGCTTGCTGTCTTTTATTCCTGCTTGAGCCAGCTTAAGACGGATTTTGTCATCTGCTTTTACTACGGCTACTACAATCCCTCCAAAAGTATCTCCCTTGAGAGATTCATCTGAGCCGACGGTGAGACCAGAGACTTCTTTGGGAAGAATATTTGTTTTTTCTAGCAGGGTATTGACTTGGTGGATTTCTTTGTCGTTTCCTTGAATTAATAGGGTGCCAGTTTTGTAAAGAGTGACCATGATTCTGCCTTTGCTCAGCCGCAGTTCTTCATGAGGAGATTTGACGGCCATTTCCTCAAATCCTCCTTTCTTCAGCAAAAGCACCTGCTCCTTTTTAGCTTTCATAAAATAAAGAAATAAAAGAAAGTAAATAAATGTATCGCATAATTAAAAAGTATTACCGCAGCGCTTGATAAATCTGCTCGAATATATAGCCGCCATGGATGCGGTTAGTTAAGTCTAATTTGTTGACGTTGATTTCTAAGACTGGGCCGTGATGAAATCCAAAGTCTCGAACATCCCGAGCATAGGTGCGGTAGAGATGGCCGAGCTGTTCAATCTCACTTTTCTTCCAGCCGCCTTGGATTTCCATCTCCCGGCCTCTCTGCTGGATGCGCTGCCAAGCTAATTCAGGAGTGCCGTTAAGCATGACAATAAGATCTGCCTGCGGAAGTTCCATGTTCGCCCGGCGGAATTCGATATTTAACAAGTCATATTGATCCTTGGTCAGATGGCCGTCTAAAAGGAATTGGCGGCAGAAAATTAAAAGGTCTTCTGGCAGAGAGCGGTCAAGGACATGGCTGCGGCCGCTGTCTTTTCCGGTTTTCTGCTGCTCGGCCCGCATCTTTAAAAAATGTTTCTGTAAGTCATAGCAATACTTAGTCTTGTTTCCAAGAAATAGTTCCAATAAAGGATTCTCTTCAGGATTTTCATAGAGGGCACTCATGCGCAGGCTGCGCTGCATAATGCCGGCAAGAGTTGATTTGCCCAAACCTACATTGCCGGCGATGGCAATCAACTTTTGATTCTGATGAAGATAATCTTCCAGCCGTTTCTCTGCTTCGATGGCCTTGAGAGCGGCTTTAGTCTCTGATAATCTTACCCACTCGCTTAAGCCGGGAGTAGTGACCCGCAAATCTAAAGAGCGGATTTTTTCTCCAACTTTAGAGATGGTCTTTTCCAGATATTCATCTAACGGGATTCTGAAGGAATACTTTTCTCGCTGTCTCTTCCTCTCTGGGCAATACGCTGCAATAAGGTAGATACATTGGCTCGAAGATAAATTACTAAATCCGGTTCTTTTACTTTTGCAGTCATAAGCTTATAAGTTCCATGATAAGCGAGAAACTGGGGGGTGGTCATGTGGCCGAGAATCTTCTGGGCTTGGCCGAAGATGTGATAATCTTCAGCTAAAGTGCGATCTTCTAAGATAATGCCGGAGCAATTATCTATTTTTTCTTCCCTGCGCAGGCGGCCGTTGAGAAATTCCAACTGGGCCATAAATGCATGTTTAACCGGATCTTTGTAGAATTCGGCCAAAACTTCAGGATTGAATTCTTCAGGAAAAGCGTGAATCTTGTGATGATTCTCTTCGGGAAGAAGGGAGAGAAGAATCTGGTTCAAGGGAGGAGTGCTGGCCGCTTCCACTAACGTAGATTTTCCTACTCCAATATTGCCGACAATGCCGATGCGGAGATTTTCCATCAAATCAAAGAGTGAGTGATTGATTAAAAAGGATTGCGATAAAACAAATTATATGTTGTATTCTCTATTTGAACTTAATTTGAGAGTAGTGACCGACATAAAATTTATAAATGAAGTGGCCGGCCGGCAGGGAATGGTTGCAGCTGTAGCTAAGGCAGTTTATCGGGGAACGGCTTTGGAAAAGTATCGTTATCAATTGCGTGGAGGCCTGAATGTAAGCCTTTGGACTACAGAAGAGTATAACACTTTTTTCTTACGTAATGCTATTGTAGAAGCAATGGGCGGTTTAGAAAACGGAGATTATCATCTTGCTTTAGTTGAAGGCCTGCGTTTCGGAGGAAGAGATATAGAAGAACGGCTGCAAGATGTACCTGAAGGAACAATTGTTGATCCGTTTATCAATCCGCTTAGCAGGGAAAGTTTTGATATGTTCTGCCGGTTGAAAGATAATTGTGGTTTATCTTTGGAGCAGAAGGCGGCTCACTTCATTGGAGCGTGGTCCGCGTACAAAGGGCAGCAAGGATATTCTCAAAATGGTGTGGATAATGCTTTCTTGCGGACTTTTAGCCAGTATTTTACCCGAGATGAATTGGAAAAAGTAAAAACCCGAGCTGGGGAAAGAAAACAAAAGTTAGGTACAGGAAATTATTGGGCGGAACAGCAAAGTTATCTGCGAAAATCTTTATTTGAGATTAATGCAGGATCATACGAAGAGATTATTAGGCATCTCTGCCGCAATCCCGGAGCGAACATCTTTGCATACTGCTTGAAAGACCGCAAAGAGGCAGTGAATATGGCAGCGGAAGAATTGAGAGAAAATTAGAAAGTTAAATACTTGAGAATTAATCTTTTTACTAATCTATTTCTTTTTGAACTCGGTATACTTGCATCGGCCGCAGGTCAATCGATTCTCGTGGCTGGCCAGAAAGGAAGCAGGGCCGCACTTAGGGCAGTACTTGTTTTTTCTTTCTAGTTTATCTCCGGAAACTCCATAGAACTGCCAGCGGCCTTTGGCGGATTTCTTTTTCTTGCCTTTATCCGCAGCTTTAGGAGCCGGTTTCTTTTCGTCTTTGGCCATTCTTATTTTTTCTCCTTCTTTTCTTTCTTTTTAGGCTCGATTTTGGCCAAGGATTCAGCATCATAATACAGGTATGCTGAAACATCGGCGTTTTTTTCGCCAAAAAATGTTTTAACTTTTTTAATGACAATTAATTCTTTAGGCTTGTTTAGTTTAGACGCCAAAGAGTCAGTTAATTCGTTGTAATTGGGAGTGACGGCATCGTAGACCACTTCGGCAGTAATCTCTGTGCGGTTAAGCAAAGGATTTTCTTTTTTGTGGGCAATGTTAAGTTCCATTTTATTTTAACTTGATAGCATATTCGCCAGGGGCAGTAAGTTTTACTTTTTCAGCAATCAATGATTTTTTTTCATCAGAGACAAAAATTCTTCCCTGCCAGGCGCTGGCAAATTGGTTTTCTTTGCAGACAGGACAAGTTTCATCTTCAGTAATTCTCTTGCAATTGCGACAAGCTTTTCGTTTAGCCATTTATTTCTCCTTCTCTTTCTTTTTAGCAGGTTTTTCTGCTTCAGCCGGAGCTTCGGTTTTCTTTTCCAGCCATTCAAGCTTGCCTAATCCTTCCTGGCGCATAGTCAGGCCAATCTTGGGATTGCTTAAATCTTTGAAACTGACCGCGATAATCCTTGCTTTGCATTGATCGCCAATCTTCAGGGTTCGGCCGTTTTTGCGGCCCTGCAAAACTTTGTCTTTGGAAAAAGAAACAAAATCGTCCATGCTCTGAGAAACGTGAATCATTCCTTCGACCGGGCCGATGTGCATAAAGGCGCCAAAATCAGTGATATCTCTAATTTTTCCAGTCAAAACTTCATTCAATTCCGGCTTAAAAGTCAAAAGTTCAAAAAATGATTCATAATAAGCTGCTCCGTCTCCAGGAATAATCACTCCTTCTTTGATGTTTTCCACACTTAATACATTGATGACAAAACCGAAATCCTTAGAGACATGGCCGCTGTATTCCTCCTTGATGTATTTGATGACGGCCGCTTCGGGATCACTGGCGAAGGCCTTGGGGGGGACGCGGATATGGTCCTTGACTTTGACTTTGTAGAACATTTTAAGAAAATTCTTTAGTTTATTTATAAAGGTTTTTAGAGAAAAGAGTGAGAATATATTATTACAAAAATAGTAGTGATAAAGAAGTTTCTGGAAGCAGAATAGCTAGATGGAATGATCTAGGGGGTATATTTCTCACGAAGTTCTTTTGCCCTATAGCGGTATTTGTGGTGTGTACCGGGAAAGGTGAATTCTACTGCCAATCGGATACTTCCCCGAAATACTTGTTGAATCATCCCATCAAGATTGTTTTGAATAAAATCTGACGAGTTTATTTCTTCGGGGGTCTTTCCCAATCTGCTTTTTAGTCTTTGAACTATTGCAGATAATTGTTCTGTAGAGGCTAGATCCCACTTCTTTCCCCGATTTTTGATATCCTCCAGATTAATATCTGAATCTCCTTCTAAGATTAGTTTTGATATTCTATGCTGGTAACTTTTGTCTACAAAACTGTGTAAGCGATATAATCTTAATAAATCCTCTTGATTCGGTGATTGAGCAAACTCCCTACTGCTCATATTTAACGCCTTAAGTAAAGCATCAAAATATTTCTTTCCTCTTTCTTGACCCCTATTTTTAGGCAGACAGTATCCATCAGGAAATTTTGATTTTGCTCCCGTCAACACCTGAGCATAAATGATCATCTCTTCGTCATCTAAATCCATAGCTGTAACTACTTTTACTTTATCTTTAGTCTCGGTGGTCGGCGGCTTAGACAAATTCAAGTCATAAACATTCCGACATCCTTGAACCAAAGAATCCAAAGCATCAGCTTCTCTGGGGGAGAATTCATGCTTGATGTGATATAATAAATCGTCCATCTGCTCTAAGTGTTCCGGAGCAGTTTCCCCTCTCTCTTTAGTGGGAAGTAGATCCACAATCGGAACCATTTCCTCGTGTTGATGCGTGAGATAGACTTGTCTAACTTTATGCCGCATCTTTTTGATTTCGCCAAGACAGGCATATTTTATGGCGGCACTGACGTAACCTGCATGATCGAGCATTTCCGCCCTTTTTCTGGAAATATCATATACAGCAATTCTCCCTGCCTGCTCTAAATCAGAAATATCTACATCTGTATTTTGCTTTCCGTAAACATATAATCCGTAATATAAACGAGAAATCACTTTTACTCGATGTTCGTTTTCTTTGGAGATTATTTGTTCCATTAGTAACAATAATTGTTTATAATGTCATATTAAATTCAATAATTGGGACAGGAGGGATTTGAACCCCCGACAACTACGTATCAAATGCCAGATGCGGATTGAACTTTCTGGTTCTGTTTTTTTCCACGGCCTCTTCAGCGTAGTGCTCTCCCAGATTGAGCTACTGTCCCGATAAACAATAGATAAATAAATATTTTGACAGTTATTTATATTGTTTTTGCCAAATATTATGTCTAGCAAGCAGAGAGAAGATTGAAGAATAAAGATTTATGCACCTAAACCACCTTCGATTATTCCTATGGCAAATATATTGAATAGTACAATTACTACCGTACTAATGATTACGTAGAGCACAGTGCTGCGGATGATATTCTTGCCGAGGAGATAGCGCTCCATCAATTTATCTTCTCCATTCTCAATGCCGCTAGCGATAACAGTGAGGATAAAGGTGATTTGGATGACATAGATGCCAACAACAAATTGAAAGTAATAAGTAGGCATGCCGGTGCCGAACATATTAACTAGATCTCCCATACCGCCCAACCCTCCTGCTCCACCTTCGGTCATAGCACTCATCTGAGCAGCTAATTTAGTAAGGATAGTAGTAATCATAGAAGTGATGCCGATGACAATACCGGCGATAGCAGGAGTCAAAAATTTAATCTGCGAGGTCATGGAGCTGATGATTTCAGCCATCAAATCTTTTAATCGTTCATTGACTCGATGAATCTCTTTGATATAACGAGAGACAGAAAGCAGGGCCTCAGCAGCAATGCGCGGACCTTTTTTTACGCTGTCCACTAGAATTTTCATTGACGATTCAATAATCTTTGAAGGGAAATAAATCAGGGCTCCAACTTTTGAATCAAAGATAGATTGCTGTAAGCTCATGCCCAGCTTAAGCATATTTCTCTGAGCCACACGAAAGAAATTGCCGGAAGTAGTGCCTTCCATATTTTCTGCGACTTTGATGACGGCCATCTCTGCAGGAATACCATCTCCCAAACGGTTGCCAAATTGAAATAATGCAGTAGCAAATTCTTCTTCCAGCTTTTTAGTATTTTCTCGGATATTGATAACATTGCTGGAACGCAGGGAGTAATACGAGCCTAAGGCCAGACCGAAACCCAAAACCGCAAGTAAAGAAATCAAAGCCGCACCCATGCCAAAAGGGCCGATAGCATCAACAGCTTTACAAGCAATGTCGGGAGGACAGATATATCCAATAGCATCGAAGTTTTTTCCTTCATCTCCGCCCCAGGAAAAGTCCCACGTGGGGTTTAGCTGATGAATGATGACTGGAGATAAACCAATAATCAGGAAAACAAAACCGAGCATTAGAGCAACAGCCAAAGGATTGATGAGAATCTCGGCCTTGCCTATATGGATAATGCCGTTGCGGTATCTTTTCAGTTCAGGATTATCTTCGCTGATGTCAGAATCGCCATATCCAGTCGGCCGTTGAGAAAGAATAGCCTTGCCCATAAAAAAGACTGTAACTGGTAAAATGATATTATATAATAGAGCAATGTATCCAGCCATAACTAACGGAGAGGTAGGCGCTTTCCCTTCTCCTCCACCCGTAAGGAAAGAAACGACTAATGGAAGAATAACTAAACCTAAAATTGGGAGGATGACCCCTAACATATGAAGCATAGTAATCGGCGATTGCAATCCATGAGCATAATGAAGCATCTTTTCATAAGTCTCTGAAAGAATGACATCTAATGATTTGTCCAACAAAGCAAGGCGCTGGGATTCTGCCGGTTCATATAAAGAAGATTCTATTAAATGAAATGCTTCGATGAATTCCCGGTTCCATTCTTTCCAACCGTCAAGATAAGCGTTAAGGGAATCTTTGATGTTACTATACTTGCTGGTTTCCACATCCCACAAAACTTTTTTTAAATCAATGGAAAGGGGAGGAGAAAGATGGTCGGAAGCAAATTCTACTGCACGCTCTAGATTAGAAGTGTGGCGCATGTAAGTGACAAGATAAAAAATACTTTGGACCATCTGGTTGGAAGCTTTCATCCGCCAGGTGTTGGCCATGAAATCAGGAACTTTTTGCAGGGCAAAGATTAGCAACAGCCCGGCAATCATGAAGAAGATGACAAAGAAAAGCATCTGAAAGAGAGCAAAAGCAATCAGGCTACCAAAAACAATCATTACTAACGGTAGAAGATAGGCTAAGGAAGTAACTCCAGCGGGAGTGACGTTCAGATGGCAGGTGTTGATGCTTTTCTGCAGCTGTTCGGCTTTTTTGCCGTCTACACCCAGTTTGAGGATTCTTTCAGCAAAGTTACAGGCTTTTTCGTATAAAGTGTAATGTGCTGGGTATAAGTCGCGTTTGAATTCAGTATATTCCTGAGAAGATATTTTAGATGGCGCTTTGGTTGCTGCTGCACCGAATTCCTCTTTGATTTTAGACTTGTACTTTTCTAAGAGCTGCAAGTATTCATCTTTTTCCATCAATCTTCCCTTTTCTATCAAGAGAAGCTTTTTGGTTTAAAAAGATATCTGAAAGAACAGGTGTTGGTTCTGGCCTGGTCAAGAAGAGCGCTGAGCTAAGCAGTTGCTAGTCACAAAATTAGGTTACGATTTCTTAACAAATTTCTGCGAGAAAA
>JAGVYL010000029.1 GCA_018303285.1 Candidatus Woesearchaeota archaeon | reverse complement strand
GCTACAATCGCTTACATTGAGAATCAAGAAGTCCATCATGGGATAGCTGCCGCGTAATCACGAGGAAGCCCCACCCTTTAGGGTGGGGAGGACGTCACAAAGCTGGACTGCGCAGGTAAAATATGCGAATAGTTATAGCCTAAGAAAGAAAATCCTGATTTCTTTTGAAGAGAAGTTTTGCCGAGAGGTTTCCACGAAAGAGATTAACCGGCAGACCGCATGCTGGAACTGAGGTAGATTATAGAAAACTATAAAAACCACCCGCATTCTATAGCCTCTGATGGTTAAAAGAGGTTTTTATCCAGACGGAGACGGCCCCAGCAATCTTTGGCTGGTGATGGGCATTGCCGTAGTGATTGTAATCGTAGCAGTTCTTTTATATCTGCAGAATCAGCCTTCTAATGAAGAGTTAAATCTCTCTCCAGAAGCGGCTAAATCTTTGCAAGCAGTCATTACTCCCATCCCGGATATAGCCGCAAATATCGATCTCAGCTCAGTCGAAATCACCTTCAAATATTTTGTAGTTCCCTTCGAAATTAATAAGGAGGGGTTGGGCTTGAAAGAACCGGCCAGTGAAAACACGCTCTTGATTGACGGCTACAAAGGAAAAATCTCTTTCAGCGGCACTTCCATCTCCTTAAAAGGCACAGCCAGCAAGGTCTATCTCAATGGCATGGCTTATGGCACAGAAAAAGCTCTTAACATAAACACCGTTGATATGCCCTATGTTAATCTAGAAATAAAAGGCACAGCAGTTTCTGAATTAAACTTTTTAGCCAATAATGGAGAGCTGACCCTATCAGATAAAGTGATATACCAATTAGATCAGGATAAAGTTGAGCTTTCTTCTTTCAGTGGAGATATCTTAGCGGACACTGCTCAGCAGAAAGTAGAATTGAGCGGCCAGATAGAAGAGGCAGATATAACTGGCAAATTAATATCTAAGATTAAGTAAATTAAATCTTCCCAAAATTGAGTACTTCTTTTGCTCCTATCACAAATACTTCTCGTCTCTTCATCTGCTTGACCAACGGGCTGATGGCCGGCTCAGTCAATATATCCGTTCCTTCCATCAGCGGATTAAATGCCGGCAGGACAATCAGTTCTTTTCCTTTCCATCGGCCGCGCAGGAAGCATTTGAACTTTTCAGTTTTTCTTCCTTCTCGTAAGGTAATTGCCGGATGCTCATGGCCGATAATCAATGTTTCCACCCCAGAAGGAATCTTCATCTCTTTATCTCCATGAAAGATGAATATTTTTCCTAACTGCAGAGAATCAACCGTTTTCAGAAAACGTTTGCTTAATATCGGTTTCAAAGTAGGATCATGCGTTCCTTTGATTACAATCAGTTTAATCCCCTTTTTTACAATCCAATCAATCAAAGTCAAAGTATCTTTCCACTCTTGGCCGAGCACTCGCCCAAACTCATGTTTTAAATCACCATTAATCACTATCTGCAGAGGCTTGACCTTTTTTACCAGTTCTTCCAAATCGCGTAAAGTTTCTTTCAGCTGGGCTTTCGGTACCAATACTCCTTTATTGATCAGCATCTCTTCATAGCCCAGATGTAAATCTCCAATGACCAGCGTTTTCTCTACATTCAAAAAAAGTCCTTTACCCACTAGTTCTATTTCTTGGGATAACCTCATGCTTTCCTCTTTTTCCTAAAAATCTTTATAAATAATTCTCCTTCCAAGAGCAAGGTTTGCCCCGGTAGCTTAGTCGGTGGAGCGCATGGCTGTTAAATAACAGTTATGTACTGAAACCATGAGGTCGGCAGTTCGAGTCTGCCCCGGGGCGCATTTTCTCAAAAAGCTTTTAAATAAATACTCACTTTTAAATGATAAAATGGATAATCAAACGGAGTCAACTCGCAGTTTTCTTTCTGAATGCGCTTCTCTGGAAGGTTGTTTAGAACGTTATGAACTCGGCGAGGAGAATTATCCTTTTGAATTCTTTTTTGACCGTTTTGGAAAAATAACCACCAAATTTACCAATCTGTCGAGCACGGAGAGAGAAGAGCTTCGCGGAGCATATGAACTTGCTGGATTTGAATTATATCAAGTACTAAGACATAAAGGATACCAAGAAAAATTTCCCTCGGAAATACAGCATATTGTCGGAATCTCGGGCGTTTATGATTATCCTGCGGAGTAGATTTCTTCTGCCAATTTCTCTATTTGATTATAATCTTTAGCCTTCTTGAAGATAACCTCTCCGTACTGATGGACGATCATCTCTGCTCCCTCTTTTTCTACCACTAGAAGAAGAGGTGTTTCTAGAAGCACTTTGTATCTTTTCTTTATCTTTGACAAATCAATTTTCTTGTTAAACCGTACGCTAAAGGCCGCTCGAGTTTTGCATTTTTTTATCACATAACTGGATTTTTTCTTTTCTTTCTCTTCCAAGCAATAGAACTGATCTTGGCAGACTAAACAGGCAGGATTCTTTTTCACTTTTACTTTTTCTAATTCTTCTTTTTCCAAATCGAAAAGGATTAATTTACTCTCTTTATTTTTTAGTAATATATCTATCCCTTCTTTTACCTGTAAGCTGGCCGCTAGATGCACTGTTGCTCCCAAGATTCCTTCTCCTGAACAGGTCAACGCTTCTTTGGCATGCATAAACACGCAGTTGAAGCAGAATTCTCTTTCTACCGGTAGAACAAATCCTTTCATTCCCGCCACTCCGCAGAAAACGGCAGGAATCTTATTTTTTCGGCAGAATTCATTAATCAAAAATCTAGTTTCTAAATTATCCGTACACTCAAGAATCAATTCAAACTTCCCACCCAGCACGGAATCAATATTTCCCGCATCTAAACCAACCGCCAACGCAGTTATGTTAATTTTAGAATTAATCTGCTTTAATCTTTCTCTGGCAGCCAACGCCTTTTCTCTTCCAATGTCCAGTTCAGTATAAAGCGTTTGACGTTGAAGATTGCTTAAGTCTACTCCATCTCGGTCCACGAGAAGAAGATTGCCTATACCTGCTCGAGTCAGCATCTCCGCAGTCACACTGCCAGTCGCCCCCAAACCAATTATCGCCACTCTGCTTTGGCTCAGTTTCTTCTGGTTTTCTTTTCCAATCACTGCCTCCTGGCGGGTATATCTTTCTTCCATTAAGTTTTTAACTGCTCTTTTAGTTAAAAAGATTTCTAAGATGGTAGAGAATAAATTCTCAGAAATAAAGCGGCAGGCCTTGCATGCAGTCATGGGAATGATATTAGTTATACTCCTTTCAACCCATCTTATCAACACTTGGCACATTTTCTGGTTGTTGATTGTCGGCAGTCTTCTAGCGTTTCTCAGCAAAAGAATTCGTATCCCTCTCGTCTCTTGGATTTTGGATCACTGCGAGCGGCCGGAGCAGAGGAAAACGTTTCCTGGCCGCGGCCCGGTCTTTTTTGTTCTTGGCTCGTTGCTCGCCATTAAATTATTTCCTTTCGATGCTGCATTGGCTGCGATTCTTATCCTCTCTTTAGGAGACTCAGTTTCTCATCTCTTCGGCCATTATTACGGCAGAATCCCCAACCCATTCAATCACAAAAGCTTGAAATTATTTGAAGGAACTTTGATGGGCGCAGGAGCAGGTTTTTTAGGTGCTCTCTTTTTTGTTTCTCCTTCCGAAGCCTTTCTCGCTTCGTTAGGAGCAATGTTAGCAGAAGCCATGGAATTTGATCTGAACCAGCAGCACATTGATGATAATCTAGTTATCCCGTTAGTGGCCGGAACAATTATTTTATTGTTAAGAACATATATCTAAAAACTATTTTTTATAATTCCCCTTTCTCCCGTAAAGCCAAGGCCGCATAAGTTCTCGCCCAGAAATTAGCTCGTGTCCGAGGCTTATATTTAGACCAATATTTCTTATCCCAACCCTTGCCTTCTGCTTCGTAGCGGCCAGCCAGCATTCCACCGATATGTTTGGGATGCCATCCTTTAGACATTAATTCTTCAGTCAAGCGTTTAAGATTCCGGGGCTGTAAAAGAGTAGGATTGGGATACTCCATCATCTCTCTTGCATCCCAACTTAGATTATGATCAAACTTTGCTAATTTGTAATTCTCATCAGTTGCATCATGCTCAGTTTTATCAAATTCCTGATGAAAGGCGTACAATTTTGATTGAGCATATTGTTCGATCAAGGCCAGAGTTTTTTTACCAGCTAATGGAATACAGTTTGAAAACTGTTGATTATATTCTACTGCGTGTTCATAATCTTGAGCCAAATGCAGTACCTGCTCGATATCTTGATTTTCGTACGATCCATATTTTCTTACCATATCCAAAAAGGGCGGTTTTCCCACCATCTGGCTTAAGGATTCTATCTGATTATGCTTATCCCACGAAGAAAAAACCGAGCGGATGATTCTCATATAAACTGGATCAGCATACTGGGACAAATCCAGGGATAAGCACTCTTCGGTGCTATCGCAGATTGTAACTGGCAAGGAAACTTTTTCTTGAGCCTGCTGCATAATTTGATGAGAAAGAAATTCTAATACTCGGCCAAACTGTTGATAGACTACACCATCCTCTAAATCCGTTCCTGAATTTCTTTTAAGGTCATCATAAATTTTTTCATTATACGCAGTGACTAAAGATTTTTCCAAACAACGGGGAGTTCCATCATCTCGCCAAGATTTTCCTAATTCTAAGAGTAAATCATAAACTGAACTATGTTTCCAGATCTCTGTTAAAAGATGATAGCCGCTCCACGTGGTATCGATAATACATTCTTCTCCAAAGGTTTGGGAGAGAACTTGGTAGATCGGTTCTAATTGTTCTCGAAAAATCTTATCTCTTGTTCCAAACTCTCTCTCTTCAGCAGGGAGAAATAAAGTCTTTTTATCCCAGTTATAATACTCAATGTCAAAGACCCCTAGAACACCATTTCGAGTTACCAACGGCCGAAAAATGTCCGGCCCCTGACCCAGTCGGGCATCTAGTTCAGTGATAGGAAAAACACGCACTGCCGGATCTTTTCCCCACGTAGGATCCCGGCTGTAATGGCTGCCTCCAGTAAGAAACCAGTTGCAGCCGCTAAAAAAATTAATTAGATTAGTCCTAATAACCGGATGATGATAATATTCGTTCAAATCCATTTTATTTTCTTTGTATCTTTAACGATAATTTCCTAAATTGTAGCCGCAACCAGATTGAGTACACAAATCTTTTTCTTGATGAGAGATACAATTCTGGTCCATTCTTTCGTCTAAACCTGTAGCTAACAATCCGGCATAAAACCGTACCCATGTGTTGGCATGATGAGCCGCATCATGCTTATCAAAACGATAATCCCATTGGAAATCCCGTTCGTATTTACTGCGGATTAATCCTGCCACATGCTTTGGATGCCACCATTGTTTGCCAGTGAGCACGCGCACTAAAGTTTGTATCTGTGTAGGTTGTAAGAGAGCAGGATTAGGGTTAGTTAACATCTTGGCCACGCAGGGTGGAACACTGCGCAGATCAAAGCGGTCATAAGTCTCTGACCATCTTTCCGGACTGTCGGTCTTAGTTGCATCATAATTCTGATGGAAAAGATGAAGAGGAGAACCAACGAATTCTCCACAAAGTTGATCTACCCCCATGCCTTCTTCAGGAATGTTAAGTGTAATTGCTTTAGCATAATTGGCAGAATGCTCAAAATGGCGGCGGTTTTTGAAAATTTCTCCTAATGAAAGAACGTGGCCGTTGCAGGGAGTATGCCGAGGTATAGCAATCTGTATGGGAATATGCTCTGCACCAGTCATCTTTTTAGGATTATGATGCTTTTGATGGGTGGAAAAGGCAGTGCGCATCACTCGTAGATGCAAGGGAGAAGCATAAGTGCTCAAATCTAGATTAATCGTTTCTTGCATAGCGTTGCCTGTAACAAGATCTCCGATAGTAATCGGTATTTTTACTCCATACTGAGGCAGCCGCTTGAGAGCCTTATGCGCCACAAATTCCAGAATTTTACCGCTGGCATCAAAGACCCGGCCCAGCTCTTTTTCTACTACTCGATCTCTCTTCTTGCCGGGAACAGGATGTTCATATTTTCCTTGAAGTGTATCTTCTAAATAACCTATATGTTCTAACTTTCGAACAATATCTGTTACTTGTTTTTCTTTTTGCCAATAAGGTCGATCATAAGAATTAACGTCAAAAACAAAATGATAGCCTTGGCCGGTGACCAAGGTAAGCGGTTTCATTCCTTTCTCTCGAAAAATATCCCACAAACATTGGTAGACTGGTTCTAACAGACTGAAAACTCTCTCTTGGTTAAGATAAGCCTCTGAAGGAAAACGATGGCTGACGTATTCCAAATCTAACAGAAAGGTGATTTTTTGTTTATCCCAGACCGAGCGAAAGACATCATATCCTTGGTCAAAAAACCAGCCGGTCTGTCCTGGTTTGCGAGAGGTAGGTTTCTTGCCCCCCAGCCAGCCAGAAAGGTATTCTACAGTAGCTTTGCGAGCCAGGCGCTCAAGACTTTTTGAATTTTGAAGGGAACTGTCTGCTTCTAAATGAAAGTGAGCCGCGTCTTCTGTAGATACTCCGCAGTATTCCAAGATTCGTTGAACAACTGCGTCCTGGCGATAAAACTCTTGAGGTGTAAGCATAAACCTCCCTTTTTAAGAGCGTTTTAAAAGGATTTATCTTGTCTAAAATATAATCGATTTTTCCCAAAAGCCTTATAACTTATCTTTAAATTCTTCTTCTTATGATTGAGCTCACCTTTTTAGGCACAGCCTGTATGGCTCCGACTAAGGAAAGAAGTCATCCTGCAGTTTTTCTTAGTTATGGTGCTGAAAATTTATTATTCGACTGCGGAGAAGGCACCCAGCGGCAGTTGAAGATTGCCGGCATCAAGCCCGCTCGAATTACCAAGCTTCTTATTTCCCATTGGCATGGAGATCATATTTTAGGCATTCCAGGGTTGATGAGTACCATGGGTGCAGAGCAGCACAGTGGAGTACTTGATATCTATGGACCAAAAGGGACTAAGGAGTATATCTCTTTGATGGTCCATTCTTTTGTCAGTAAAGATTTGATAGAATTCCGCGTACACGAAGTATTAGATGGAAAAATTTTTGAGAATGAAGAGTTCGTTCTCTATGCCGCTCCCCTCAAACATTCAGCTCCCTGCATTGGATATAGTTTTGTAGAAAAGGAAAAGCGTAAGATGAATCTTTCTGCCTGCAAGAAATTGAATCTTACTCCTGGGCCGTTGATGGGCAAGCTGCAGGCCGGCCAAAGCATTATGCTTAACGGCAAAAAGATTACTCCAGAAGAATCAACCATCTTAGTGCCTGGAAAAAAAATCGTCTATCTGACGGATACTCGGCCGTGCAGCAATGCTCTGAAACTGGCAGAAAAAGCAGATCTTTTAATTACTGATGCCACTTACAAAAACGACCAGCAGGACAAAGCAGAATCTCACTTTCATCTTACCACCCACGAGGCCACCCAAATTGCCAATGAAGCCGGAGTGAAAAAACTGGTTCTTACCCATATCAGTCAGCGCTACAAAAATGCCAAAGAGCTGGAGCAAGAGGCCAGACAGTACTTTGATGACACTTTGGCGGCCGTGGATTTCATGAAAGTTTCTGTATAAAATGTCCAACAAAGAAAAAGGGGCAAATGCCGAAAGAGAATTAATCCATTTGTTTAATAACACTGATGGCTGGTCGGCCATTCGTATTGCCGGAAGCGGTTCTTCTAAGTATCCTGATCCGGATATTTTGGCCGGCAATGCTATCCGCCGGATTGCTATTGAATGCAAAGCTACTCGAGAGGATAAAAAATATTTTTCTCAGGAAGATTTAGACCAGTTAAGAAAATTTTGCCAGACTTTTGGAGCCGAAGCCTGGCTGGCCATTCGCCTTCCCCGCCAGCCTTGGTATTTTATCATGCCTGAAGACTTGGCAGCGGCCGGAGAGTCTTTTGTCATCTCCAAAGAAATTCTCCAAAGGAAAGGCCTGCAGTTTGAAGAGTTGACGAAATAAGCCGGATATTGAATCATAGAAATAACCTTTATAAACTCCCTTTCTTTCCTTTCATTCATGTACAAGCTTGCTAACTGGGATTTGAAAGATTTATACTCTAATGAAAAAGCTGCTGAAAAAGATCTTCTTTTGTTAGAAAAGAAAACGGCCAAGTTCACTGCTTATAAACAGCATCTCTCTTCTAAAATTTCTTCAGCTGAATTTATGAAAATTTTCAAAGAAGGAGAAGTTTTGGATTCTCTGGCCACCAAGATTTCTGCCTATGCCCAGTTGGATTTTTACACTCATATCAACTCTTCTAAAGCTCGGGCATTTAAAGACAAGGTTTCTAATAAGCTGGCAGAGCTCTCTACTCAAACCTTATTTTTTAGTCTTTGGTTCAAAGATCTTTCTGATTCTCAAGCCCAGCATTTAATTGCTGCTTCAGGTAAATACCAGTATCATCTTAGCCGGATGAGGGATTTCAAGCCTTACACTCTCAGCGAGCCAGAAGAAACGATTATCACTCTGAAAGATACCACCGGAGACCGTGCTCTTCTTTCGTTATACTCTATGATTACCAATGTTTTAAGATTTCCTCTTAAAATTAAAGGAAAAACCAAACTTTTTAATCAATCAGAGCTCACTCCCTATTTTCGCCAGGAGAATCCAAAGATCAGAGAAGCCGCATACCAATCTCTTCTCTCTACTTATCAAAAACAGCACGATGTTTTGGGAGAAATTTACAAAAACTTAGTTCTCAGCTGGAAAAATGAGCATCTTCTGATGCGAAAATATTCTTCAGTCATGGCAGTAAGAAATCTAGGCAATGACGTCAGTGATAAAGCAGTAGAAACCATGCTTCATGTCTGCGAAAAAAAACGCACACTTTTCCAAAAATACTTCCATCTAAAAGCCAAGATGCTCAAGACAAAAAAACTTTCTCGTTATCATTTGTATGCTCCCTTACACGCGAAAGAAAGCAGCTGGCCCTTTAATCGGGCGATGGAAGCAGTTTTCTCTTCCTTTAACCGGTTCTCTCCTCGTATGGCACAAGAAGCAGAGAAAGTGCTAGCTGCTAAACATTTAGATTCAGTCATCTCTGACAGCAAACGCTCGGGTGCTTTTTGTTACAGCACTCTTACAGATGTTCTTCCCTATGTTTTGGTCAATTATACAGGCAAGGAAAGAGATGTTTCTACCATTGCCCATGAATTAGGCCATGCAGTGCACAGTCTGCTGGCCAAAGAGCAGACAAATTACACATTCCATGCTCCGTTAATTTTAGCAGAAACTGCTTCTGTTTTCGGAGAGATGCTTTTAATGGAAAGATTGTTGCAGGAAGAAAAAGATAAGACCAGAAAGCAAGCTCTGCTGGTTAGTCATTTGGACGATATTTACGCTACTGTCCTGCGCCAGACTTTTTTTATCTTGTTTGAGATCCAAGCTCATCAGAAGATAGCTCAGGGAGCCACGGTTGATGAGATCTCTGAGATTTATCTTAAGAATCTGCAGGAGCAATTTGGTTCTGCTGTCAGTGTTCCTCAAGAATTTAAAGTCGAATGGACTTATATTCCCCACATGTATGAGACTCCTTTTTATTGTTATAGCTATGCCTTTGGCAATCTTCTGGTTTTATCTTTGTATGAGAAGTACAAAGAACAGGGCCCTTCATTTGTACCTAAATATTTAGCTCTGCTTTCTGCCGGCGGTTCAGAGAAACCGGCCAAGTTATTGGCCAAGCTGGGCATTGACATCGAGTCAGAAAAGTTCTGGGAAGGAGGCTTTGCCCTAATCGAAGAGATGATAAAAGAGCTGGAAGAACTGAGTAAATAAAACCTGTCCGCGTTTTTTCCAGTCAATTTGAAGAACAATCAATAAAGGTAATCAACAAAACTGGGGGATGTAACTTTTTTCATAGTACCTGGGAGTTGTATCATCTTTAAAAACATTATTCTGTGATTTAATATACCCCTTACCATGTTAATTTGTTACTAGTATATCGGTCACTTTTAAGCATTAATGACCGATACATTTTTAAATAATAATACTCTTATCTATAAAATGATTAATAAAGAACTGATAATAGAGATTTTGGAAGATTGGAATTTTTGGAAGAAAGAACCAGACACTGGAATTTTACGGGAATCTTATGTGAAGAAACTGGAGCAATTCAGTCAAACAGAACAAGTGGTGGTAATAACCGGAGTACGAAGAGCAGGCAAGTCTACTATTCTTAAACAGTATATACATAACAAAATAAAAAACGGAGAAGAACGAAAAAGCTTTCTTTATGTTAATCTAGAAGAACCAAAATTTCGAAGCGAACTGTCTCTGGAATTTTTACAGAGAATCTATGAAGCTTATTTAGAATTGCTCGACCCCGCTTCTAAGCCGTTCCTATTTTTTGATGAAGTACAGCTAATCCCTGGCTGGGAAACATTTGTTCGCGGATTGCATGAAAAGAATAAAGCTCACATTTTTGTTTCCGGTTCATCAGCTAAACTTTTAAGCAAGGAATTTGCTACCGTGCTCACGGGCAGGCATATTGATATCAAAGTTTATCCGTTAACATTTCCGGAATTTTTGGAGTTTAAACGATTAATCATCAAAGATAAGCTGGACATCGTTTCACAGAAACAAAAGATAAAACAATTATTAAAAGAGTATTTGGAATATGGAGGATTCCCGTTAGTGGCTTTAAAAGAAGAGAAAAAAGAAATCCTCACCAACTATTTTGAGGACATCATCGCTAAAGATGTAGCAGAACGCCATAGAATAAAGAAAGTAGAAAAATTGCGGGGCTTGGCTCAATTTTATCTGGCAAATGTTTCTTCTCTCGCTTCTTTTAGAAAGATAAAGGAATTCTTGGGGCTTAGCTTGGATTCCGTCGAAAGGTTTTCTTTCTATTTAGAAGAAGCATATCTGCTTTTTCTTAAAACTAAATTTGCTTATTCTTTAAAAGAACAGGAAATCAACCCCCGAAAGATTTATTGCATAGACAACGGCCTTAAAAATTTGGTTAGTTTTCGATTCAGTGAAAATTTAGGCAATTCATATGAAAATGCAGTTTTTTTCAAGCTTTTAGTTCAGGAGAAAGAAATTTTTTACTGGAAAGGCAAGCAGGAATGTGATTTTCTTATTAAACAAGGGAACAAATTAACCAGTGCAATTCAAGTTTGCTATGATTTTAAAAAAGAGAATGAAGAAAGAGAACTTTTAGGTTTATTGGAAACTTTAGATGAATTTAAGTTAAACGAAGGGATAGTTATCACCTCAGATTTAGAAGAAATTCGAAAGATTAACCATAAAAAAATAAT
>JAGVYL010000028.1 GCA_018303285.1 Candidatus Woesearchaeota archaeon | reverse complement strand
AGATTACAATAATCATTATTATAGGGATTGTTCTATTGTTCATTTTTGCCGGTGTGCTGTATATTATCAATAAGACCACTGAAGATAACTATGGTCAACAGAAAGAAGTGATTATTTCTAAAGTGTCGCAAGAATTTAATCCGGTAAAAAAATTTACTGATGATTGCCTGCAGGCAGTAGCAGAAAAAGGATTAACTTTGTTAGGTCAGCAAGGGGGGTATATTTATCCGGATTTAGCCGGCGAATTCAAGAAAGATGCGCCTACGGAAAGCGCAGGCATCGCTTTTGAACCAGCAAAGATTCCATACTGGTGGTATGTCTCCAGCAAAAATCCCGATCCCAAGATAACTTATTCTTCTCTGCAGCCAAGCTTAAAAAAACCGATTCAAAGAGCAGAAGATGAGATGACTGTAGAGAAACAATTGGCAAGGTATATCAAAGAGAAATTAAATGATGAATGTCTGAAAGATTATGCTTTGTTTAAAGACGAGGGATTTATTGTGAAAACCGGAAAGATGGAAACGGCGGTTTCAGTCAATCCTACTGATGTGGGCATTTATTTGGATTATCCGCTTGAGATAAGCAAGGGAGAAGCGAAATCTAACCCGGAAAAGTTTTACGTGAGCGTGCCTTTGGAATTAAAGAAGATGTATGAACTAGCTTCTTTGATTACAGAAATGGAAAAGAATTATACCTATCTGGAGCGACACATCGCAGCAGTTTATACTCTTTTCTCGGCAGTAGACTATAATAAACTGCCCCCCGTTATGACTAAAGAATTCAAGTTAGAAACTGTAACCTGGTCAAAAACAGATTTAAAAGAAACGATGAAGGGAGTGTTATCGTCATATACTCCTGTATTAAGGATACAAGGAAGCGAAAATTTTTATCGGTATGAGTACGGCGATTTGATTAAATATCCGGAAGTGCTGCAAAGAGTTTATGATAATGCGGGATTGGGTATTCCTGGAGCAGAAGGATTAGAAATAAGATTTGATTATCTTAATTGGGAACCCTATTATGAGATTACTGGTCATGGGGAAACAATTGGGCCGGTATTTTCCAGCAGTAATATTCCTGATTTTGCTAAGGCGGGAGCGGCATTTACATTAGTAACTGGGGGATTGATGATTCCTCTTCAAGATTATCATAACACTTATGATTTAAGTTGGCCGGTGATGATTACTATTACAGATTCCAAAGCGTTTGGAGGAAAAGGATACTCTTTCTCTTTTGCATTAGAAGGAAACATAAGAAATAATTGGCCAGCTAAACCGGAGCAGATTGTTCCTCCGGCCATTGCTTCATTTTCTAAGAGCATGGCTTGCGATAAAGAAAAAATGAAAGCAGGACCTTTAGTTTTCAACGTGGTAGATGGGGAAACTAAAAAGCCGTTGGAGAAAGTACAATTGGCTTTTTCTCTGCCTCCTACGGACACTTGCATCTTGGGATTGACTGATAGCGAAGGAACTTTAGAAAGCAAAGCTCCAGCAGCTTATGGGGGGGTAGTTAACTTTATCAAAGCGGATTATTTGAATAACTATTACCCCATCGATACTTATAAATTAAAAGATAAACAAACACTTGTGGGGTATAGTGCGGCAGGTACAAATGCACTAAATGATAATGCGGTAGCGCCGATAGAGATGTATAGAATTAAAACGCTTAATGCAAGTATTAAAAAAATTAATTTAAATAAATGCGTAAGCGGCTCATGTTATCCTTCCGGTATACCGTTTAAAGGAGAGCCAGTTTATTCTTTCAATCCAGAGATGCTGGATAATGGCAAACATAGTTATTATTTGGCAGCTGGAGGACAACCATTAAAAGAAACAGAACAGGCAATAATTACTTTGCGAAAAGTAAGAGACTTAAAAAAAGGAATCATCAATCAGGATTTTGCAGCAGCGGTTACTGTGATTGGTCCGACAATGACGGAGATAAGACTAGTTCCGGGGATATATGAAGTAACCGGTAATCTGGTTTTAAATGAACCCGTGATTATCCCTAAAGAAGAAAGATGTAGTCCAGACGTTTTCCTTTGGTGGGGCAGCGAATGCTTCTCTCTCAAAGAAGTAGAATTGAATAAATTTTCAGAGGGAATATTGCGATGGAACGAAGAAAAAAATTATATTACCATCACACCAGAAGATTTGTATTCGTCTAATCTAATCACTTTTTATCTGCCGAGTCAGAATATTCAAGCTGTGCCAGAGAAAGCGCATTTACGAGTGATTGAAGATTTAAGATTGATGGGAGAAATAGAAAATGTTTCCCGGTTGCCTAATGTAAGGGCGGCTTTGGAGCCGAGGTGGAGCTGAGATGAGGAAAAATTCAATCTGCGGAATTGCATTTTTTATGATATATCTAGTAGTTTCTCTGACTTTTATCTCGGCCAATGCCTTTGCCGTCAATGTGAAAATCACCAAGAACGAAGGAAAGAATGCTATTCCGGGAGTGCTTGATGCCCAGGGAGACATCTGGAGTCTGGAAGCAGTAGTAGAAGGAGCTGCTGCTGAAGTGAAAGCAGAAGATATGAGTTTAACTGTGGAAGGAGCAGACTTGGGCAAGTTTGACAGCTGTTCTTCGGAATTTAACAATTATAAATGCGTTTTGCAGAAAGGTTTGACAGAAATTCAGGAAGGAGATTATAATTTTGTAGCAGTGTTATCATATCTTGATCCGTTTGGGGTAGGGCAAACGACCAAAGGTTCTGGGCTGGTGATTTTTGACGGCTCTGGTCCTTCTGTGGAATTGCTTAGTTTATCGCAGGAAGAAGGGAAGATGAAGATTAAGTTTACTGCCAAAGACAAGCCGGCCAGCAACTGCGCAGGACTGGAAAAAGTGGAATTGCTGGATAGTACGGGAGCGGTGCTGCATACTTTTGAATCCGGCTTTACTGAAAGCCAAAAATGCAATGAATTAAGCAAAGAAGAATCAATTGGTTTATCTTTTATTGATGCGGGAACAAAAGTGTTTAAGCTGAAAGCGTATGATAAGTTAGGACATACTGCATATAGTTCAGCTAAATCTTTTACTTATGACAAAGCCGCTCCGCAGATTGGAGACGGCCTTTGGCTGAATGTCGGCACCTATGCCGGAGTGAAGCCATTGAAATTAGAAGCGGCAGTAAATGTAACAGAGGAAGGAACCTTATTATCTTCTGACGTGAAAATGACTACTTCTTTTTGGACAGACAAAGCGGCAGACAGCTGTACGGAATTAGAAGAGCACCATTATTATTGTAAATGGAGCGGGACTGAGGTGATATTAAGCGATTCAGTTACTTTTACAGTTACTGCCAAAGATAAATGGAGCAATACCGCGAGCAAAGCGTTTACTCAATCCTTTACGATAGATACAGAAGCTCCAAAAGTAGTGTTTTTTGGCAGCGATACTAAATGGGATTCGGCTAACGGAGGAAATGATAAGAATTATATTTCTTCTGAAGGAAGCAAATTGATTGCTAAGATTGAAGATGCTGGTTCTGGTCTGGATACGAGTTCTGTGTTTGCTGATTTGCAGGAGCTGGGCAAAGGCGGCTATGAAAAACCAACTTGTGCACAAGATGGCAGTTTGTGGACTTGTGTTTGGGAATTAGGAACAGTTTCAAGCAAGACTTATTTCAATGCAGTGTTACGATTAGGAGTAAAAGATAATGCCGGCAATGAGATTTTGGAAGCGCAGACATTGGCTTTGTATTATGATGATTTAGCTCCTCTTGTAGAAGAATTTACTGTGACTGGTTTAGGCGGAGAAGGGGGAGCAAAAGAGTTTTTTAAATCCGGTGATGCAATTTTAATTGAAGGTGAAGTGAAGGAAGAAACTGGTGTTAGATTGCTGGTAGATGTGAATGATATTCTTACTAATGCTGCGGATTGGCCGCAGATAACCGGTGAAGAGATTGGAGTGATTGAAGTAGCTGGCAACTGCTTGCAAAATATTACTGATTTCCTTTGGAATTGCCAATGGACGATTGAGAATATCAAAACCGGGCCGGATACAGCGGCCATAAAGTTTAAGGTTGCGGATACGGCCGGCAATGCGGCTGAAGATTTCACTTCGGTTGTTTCTGAGAATTTGAATAATCCGGAAGACGGGAAACAATGCACGTATAGTACTTCGACTGGCTTTGAAACCTGTCATTTAGAATTGTTGGGCTTGGATACTTCAATGGTGCCGGATTTCTGGACTGTTAATCCCACCATACAAAATGGATTTGTGGATTTGGATACGACTCAACTGTTTTATACTCAAGCAGAGTTTGGTCTTAGTTTACAAAGTTCTACTCCCGGAGTGGAACCAAAATTAGTGGAAATTGTAGACGGCAGCTGTAAGGAAAAAGCAAGCGGTGAAGGAAATGCAACTTCTAGTTTAGCTTTAAACAAACCGCGATTAATGAACAATTTGGAGAGCCGTAATCCAGTTATCTTATTGGAGTTCCAGCCGTTTGATGGCAAAGAGACGTTTAAAGATAAGATAGATGCTGAAGGAGAAAAGAAAGGTACGTTTACAGCTTTAGAAATACCGATTACCTGCGATTTGCGAATTTATTCCACCCAAAGCAAAAACGTTTTTGAGCAGCCGGAAATAAAAACTGCGGAATTGATTGCAAAATTCGGCTATACTAAGTTGGGTGCATTGGATGCAAATCTTGACAAGAAAATAAAAGATGCAAAAGACGAGATAGATACCGGTTTCTGGGGAACATTAGGAACTTTGAATAAGATCATGAAATGGGTGGGATATGTCATCGCGATTTTTGATATCATCCTTAGTATAGTGGGTCTTTTTGAGGGGGTAGGCAAACCTGCTTTAGAACCAGCTTCGAAAGTTCCTGCCACTAAACCCGCGGCAGATGCGACTTGTACGACATTTGGGGTAACTTCCAATGTTCTAAGCGAGTCTTTAGATTACTTGGAAATTCCTCTGGCGGTTTTGACCTGCCGAGCAAGCGGTTATGCAGAAAAAACTCTTCCTGGCGGGGGGAATTGGTATAGCAAATGGCAGGAGTATATTGTTTCATATTACAAGTTTGCGATGGAAGGAGCATTGATGAAAAACTTTGGTAATGTGTGGACACCAGGAAAGGGACTTGAAAAGAATTCTAATGTTCTTTCTCAATCTTCCCTTTTCCAACCGGCAGCGGGCATTCAAGATAATCTCTTTCTTTCTTTTGCGGGCTTGTGTATTCCTGGAATCATCAAAAATATGAATCAGTTCCGGGAAATCAAATGCCGGTATGTGGTCTGTCTGGAAACGGATGTCAAACAGGGACTAGCTACAGTGGATATGTGTGAAGATTTAAAGGATATATTAGAATGTAAATATGTTTGGGGAGAAGTATGGGATATATTACCCTTTGTTTCATTTTACGATAAGGTAATCCAGAAATTATGGGAACTGTTGGGAGATCCCATCACATTTTTCACTTCCGCAATTGTTATTACCTGTACTCTAACCTGCCCGGCTTCACCTACTGCATCAGGTTTCTGCAGTATCAGCAGTTATATTATCAAAGTAATGGATATTTTATCTAATACAATTATGTTGGGTTACCAGCTTTATCAAGAATTTCAAGACAAAGGGACGAGTTATTGCCAAATGGTGGGGCTGTAGATAGTTTCTACTTTTAAGAAGTTAAAGAAGAAAGATTTAAAAAGTAAACCCGATTTTTGAAGTAGATGGCGTTAAAAGAATTATTACCCGTAGTGGCTTTTTTAGGTTTAGGATGCAGGTCACATTTTCAAGCCCATGATGATTATGAATCTTATCCTGAAAGTAAGAAAGAGATTGCATTGTATAATATCAATCATCTTTTAAAAGAAGTTTGTTCCGATGGTTACGCAAATGGAGCAGAAATACATTGTGAACAGAGTTTTTGCTGTGAGTTTCGACAAGTGCAGCGTACTGAACGAATAGGTAATTATACTCGACAAATTTATGTTCAAGAATGCAGTCATACGGCAGAATCTAACACTCATAGCTCGTGGAGCAGTTTGACTGCTCAAAATGTTGTTGTGGGGGGAGATAATGCATGGGTGGATCTGCGGGGCGGACAAGACTATACCCAATCTCCGGCATGTAATGGTTTTACTGACATTATCTTAGTTTCTAGAAATCGAGCTTCAAGTTTAGCCCAAGCAATTCAGGTTTATCTAGAGTGATTAGTTTAAGAAACCGGTTACGGGGGTGACTTCTCCAGAAGAAACAGTGGAAGAAGAGCTGCCTTCTCCGCCGGAAGCTTCATAGTTGATTGATCCAGCAGTAGAAATGATTACATCATTACAGACATCGCCTATTTCATCAATGCCTCCCCCAAAATCAGTACTTAAAGTTTTGGGAGGTGCATCCCAAAGGATGCATGCTTCAGAAATAGAGGGATTAAGAGAGTAATAAACCATAGCATCGCCGTCATGCCCCCCCCTCTGCAGCTTGATGGTGTCTTTTTTGGAGATGCCGTCCTTCTCATACAGCCAATTATCTCCGACTTTAATATTAAAACTGACCGCATTACCTTTTTCATCAATGCTGGTGGTGAAAGCTTCATCGGAAGGAGCAGTTACTCCCCAGGTGATTTTGTAAAAATACGCTTTTAATGTTTCTTTTTCTTTTTGGCAGAAACCTTCATTACTGCAGGAATATCCTTCTTCAGTACAGGGTCTGGTTTCATCGCATAAGACATAAATCTCTTGAAGGGAGCGTTCCATCTCAATATGGGCAACAGCTTGATGACTGCCCGATGAGGTTTCTATATAAGCCGTGCCTTTGGGAGCCACATCCTGAGGGGTATCGCAAATAGCAGATACAAAATATTTCTCCAACATGATGGAAGCAAAAGCTTGGTCACTTAATCCTAACCAGTTCATGGGGCGGGCAGAATCAGGAATGCCTATTAAATCAGAGAAGCCGCGGTAATTTTTAATTGAACCAAGAACTTGTTCGGTGACAGAAAGGGCCTTGCCCCAACCGGCCACCCCCATCCAAGAGAGTTCACTCTGCCGGGCATCAGCTGCTATTTTGGCTTTTTTCTGGAGATCATCTGATTGGTAACCGTCTATGTTCCCTTTTATAATGCTATCAATACTGTAAAAGTTTTTTTCTATTGGGTCTCCATCGTCATTAAAACAAGTTCCAACACAAACTTTTTCCCCATCTGAAGAAACATGGACACGGACATAGACATTGTCAGCTTCTTTTTTCTTAAATTCATAAGAAACTGCTCCACTCTTCTGGTCAGTGTACTTAGTGTATTGCTTTTCTCCGTTTTCAAAGATAGCAGTGCCGGTTTCTTTGACTGTTGATTTTGCGTCTTTTATTTCGAAATTAGTAACGGTCTCTGTTTCTAGTTTTCCATCTTTTTCTACTTTGGTTGTTTGGGAAGCGACCTGTCCATCTTTTAGTTGGTATTGAAGTGTAGTAGTCGTTTTTCCTTTTTCTTCAGTAACGGTTAAAGTGCTTTGAGTGGTATCAGATACAATAGAAACAGTTTCTTCTGCTGACGGTGTTCCCTTCTTTCCAGCAAGTTTGATTGTTGTACCACTAGCTTCACTTACTGTGTATTCCTTGCCCTCTAAACTTAAAATTTTATCTTTTAATCCGGCAATATCAGTTACTGCATCCGTTCCTTCCAGCGTCTGCCCGTTTGGCAGAGTAAGGGTGGTAGCAGTAGTTTCTGCTTTGCCTTCTGAGGCAGGAGTTTTTTGAGAAATAAGAGTCATTCCTGATTTTTCTTCCCAGGTAATCGTTCCTCCGCCGATTGTACCTATTGCTAAAGGTGTGACTTGAGTCACATCGATAAAATCTGCTCCGCCGGCTTGCTTGACAATTGCGGAAGGAATGACTTGAGCATCAACAGATGCCGAACCGTCTGCATATTCCACTACTGTTTTGCCATTAACGTTTTTTACTTTTACTTTGGCAAAATCTTCAGCAGTAAACTGGGAGGTAGAGGAAATATACACAAGATCCCAACTATTCTGGTTATTCAAAGTATAATATCCAATCTTATTATTCGTACTATCGAAATTGAGTATACGCTGTCCGTCGGGAGAATATTTTAATTGTTTTCCATTCGAATTGTCAGTGGATTTAATTGTCCATGTATCCGTCTGTAAATCATATGCTCCCTGTTTCAGTTGCCATTTATTTTTTTTATATTCAAAATGATAAGGGACATTAGATTTGTAAATTTTTACTTGTTTGCCGTTATCAAGATTAATAGTAACTGTATCTAGCGAAGTTGATGTTGTGGCAGGTGCAGCATCAGTCGCATCGTTCTTAATGCTTAAAGTATCTGGTATCGGAGTCTCTGTACTCCACGCAGAAAACAAGCTTGTTAAACCAAGGACTAATACCAACGCAGTTAAGATAAGCCCTTTTTTCATTTTTTAGGATAAACTCGGTCGAGTTTAATAAACTTTTTGTAAAGGTAAGGACTAAACAGCCAGCTTCTTTTGAATTTTGGTTGCCACTGTATAGAAGTTATCACAGAAAAGCTTAAAAATGGTTTCCATTTTAGATAAAAAATGCTTCAAAAACTATTACATTCACGAAAAGCAAACACGGCCGCATTAACAGCACTTTTAAGTTTTATTCCCTCCACAGCGGAAGCAAAAAAACCGCAATATCCGATTTTACCTATTCCGACAGTAAGTTATTCTGTAGAAAATCCAGAAGGGAAGAACTATTTTGGTTTGCAGGCATGGGACGAACCAGCTCCTAGCTTAGGCAATTTAGAACATCTTCTTATTATGGCTTCTCCTACGCCTAAACGACCGTGTTATTTGGATTATGGCGAGGAATGCTTAAATGGAGAAAAGAGAACGCAAACCGTTTATCCAGAATCTAATCCTTCTCCTGGAAGTTCACATGAAAGTACGGCTCGAAATACGGAAAAGATCTGGGGGGGAGTGTTATTGGGGGCAGGAGTATTGATTATAGGATATGTGGGTATTGCTGCTTATGCACAAAGTAAACACGAAGGACCTACAGGTTACTATTGTTCGCCAAGCAACCTTAATTGTGAAACAAAGGTTCCGATAAACGAATCAAAAACAGTTATGGGTCCAACTGAATGGATTAGTTTGGGAGTAGGTTCAATAGCAATCGGTGGGGGAATATATCTGCTTGTTAAGGATTAAGTAAAAACTAATCCTCTGAGTTACTTCTTTAACTTTTTATTTGGTGTAATAAAATAAACCAACCAGTCGAGAAGCAGAAACTATTTTATAGGAGAAGCTTCTTTGGGATAGGGATGATAGAAATTATTTTCCTTTTGCTTCTTGTCGGTCTAGTAGCGGCATCCTACTGCGACATCAAAACAAGAGAAGTACCAGATTGGCTGAATTTCTCGCTGATCTTTGCCGGTTTTGGGCTACGAATCATTCAATCGCTGGCCGAAGCAAGCTGGCATCCGTTATTGGTAGGGATCACCGGGTTTCTGCCGTTTCTCGCTTTAAGTTTAATCTTGTATTACACCCGCCAATGGGGCGGAGGAGACAGCAAACTGCTGATGGCCGCCGGTGTTCTAATCGGCTATGATTATGCTCTGCCTTTGATGAAGAATCAGATGTTCTGGTTCTTGCTCAGCTTATTGTTAGCAGGAGCAGTCTATGGATTGCTATTCATCTTTTATTTTGCTGTCCGGGACAGAAAAAAAGTAATCCTCCGAGCTAAAGAATTGTTTCGGCAAGGAAAAACTTGGCGATGGCTTTTCTTATCACTGGAAGCACTTTTCTTATCTTTTTCATTTACCGCATATTTTTATCTGGCAAAGAATCTTATTTTTTTCTCGTTGATCCTTCTCCCGCCGATTTTTTATTTTTTATTCCTGCTTACCAAAGCAGTGGAAGAAGTCTCTTTCATAAGAGAGGTTAAGCCAGAGCAGTTAACAGAAGGAGACTGGCTGGCGGAAGAGATTCCAGGCCACAAATTCTCCCGTTTAGGATTAGAAAAAGAAGAGATTAGGAAATTACGGAATCTAGGCTTACACTCAGTTAAGATAAAGACCGGAATTCCTTTCGTGCCTAGTTTCTTTTTGGCATATCTTTTAGCCTATTATGTACCTCTCATTTTTTCTCAATTAATCTTATAAATAACGGGGTAAATTTAACTACATCCTTTGTAGGGAGAGCTAGGCTGGGTGGTTAGCCGTCACTTGTTACTTCAAATCGGCTTCATGGAAGAGCTGAAGCCCGAAGAAGGGTTAGTCCTGTTAGGCTAGTCTTAGCAACTTCCGTCGATGGTTTGTCTTGCGGGATTGGCCCAAGAGGAACCGGGTCAGGCACGGAAGTGAGCAGCCCTAACTGTTGGCACCAATGTTCGCAAGGTTGCAGGCCGGAGGAACTGCTGAGGTCAAACTAGTTTGGCAAGATTATCTCGACCGAGGGCGTGCCCCTAAAATTAATAAAACTGGTGAGTAATATGAAACATTACTGGAACACATTTTTATCTTCATTCAAGTTAGATAAGAGATTTGGTTATGTTATCTTGGCAGATGTTTTATTTTGGCTGTTAATGACAGCGTTGTTTCTTTCCTTTGCTTCTTTGTTAGAAAGCCAAGGACAAGCTCTGAAGGGAGGAGTGACCAGCACTGAACAATTGCAGCAGATGCTTCTTTCCTCGCCAGAGAAAGCCGGCCAGTTCTTAGGAGAACTGAAATGGTTTATGGGCATTCTGGTCGGAGGAATGATAATTTTAGCCTTAGCTTTCCTTTTCCTGTATTCTTTAAAACAGAAGTTTATCTGGAGCCAGATACTGCATAAAGAGTTTACCCGTCATAGATACTGGCGCTGGAACCTATTGCATCTGGTGGTGCCTTTTTTAATAGCGGTTTTTGTTTTGCTTGGATTAATAGTACGAATGATTTTTTCTCTGACCAAGAATCAAGTGATTGGAGGAGCAGGAATTTTGATAGTAGTTACATTATACTATCTGGTCTATTCTTTATGGGCCAAGAATTTTACCCATCATTACAAAGTCTTTGAAAGTTTAGGCCATACGTTCAGCGAATGGAAAGAGAAAGGAAAATCCGTGTTGGCAGTTTGGTTCTTTGCCAGCGCAGTGATCTTCCTTCTTTTTTGCTTAACTTATCTGCTTAATTGGCAGTTTATTGTCGGCAAAAATACTAATTTAATTATCAATATGATAATTTGGGTGCTTTTCCTTAACTGGCTTTCTTTCTATACAGCTAAGGCGACAGGGCATGAGCACGAACACCACAATGGGTTTGTCTGATGGAAAATTTTAGAGAGGCATTAAAACGACTGGAAAAGAGCAATCATGCGGCATTAGCTCATTTTTTTACTTTGGTTACAGGAGAAAACAAGCACAGCCCATGGGACATTGGATTTTATCATGCAGAGGAAGACAAGCTGACTGTCTTTTCCATGAAAGAGATAATTGAGGTGCGGCCTTCGCTGGAAGTCTTTAAGAACGAGGGAGAAGTACCAATTTTAGATTTGGAAAACGTAAAGCTCACTTTGAAAGATGGAGAGCAGAAGCTGACAGAATATCTTGCCGAGGAAAATTTCGGGGGAAAAATTCTGCACGGAATGGCCATCCTTCAAAAATTGGACGGCCGGAATATTTGGAACATCTCAAAATTCTCTTCTACTCTGCTGGTCTTTAATGTGAAAGTGAATGCAGAGAACGGAGAAGTCATTTCCAAAGAGAAAGAGAGTTTTATGGGATAAAATTAAAAAAAATAAAATTCTTTTTTATCATTGTTTTCCATTGGATTAATCTTTTTAAGATAGCGGCGGTACGGCCAAATAGGCTAAACCATCTGAAACAGATGATTCCTCTTTTTTCTCCTAAGCTGATAACTAAAATCCGTTTTCTGGACAGATATTCTTTTAGAGATTTCTCTCTCTCTAAACAGATAATATTTTGAACCACTATCTTGGCCTGAGCTTCAGCATTTTGAGCAGTTTTTTCTTCTGCGAGGTTGTTGACATCTCCAGCAGAAAAAATTGAGGGGTGGTTAAGAACCTGTAAATGAGAATTAACTTTTACCCGCCCGTTTTCTAAAAAGGAAGGGGGGAGAAATTGGGAATGGGGGAATATGCCGGTGCAGGAAAAGACAAGGCTAGGAGTATCTTTAAATTCTTCAGTAAAATCTTTAATCCTTCGGTTAAGAATAATCTTTACTCCTTTTGCTTCGAGAAATCTCTTTGCTTTTTCTCCTGCTCCGGGATGCAGCCGGTCCATCAGCTGGGGGCGGGAGTGGATTACGGTGATATCTTTGTGAGGATAATTTTCAATAATCTCCGCAGCTAATTCTACCCCCACTATCCCTCCACCAAGAACAACAACAGAAGGAGCTTGAACTAGTCGTTGAGCGTATTGGCGCAGTTCTACGGCCCGATTAATGACAATAGAACTACTTTTTATAGGGGCCGCATAGCCCGAACCAGAAGAGATAATAAGATAATCGAACGGATAAATATGATTAGCAGTATGAACTTCTTGGGAAGTAAGACGTTTAACTTTCTCAATTACTATCTTTGTTTGAGATAAATATTGGTGATGCTTTATTTGAATATGAAAAAGATAACCAGGTTCAATAAGAGTGCGAATGATGGAAGGAGTAAATTCAAAATAATCTTTTTCATCAATCAATGTAACTGCAAATCTTTTTTCCAAATGCTGAGCGCAATAAGAACCGGCAAAACCACCACCGATAATCACTATCTTTTTCATGCAGTTAAATTAAAAAATAAAAAAAAAGATTAAAAAATCTCTTTTTTGAACAAAGCACGTTCTAAACTGAATTTTCCTGCTCCATAGATGATTAATATCAAGAAGGCAGCAAAATAGAGTACAGCTAATTCTCCTTTGTTCATAATAGGAACCCAACCATTAGGGAAATGAGCAATAAAATACGCGCTGATCATAGTTGCTAAGCCACCTAAAGCTGCCAATCGAGTGAAGAGTCCTACTGCAAGAGCTAGACCTCCGAAGAATTCAATCACTCCGGCAAGACCCATCAGGCTAAACCACGAGGAAACCGCAGTACCTCCGAACCAGCCAAATAATTTTTGGGCTCCATGCTGCAAAAAGAGCAGTCCAATAAAAAGGCGAGAAATAAAAAAGATGGCTTCCCTGCCCTTTTCGATATATTTTTTTAAAACTTCTTCCATATTACACCTCCGTTAAAATGTTTTTAATAAGGAAAAATTCCCCACTATATAAATTGAAGAGTTCTTATTGAACGTAAAATTGATTAAAATACGCTAAAAAAAGAATTACCAGAAAAATAAGGAGGACAGCTGTCTGGCAAACTTTAAAAAAGTTTGATTAAAAGGTGCTCTTCGTTCCTTCGACAGAAATTATTTAATAAATGTCTTTGCTTTCGCAAAGCATATTAACTACGTTTCTGTCTCAGTCACGATATCGCACAATAACGCTTTGCTTGTTTTATAAAATCATAAGAAAAATAAGGAGGACAGCTGTCTGGCAATTTTTTATCTTCATAAAAAATTGAGTAAAAAACAATCAAGTGAGGTTTCGTCATACTCAACCTCACGAATAAGTTAGATAAAATAAGGAGGACAGCTTTCTGGAGTTCCCGCCGCAAAGGGTAGTACAGTCCAAAACGGAGGCTCGCTTAACGGCTGTGTTCGAATGGGAACAGGTGAACCAAGCCCCTATGGCCGTCCATTATTCTCAAACAGCAAATTATTTATAAAGATTTCGGCTTCTTTAAGGCAAATGGATGAGGAACAGGAGATACTGCGAAACTGGGCTAAAGCGGGAAAGATTGCCGCTGAAGCATTGGAATACGGCCGCAGCCTGATTAAAGAAGGAGCAGAAGTAAGCGAGATTTTGACTAAGATCGAAGCTAAGATCGTTTCTTTAGAAGGAGGACTAGCTTTTCCTGCCCAAATCTCCTTGAATGAAACCGCTGCTCATGGCTGTCCGGATTTTGGAGCGAAAATAGTCTTGGCCGGCCAGCTGGTGAAACTTGATGTAGGAGCGCATGTCGATGGCTGGGTAGCAGATACGGCTTTGACTGTGAATCTGTCGAAAGAACATAAAGACATAGTCAAGGCCAGCGAAGAATCTTTGAAAAGAGCCTTGAAAATAATTAAACCAGGAGTGAAACTTTACGAAATTGGAGCAGTAGTGGAGGAAACTATACTTGGATACGGATACAAACCAGTAAGGAACTTGTCCGGCCATGGTCTGGGGCAGTTCATCGTTCATGATGCTCCCACTATTCCTAATTTTGATAATGGCAGCCAGGAAGAGCTGGAAGACGGACAAATAGTGGCGACTGAAACCTTTGCTTCAGCTGGTTCGGGAGTGGTGCAAGAGAAAGGAAAAGCCGGAGTGCTGATGCTTTTAGAAGAAAAGCCAGTGCGAGATGCTTTTACTCGGCAGATTTTACAGCGCATCAATTCTTATCAAGGTCTGCCTTTTGCCAAGCGCTGGCTGGCGAACGAGTTTGGAGTAAATAAAGTGAACTTTGCTTTTGCTCAGTTGAACAGATTGGAATGCTTGCGGGAATTTCCCCCATTGGTAGATACGGCTAACGGTTGGGTGAGCCAGGCAGAGCATACTATTATGGTTGGCGATAAACTAAAAGTTTTAACAGAGAGGAACTGATGGATTCTGATCTTGATGAAGAAACAGAAAGACTTTTCAAGATAGTTTTAGATAATGCAGATAAATTTCAAACAGCTAATCCTTATTTATTCCAAGATCTGGCTCAAGGTTTACCTTATGCTGTTTTAGGCAGTGGAATTAAAGACGAAGGATTAGCAAGAACCTTTGATTACATCTTTGAAGGTTTAGGTCTTAAAGATCGGAATTTCCTCGGCCAGTTAAAAGATCGAGCAGGAGAAGGCACTGCGGCCCGAGCTCTTTTAGATAGTTTGATTCATCATCAATTAAGTTTGTATTTACGCGACTAGCTCTTTTTTAGCAGAACGATATTGCTGGTTCTTACTTGACCGGCGGTTTTGTAGCAGGATAACTTGGTCAACTTTTTGGCAAAGGTTTGAATCTCTTCAAAATAGGGCATGTTTTCCTGCTTTAATCTTTGGCGGGAATAGCCGACAAACATATAGCCTTTGCATTCGATGAAATCGGGCTGTATTTCTTTGATAAACGGCAAGAGGGCTTCTGGTTTTTCCATGTTGATATATTTTAGTAGAGTAAGACGAATGACTGTACGCATCTTGGGATTTTTCTTTTTTAGTTTTTTTATCTCTTTCATGCTCTGCCAAAGTTTTTCCCAATTGTCTTTTTCTAAAGGCAGGCAGAATTTTTGATAGGATGGTTTGTCAAATACTTCTAAGGAAAGATAGAGATTTGTAGGAGCAGCTTTGCCAGTAAGGCGTTTAAGCATTTCCGGAACAGTGCCGTTAGTGACGAGAAAGATGGTTTTAAAACCAGACTTCCTGAATTCTTTGATTAGTTCTGGCAGTTTGGGATAGAGGCAGGGTTCGCCAGTCAAAGAGATGGCTACATGATTTGGCTTGAGACAGAGAGCAAAGCGTTTTTGGTCCATCCCTTCATTGCCCTTGAAGCCGATAAGCAGTTTTTCTCTTTCTTTTAAACAGTTTTGAATGATATCTTTCGGCTCATCTACGGGGTGAGGTAAATCGCGGGAAAAAAGAGAATTATCCCGCCAGCAATGGCGGCAGCGCTGGTTGCAGGTGATGGCCGGAGTCATTTCCAGACAGCGGGATGAATCAATGCCGTAGAAATCGTATTTATAGCAGGGGGAGCGGCCGCGGATGCATTCTTTGCACCAATGGCAGATTTTGACGGCACTATGGCGGCCGACCAAGCGATACTGCTGAGTGAGGAAGCGTTCAGCTTTGCGGGAAGGTTCTGGTGCGGCCATTTTAAATTTGGTTGCTAGTTCTACTGATTGTCTTCTTTAACACAAACTATTATAAATAATCTTTGGAATTTATACAATCTATTATCTGATTAATGGATTACACCAATGGCCAAAATAAACGTTCAGAACGCAGAGAAAAAAGCCAATGAAGAGCTGCAGCAGAAGTACATGTACTTCCAGATGCTCCAGCAGCAGATCAGCAAGCTTTCCCAGCAGATGGAAGCTTTTTATCAGCAGATGGCCGAGCTGCAGGATTCTCAGCAAAGTGTCAAGGCAATGGAAACGCCGTCTGAAGCAGAGACTTATGTTCCTTTGTCCGGAGGAATCTTTGTCAAAGCGGCCTTAAAGAATGACGGCAATCTTTTAGTCAATGTCGGCTCCAGTGTAGTGGTGGAAAAAAGCTGTCAAGAGGTATGGGATTTACTGCAGGATAAACTTTTACAAGTGGAAGCCAATTTGACTGAAGCCAATCGAGTGATGGAAGCATTAAACTCTCAAGCTATGGCCGTGCTCCAAGACTTACAAGCCCATCAGGCAGTGCAATAAATATTATAAATAAAGTAATCCTTCTTCCCCAAATGTTCAGCAAACTAAAAGATAAGTTAAGATCGGCTATTTCTATCTTTTCCAAGAAAAAAGAAGATGAAATCATCGAAGAGGCTTATGCCAAGGAAAAGCCGGAAGAGATTTCTTTAGAAGAGGTTAAAGAGAAGGCCGAAGAGCTTAAAGAGGAGATTCGAGAGGAAATCAAAGAAGAAAAGAAAGAAGAATCAAAAAAAGAAAAAGAAGAGATTAAGAAAGAATCAAGAGAAGAAACAAAAGAGAAATTAAACGGAGAAGTTAAAGAAGAAAAGAACGAATCGATTAAAGAAGAATTTCCTGAAAAATGGAAAAAAGAGATAACCGAACTTTTTGAAAAAAAAGAAGAGCCGGTTAGAAAAGTCCCTAAACATGTTCCTAAACCCCTAGAAAAGAAAGTTGATATTAAACCGGAAATAACGCCGGAGATTATTCCTCCAACGATAGAAGTGAAAAGGGAAGCCAAAGAAGAAGAATTCAAAGAAGAAGCTGTTGAGAAAGGCTTCTTTGCCCGACTGAAAGAGAAGCTGACAGTCACCAAGATTTCGGCCAGAGAGTTTGAAGAATTGTTCGGAGAATTAGAATTAATCCTTTTGGAGAACAATGTTTCTTTAGAAGTAGTGGAAAAAATAAAATTCGGATTAAAACGAGACTTAGTAGACAAGCCTCTGCAGGGAAAAGTAGATGATATTGTCCAAGAAAGCTTGAAAAAAACAGTGGAAGAAGTTTTGAATACAGAACAGATAGATTTGATACATAAAGTAAGGCAGAAAAAACCGTTCGTTATAGCTTTCTTTGGCATCAATGGAGCAGGAAAAACCACCACTCTGGCCAAAGTGGCTTATAAATTGAAAAAACAGGGATTGTCAACAGTTTTTGCTGCTTCAGATACGTTCAGAGCAGCGGCCATTCAGCAGCTGGAAGAACAAGGGGAACTGGTGGGAGCACGAGTAATCAAGCATGATTACGGTTCTGATGCCGCAGCAGTAGCCTTTGATGCAGTCAAATACGCAGAAAAAAATGATATTGACGTGGTGCTGGTGGATACAGCCGGCCGGCTGCATTCTAATACTAATCTTTTGGCAGAACTGAAGAAGATTGTTAAGGTTATAAAGCCGGATTTTAAGATATTTATCGGAGAAAGTATCACCGGCAATGACTGTTTGGAGCAGATTAAAGAGTTTAATGAGCAGATTGGCATTGACGGAGTAATTTTGACTAAAGCAGACGTGGATGAAAAAGGGGGTACAGCATTATCTGTAGCGTATACTACTAAAAAACCGATTCTCTACTTGGGCATCGGCCAAGGGCTGGATGATTTAGAAGAATTTAACAAAGAGAAGATGGTAAAAAGATTAGGGCTTTAAAAAGAAAATTAACTAAAAAACTACTTCATCTTCTTGGCCCGTTTCTTCTTCTTCATCTTCTTACGCTGCCACTTCCAGCGCATCTGGCCCTTTTTCTTCCATCGGCGTGAACTTCTTTTCATGTGTGAGGAAAATCTGCCCCTGTTTTATAAAGATTTCTACAAATTCATCTCGTCGATAAAAAAGAAGACAGACTTCGAGAAATAAAAATATTTAATTTCTCCGTCGAGAAAGAGAAGAAAATAAAAAAAGAAATCTTTTTAAATGGGGGAAGAATAGTCTTTTTTGAACGGACCCGTAGCGTAGCTTGGATAGCGCATCAGCCTTCTATCAAAAGGTGGAGAGCTGAGGGTCGAGGGTTCAAAAAGCCAGCAATTAAAGTGATTGTGGCATGGGTGTCCCTCCGGGTCCAGACAATAATGAACGGAATCATATTAAACGAGGCAGAATTTGAAGAAGAACCCCCGTCTATGGGGGAGTTTTCTTTAGAGCAAGTGTTAAGCATTTTTCTTAATACGTCTAAACAGAGTCCTACTGGGTTTGAAGCTTCTTCTGAATTAGAGGGTCCTAAACAAGAGTCTTTAGAATCTCCCGCTGAAGAAAGAAGATACTTTGTTTTAGTAGACGAAGAAACGGACTATTTTTTACCAGAAGTGACGAAAACGGAGTCGGTTAAGCTTATTCAATTTGTCGGGGCGGATTATTCCTTTTTAGAAGAAAGAAACGCAGCAGAAATCGTTATTTCTTTGAAAGAGAACAGCGATTCTCCCTACTCTTTACTTTATCGATGTAGAGTGCCGGAAGGAGAACAAGATTTGCTAAAGGTTTAAAAGTACTCTACTCTTTTTCTGATTATGCTCAGCAAAAAGGAAGTTTCTCAGATTAAAGAAGAATTAGAAAACTGCCAAAATCCTCTCTTCTTTTTTGATGATGATGCTGACGGTCTTTGTTCATTTCTCTTGCTGTATCGTTTGGTCAAAGAAGGTCATGGAGTGATGGTCAAGAGCGTGCCTAATCTTGATGCTCGATTTCTGCGGAAAGTAGAAGAATATAACCCAGATAAGATCTTTGTAACTGATGTGCCTATCGTAGAGCAAGAGTTCATTGATGGAGCTAAGCGAAAAATAATTTGGATAGATCATCATCCTCCGGTGGAAAGGCAGGGCATATCTTATTTTAATCCCCGTAAACAAAAGAAAGACGTTTATATTCCGGCTACACGTTTGTGTTACGAAGTAGTAAAGCAGGACGAGTGGATTGCGGCTGTTGGTTGTGTGGGAGACGGCTATCTGCCAGATTTTCCAGTTGAAGAGTGGACGGATTTGGGGGGTAAAAATGTTTGGGAAGTGATGTATACCCATCCTTTAGGAAAATTAGTGCAGATTTTTTCTTTTATTCTTAAAGGCAAAACTACCGATATAAACCAAAGTATCCGAGTGCTTACTCGTATCAAATCTCCTAGCGAAATCATAAACGGAGAAACGGCTCAAGGCAAATTTATTCTTAAGCGCTATGAAAAAATTGCTCAGGAGTACGAATCTTTACGAGATCGAGCTATGAAGAAAGCAGGTAAGGATAAAATTTTCCTTTTTGTTTATCAAGAGCAGGAGAATTCATTCACCAGCGATTTGGCCGGAGAACTGCTATATCGTCATCCAGATAAAATTGTAGTGGTGGCAAGGGAAAAAGGAGGAGAATTGAAGACCAGTTTCCGAGCCAAGATAGCGGTCGAGCCGGCCATGCAGCGAGCACTGGTAGGAGTAGAAGGCCGTGGCGGAGCATGAGAACGCTTGTGCGGCAGTGGTGAAGAAAGAAGATTTTGAGCGGTTTATGGAGAATTTCAAGCGGGAGCTGGAAAAAGATGCTTAGAGAAATTTTGGTGTTAATTGCCGGGCTTTCTGGCTGCTTAGGGGGCTATATCCTTTCTTTGATTTCACCGGAAGAGATGGAATCAGGGAAAAAGTATTTTTTATTGTTAAAGCGGATATTTTTTGTTTTGATTGGTTTGACATCTTATTATTTTTATCAAGCAGAGCAAGTAGCACTTTTTGTTTTGATGGCTGTTTTCTTAGTCTTGTTCTATTTTAATTTCTTGAACAAGAAAACAAAAAAGAGAAGATACTTAGAGGCATTTAACTACGGCCTGTTTATAGTTTTGTTCTTTTTCTCTGCGGAGAAGACCTTGCTAGCTTCGATGATGTTTCTTTATGGGTTGCCAGTAGGAAGTTTGTGGAGAAGTTAGTAAAGCGGGAAGAGCAATAAAAAATAAGGATATACTCCGTAGCGAAAAGTTTGTATATTTACTATCGCAATAGACAAGAAAAGATTCCTTTTCAAATAATCTCGTTTTGGATAAGAACGGGGACGATTGTTACTAAATAGAGGTAAAACTATCAAAACATTTTTAAATAAACCTTCTTTTTGATATAATATGACCGAAGTTCAAACTACTTTAGAAGAAATTGGAACAAAGATTAAAACTCCCACCTTCCTCGCCCAGGTGGAACGATTAGCCACTACTATAGATGATTTTCTCATCCCTTCTTTACGTTTAGAAATTCATCCCGACAGCTGGTCTCCAGTGGATTTCCTTCAGGAAATCCCTGAAACGCAGGGTGTAGACCTGTTTCAAGAAACCATCGCCAAAATAGTAGAACAGTACCTCGGCGAAACGGATACTAAAGAAAGAGTGACCGGAATAAAGAAAGACCGTTTCAGTTATACAGTCAATCCTTTGGATGATAACGCTTCTCGATTCTCACATACTGTAGACTGTTGGAGAAACCGACATTATTCTCTTAAACATCGCATTGATGGATGGGTAGAGACCATGCAGCAGAATGCGAAAAACTCGTTTTTGCGAGATGCTTCAATGATTGCATCTTCTTTAGGGGTGTTAAATATGTTGGGTCCATCCTTAAACGGCACTCTTGCCCATAGCATGGCTCAGTATACGCAAGAGCTTTACCAGCAGACTGGAGTCCAAGGCGAAGAGCCAGTCAGATTATACCAACTATGTTTTCAAGCATTAGCTCAAGCCAAAGGCTGGGATAAACTAAAAGATAAAGATTTGTGTAAAGTCTTGGATGCCGAAGGCATCCCGGTGAAAGAGTTTGCCGAGCTGACCGGCAGAGAGATAGAACATTCTGCTGAGCCAGTGATTGAAGTGGGAGAGAATAATGCTGCCAAAATACATTCTTCTTCGGCAGCAATCGGCAGATGCAACTTAGTCTCCGCCAGTTCATGGTTCTCTGCACTTGAGGAGCTGCGAAGGCAGGGCAGCGGAAAGACAATCG
>JAGVYL010000027.1:25296-35352 GCA_018303285.1 Candidatus Woesearchaeota archaeon | reverse complement strand
GCCACGCTGCGCTCTCCTCCTTTCAGTCGTCGGGGCGTATAACAAGGGATATACGGTTCAGCCCTCGGCTCGGGCTTCACCCAAATTTTTCTTCCACTTCGTTTCAGAAAAACTTCGTATATCCCTAACGTTCTACGCAATTAAATTTTCACTTTAACTGACGAGTTGGGGGGCACGACGAAACGAAAGGGGCGAGAAAACTTTAAAAAAGAGGAATATTTATAAGTTCTGCTCTAATTATGTTTGGATAGATACAATGGAACAAAAAATATATGATAAAATAAAGGAAGAGATAAAGCAAGACTATTATAAACAAAACTTTTCAAATGATGGTCAAAGATTTGTAGCTTGGTATTTAAGAAACATTCATTTAAAAGATATGAATGAAACCAAAGAAGCTATAACTGATGGGGCTGACGATAAACAGATTGATGCAATAATAGTAGATGATGACAAATCAACAATCTTTATTATTCAAGGTAAATTTATTGGTAGCGAAAATGTAGATGCGGAACCTCTTAGAGAAGTTCTTTCTTCTTGGGTACAACTTAGAGATTTAATTCGATTGCAAGAAGTAGCAAACGAAAAATTAAAAAGAAAATTATCAGAAGTTGCAAAAGCCTTTGAAGATGAGTATGAAATTGCTTTTGAATTACTAACAACTTCTAACTTAACCGATTCCGCAAAAAAAGACCTTGCGACTTTTCAAAAACAATTAGCCGAGTTATCTGAAAATGAAGATTTTGTCTCCACAATAAATTTAATTGATTCGGAAGAGATTCTACGACGTTATGAGATTGCACTTGAACAAGAGAATCCATCAATTAAGCACATAATAGACCTAAGTAATAGTAAATATTTATTTGAGCCAATAGCAAACACACAAGTAGTTATAGCCGCACTTCCATTAAAGGAATGTCTAACCATTCCAGGGATAAAAGATGGTACGCTTTTTCAGAAGAATGTTAGACAAAGTCTTGGATTAAATAATGCAGTCAATAAAGGTATTAAAAACACAATATATGGGGATAAACATAAAGACTTCTTTTTTTTCCATAATGGAATAACGGCGATATGCAATAAACTAAAATTAGAGGATAATAAACTAACATTGTCAGGTTTAAGTGTTGTTAATGGCTGTCAATCATTAAATACTATTTTAAGTTGTAGCGAACAAGTAAAAAAGTTACAAGATACGTTCATTCTCTTTAGATTTTATGAAATTCCTCAAAGAGATAGAGCTGATAAAATTAGCATCAATACAAACTCTCAAAGTGCTGTAAAACCAAGAGATTTGAGAAGTAATGATAAACGAGTATTAAATCTAAAGAAACAGTTTGAAATGAAATATCCTTCAGGGTACTTTATTATAAAGAGGGGGGAAATAGCCCCTGCTGATAAGGACAAAAACTTTGTTTTAGACTTTTCAGAATTGGGAAAGTATCTGATGGCATGGCATTCTCAGAGACCAAATATGTCATATAGTGAAACTAAGATATTTGATAAATATTTTGAGCAATTATTTAAAAGAGATTATCGTGCAGAAGACGCTCAAGCTTTGAATTCGTGGACTAAAGAATTATTAAAAAATTGGACTGACAAAAACCCATTAGGCTTAAATGAAACTCTCCTTGCCATGAAAGCTTATGCACCTTATCATCAGCTATATGCAATTTCTATGTGTTTTGCAATTTCAAATAATATGGGTGATAGAGTTCCCAATCCAACAAAATGTTTTGAAAAAGCGAAAAATGCTAATATGGTAAACAAACTTATAGAGATTAGTGCATTTGGATTAAACTCCGCATTAGATACTGCCAAAAATGAACCACTTTCCCAAAATAGAATTTTTAGCCCACAGAATTGGATAAAATCAAAAGATTGTCTTTCAAAGATTAATGCAGCAATAAGAATGTATCTTCAGGCATTGCCTACGATGCCTGGCGGTCAAGAATTTAGTAAAAAATTAAACGACACATTAACACTTAACCCAGAAGATTTTGAATATAGATGGGCTGCTGATTAACTTTTCACTATATTTTTTTCTCGCCACCTTCTTCTTGTTCTTGATAGCTCACTTTGTTCGCACGAATGAACGATTGCCCCCCAACTCTAAACTATACACTCGGCTACGCCTCGAATTGATTATAAGTGAAAATTTAACTCTTCGGTTTTCGGCTTCGCCGAACGTTGCACTAAACCTCGTTTTTCTTTCAGAAAAAGCGTAGAACAGGAATTTAACGGTTCCGAAGTCTTGCAGGTTTCTCCACCCAAATTTATTTTTCGAGGGTCTCGGCTGTGGGTTGCCTCAGCCTCGCCCATCTCTGAAAAATAAACTTCGTTAAATTCCGATGTTAAATACAATCTTTTGTTACCTTTAAAGAGGCTTACGCCGTAAATATTTTTAATGCTATTGCCTTCGTTAAATCGTGAAACGGAAACGAGAAAAAACTAAATTGCTTCGCAACTAATTCTAACATTGATTTAACGGTTCGCTTTGCTCTCCCAAATTTTTTTAATGAATCGAAACGGGGGGAATCGGGACGAAAATTTATAAAAACGGAGTCCACTCTATGAATTATGCCTGATAATCTTACTAAAAAACAGAGAAGTAAATGTATGTCCAACATAAGAAGTAAATGGACAGACCAAGAGAAAAAGATACACTCTTACTTGAAAGCAAACAAAATAAAACACAAAATGCATCCTAAACTTTCAGGCTCTCCAGACTTACTGCTAAAAGAGACGAATATAGTAGTTTTTCTGCATGGCTGTTTTTGGCATAGGTGTCCTAAATGCTACATGGAGCCAAAAAGTAATAAAGAGTATTGGCTACCAAAAATTGAAAGAAATGTCAAAAGAGATAGGAAAAATGTACAACTCCTCAAAAAACAGGGATTTGTGGTGAGAAAAATATGGGAACATGAAGTTAAAAAAGATTTAAAAAAAGTAGTCAATAAAATTATTCGTTTTCTTCCATAAACTGTTCATATGTTCCGGATGATCTAAAATCAATGGCATAAGTTCTAGAATCAATTCTTTCAATAATTACCGAATCTAACCCTATTTCTTGTAACTTTTTGTATGTTAATAACTGCCCCTCTTTTAAATTTAGAACATCTCTTAACAACCACTTCCCAAGATCAGCATTATGCTTGCTCATTAGTGCTTTTGAACCATCTTGACAAACTTTTGCCTCTAACATACGACCATCAGGAAGAATTAAGTTAAAGTTTTGATCTCTTGGCAGGAAAAACCCCGGAAATCTCTTGTGAATCCACGCGGGGATAGGAATATAAATCTCATTTTGATCTCTTTTTCTTCCTTCGGCATTCCATTGATTTAGACCGCTCTTACTAAATACTGATTTTTCGTCAGCACTAATAGAAAATAGAGGTAAAATGACAAATGGTTTCTCTTTAATATTTTGGGTATAATACACTTTTTTTACATCTATGAATTTTTTCTCCAAAACCTCAAATGGATCATCAATTATTTTAACATTTACTTCGAAGAGTACGTCTTTTGTGATAAATTTCTTATACAAAGTACTTTTAGTAATGTTGAATAAATATTCATTTTTAGAATCAAAAAACTGAATTGTATTTTTGTTCTCTTTTATTGAATGAATTTTATTAATATCGATTGTTTCAAAATCAGTTTCATACACCATTATTTTTTCTTTTTCTCTAACAATACAATGGTATTTCATTGCATCTAATCCATAGATTCTTTTAGTTGCATCAATTCTTTCATTTCTAAGATGAGAAACAGCTGCTACAATTTCTTTTCCTTTTAGACCGCGAAAATGAATGTTTTGTTTATTGAATTCAGCAACTTTTTGCAAAGTTTTTCCATTACCATTGAGAAATGTTTTAATTCCTATTCCTACTTTGCCCATACAAGCATCAACAGAAACGTCAGATCGCGATAAATTTTTAGCAGAGAATGCTTTACAGAATAAATTTTCAGTCACTCTATAATTCAGATAGGGAATATCACTTTCTGAGAATAAGCCAGTTAAAGATCCTATAATTTTAAGCATCTTTTGATAATACTTCAAAGAAGATTCCTGCTTCATGTTTACAAGACCTTCTTTATTTCATTAGCAATTCTTTCAATCACTGTTACAGTGACACTATTTCCTGCCTGTTGATATAATTTAGAATCAGTTATTTCTGGCAGCTTAAAAGTTTTAGGGAAGCCTTGTAAGGAAAAACATTCTCTGGGAGTTAATTTTCTGATCCCTTTATTGTCAAGAATAATTGGAACATTATGCCCTCCAGTACCCATATTTGCGGTTAGAGTAGGAACAACGCCACTCTTGTTTTCCCTTACATATCTCCTTCTCCATTGATACACTTTGTCCTTGCTTTTAATCTCAAATTTTAATTTATTATACATGGTCTTTCCATTGTAATAATACTTCCCATCTACTGAAGTATCTAATAATTCTCTGAAATTAGTTGTTAAGTCCACTTCAGTAGGAAATTTAAATTTATCAAAACTTTTTTTATCTAAAAAACCTACAATAAAAATACGTTCTCTATTTTGTGGAATATTACCGTGAGTCATACTATTAAGAATTTCAGATTTTACATAATATCCTAAATCTTCAAGAGTTTTCTTTATTACGCTGAATGTTTTTCCGTTATCATGAGTCTTTAAATTTTTAACATTCTCTAAGAAAACTACTTTTGGTTTTCTTTCTGCAATAATCTCAGCCACTCTAAAGAATAAACCGCCTCTCCCCTTATCATCATTAAAGCCTTTTCTATAACCTGCTATGCTAAATGCTTGGCATGGAAATCCTCCAAGCAGTAAATCAAATTTTGGAAGATCACTAATTCTCAATTTATTGATGTCCATTACTGTTAAACGTGCTTCAGTAGAATTCAAATCATAAGTTTCTTTGCAGGCAGGCTCAAAGTCATTGGCAAAAACAGTAGTAAAACCAGCTCTTTCAAAACCTAATCTGACACCACCTACTCCTGCAAAAAGATCAATCGCCCTCATTTTAAGTATGAATAGATAAAGTGCTATATAAAGCTTGTCCGCACTTGTCCAGTGGGTAGTGGCTTTTTCCTACTAAAGACTAACGACTCCCGATTCCCCCCTTACTACGAAATTTTAGTCTGCTATGCAGGAATTGATTAAATGGTTCATTAAAAAAAAGCATATATTTACGGTAACAAAAGACTTCTGCGGTTTAATATTCCTGCGGGAATTTAAACCTTGACCACGCTGCGCTCTCCTTACGCAAGTGAGAAATTTGATAATTAATGTTACACTCACTTGCTTCAGTCGGGGTATTTAACAGCGCATACGTTATACGACATATTACTCGGGTGCCTTTGATGTAGAAATAATCTATGTTTAACTTTTATTAGGGGGCTGGACTCGATGAGCTGTACCTAATTCCGTATCAACAGTAACATAATCTCCTGTCTTGAATATTCTTGTTGCATTTGTTGTTCCCATCAATGCTGGAATATTAAACTCTCTACTCAGAACTGCTGCATGACATGTAATCCCCCCTTCATCTGTAATTATTGCTCCTGCTTTCTTTATCCCCTCTAACATTAAATCTGGTGTTGTCATTCTCAAAACTAAAACTTCCCCCTCCTCAACATCATTTAAATCTTCATTCTTCTTAATTACCCTTGCTCTCCCCGAATACTTAGCAGAAAATGTCCCACTTCCTTTAACTTCATTAGAGAAAGATTCTTCAACAACATAAGATTTATTCTCTTTTAACTCAAATTTTCCCTCATTAAACATAAAATAACAATTATGGCGATTTCTGATTTTTGCCTTTATAGACAAATAATCTACTATTTCTTGTGGCTTTAGAAATTTAACTTCATCGACACTCAAACTTAATCGTTTTGCTATTTCTTCAAGTAATGGATTCACTAATTTGTGAGTTTTATTGAAGTTATCTCGAGCAAACAATCTCCAGTCAGCCATTAAATTGATTATTTCGGTATTGCCATCTTTTTCTAATTCGTCCGAGAACACAGTTAAATTAAAATGCGGGTATGGTTCTTTATACAACCTAAAATATTCCTGTGCTAATTTTCCTAATTCTTCATTACTCTTATTTTGTAAATCACCTAATCCTTCACAAAATGCAATTAGATTCCTAAAATGTTTTTTACCAATTTCAACATTATTTTTCATAAAATCTGGATTCTTATCTAATTTTTCTTTAATAAATCCAGAAAGAGTCCGTTTATCATCGTTATCCCAATAATGAGTAAAGGTATTCCCTTTTCGCATAGTCAAAAAATTAGCATGGTTCGTTTGGAATATTTTAGGAAAATTAGCTTCAAAATTTTCATAAAGTAAGTGATTCTTAAGAAAATCTCCTTCCCTCTCCACTAATTTTTCCCATTGCATTTTAATCTTGAACCTCACCAAAATTTCTAACTCTAATAATTCCCTTTTCTGCCAATTCTTCCAGAACTTCCTCTGTATATTGCCATTTCCTATCCACTAAATAAATCTTTGATTTTCCACCCGCTTGATTTAATCCTTCACGAGCAGCCCTACAAACAGATAATTTATCATCAAAAACAGCATAAATCCCTCCTTTTGTTCTTTCCCATAATCCTGCAAATGTTTCTGGAAAATCCTTATCTCCTATGTCTTGTCCAAGAAAGTATTCATCTACAAGATCAGAAAGCCTTTGATTTTCTCCAGTTGGCAAACCATAGAGAATATCTGTGAAATCTCTTGAAGCTGATGTTAATATTCCAATTCTTCTTCCATTTGCTTTAACTCTTTTAAATCTTGGGATAGTATCCGGAAATATTGTTGTTTCTAAATCTATTGGAAAATCTCCTGTTCTATACGCCATAGTCCAAACACCACACATAGCTGAGAAATATTCTTGGGGTATACTATGTCCTTTAACTTCTCTATTTTTGGCTTCTTCTTTTAACTTTTCTGCTAAACCTTTATCGCTTACATATTTATCAATATTACTGATAATGAATTCGTACATTCCTTTCACAGCCTTGTGGGTTGTTCTTCCCAGATCATATAGTTCCATCATTTTAACTTATATTTTGCTTTGAGAGATTATAAATATTTGTTGTAATAGCATATAACAACAATAGCAAAATTTAAATAGAACAAGCTATCTTTAGTCATTATGGAAGCCCAAGCAGTACTAGAAAGTGCAGGATTATCTGGAAATGAAGTTAAAGTCTATTACACTCTGTTAAATTTGGGATCTGCTCTTGCTGGTGAAATAACTAAGAAATCTGGCGTAAACAGGACTAATGTTTATGATACCCTAAATCGTCTGATTGAAAGAGGGCTTGTTAGTTTTGTGATTAAAGCTAATAGAAAATACTTTGAAGCAGCTCCTCCACAAAGAATAATAAAATATCTTGAAGAAAAAGAAGAAGATATTCAAAGTAAAAAGAAATTAGTGGAGGATATTCTGCCGGATTTAGAGAAAAGAAGAAAACTCAGTAAAGAACCTCAAGAAGCAACAATTTATTCTGGAAGAAGAGGACTAAAATCTGTGGCAGAGGAAGTCCTTAAAACGAAAAAAGAAATGTTGGCTTTTGGAGCTGAGGGAAAATTTGTAAAGTTATTTACACATTATGCAGAGCAATGGCATATGAGGAGGGGGAAGTTAAAAATACCCGTCAAGATAGTCTATAATGAAAAGATTAGAAAAACAAAATCAAAAGCTAAATTTCCTCTTCTACAAATGAAATTTAATTCTACAATTCAGGACACACCAGCTACTACATGGGTTTTCGGGGATAAAGTGGCTATTATTGTCTGGTCAGAGCAACCAGTCGTTACATTAATCAGGAGCAAAGAAGTGGCAAAGTCGTACCAGCAGTTCTTTGATATTCTATGGAAAGACTCTAGGAGTTAAGTCCAGCCCCCTAGTAGACGTTTTTAGGCACCCTGCGTCATACGCCTCCGCTCCTCGACTGCGGTCTGCGGTGCTCGGGGGCGTTGCACTTTCGTTCCGCAAACGAGTATTCTGATAATTTATTTTACTCTCGTTTGCTCCACTCACCTCGTATAACAGGAATTTCCATACGTTGTACAACATATTACTCGGCACCGACATGAAACTATGATGAAAACTGATACTGAAAAATTGGGCGCTTTGACGACCTATCGGTTACTATTATAGAAAGACGAAAGATTTAAAAAGAAAGCTCCAGTATTATACAAGATTATGTCTCAACCTAAAACTTTTGAACAGTATGCTGCTTGGCTCAAAACAACAGTATATGAAGAAGACCCCTTACTAATGCTAGCTAATAGAACTGGCATTGATGCTCCTGGCGACAATGAGTTAATTGTTCTTTCTGCTTCGCCAAGTGAACTCGAAAAAATGCTTTTACAAATGAAGTTTGTTCCAAAACCAAATGAATCATCTACACAAAGAACAGAACAATGGGGAACTGCCTGGACCAGAGAACCTGTAACACTTTCACGCAGAACATATTTATTAACTGAGGGATTGACCTATGCTCAAATTCTGTTTATGGATCAACCCCGGACTTTAGAGATAAGACAAGATGATGAAACTGTTTCATTCTTAGGTCGTGGTAGAAAAGTAGGAGAAATGGTTATTCATACAGCAGTAACGCTTCATCCATACAATCGAGATTCAGAAAAAAGTATTCCTCCAGAAGAATACCGAGTAATGAAAGAAGTTTATGCTCGCAATGCTCAAAAAAAAGTAGGAGATAGTACGGTACAAGAACTACTGCAAGACACTTATTTTGGGGATTCCCATAGAATCTTTGCTGATGAATTTTTGTTCATTATAGAACATCTAGCAAAACAAGATTACCGAGCGGTATTCCAACATTATAAAGCTCCGCACTTTATTGCAGCACATAATGTTGATTTACAATAAAATTATTTTTCTCTAATTATCCTTTCCACTTTATTCACAAACTCAATTGCTTTCTCTCCCAGATTTTCAGCTAAACCACGTTCATATTCCACAGAAATTGAGTAAGTAGCATCTTCCCGATAATTCTTTAATTCTACAAATTCCCGAATATCTTCCTCAGCCATTATTGTTTTTGCCACAGTTTTCAAATCCTCTTCCGAAAGATGTTGTGGATAAAAGAACTTAATCAAAATGGAAATGGTAGCAATATGGCTCTTTGTTTTGTAGCCTTTCAAAGCACATAATGCCAAGCCTGCCTGATAAACGGCATAGTAATACCCTACAATTGACCACTCGTAAAAATCTTTCAGATCATCAAGAACACTTCTGGAAAAGCGTAAATTTCTCTTTGCTTTATTCAGGTGACCTTCAATCTCGATTTTAGTAGCTCCTTCTCTGATGGTCTTCCTTTTCAAGTAATTCTTAAACTCTTTTTCGAGAGCGTTCCTATTCTGTACCCAAATTTCCCACTTTTGTTTTTTTATTTGAAAATCACCTCATAATAAAGTTGATTGCCAAAAACAGGATAGCCCGAGGTTATAGCATCCTGCAAAGCGTAATTCTGTTTATTTTCCTTCTCTTTTAAAAATTCATCTAATTTCATAACAATATAATTGACTTTTAGTCCTATTTCCGCCAAGATGTTCTTTTTTATTAAATCTGTTTTCACATTCAAATATTTTTCAAAAACATCAAAAACAATAATTATATCAATATCACTTTTAGCAGTATAATTTTCCTTAGCAGTTGATCCGAACAAGAGAACAAAATAGGGAATTTTGAAATTTTTAACTCCCTCTATAAACATTTTTACCGCTTTCCCCCGTTTGTATTCTAGTAGTTCTAACCTCTCTAAATCAAAATATGAAAAAAATACTTTCACGAGAGCGCTTTCTAATCTAACCTCATAAATCTTTAAATTCCCCTCACTCCGAGAACTTAACATCTTTCTCTTTTCCAAAGAATTAAGATACTTTAACAGCGTGTGCTCCGACAATTTAACCGCCTTCTTAACCTGCCGGACATGACCTTTCCGATGCTCATAGAAATACCTAAGCAGATCAAGTTCCTTTTCCGTAACGTGTTGCACTTTATGCATCAACCGTTGTTAA
>JAGVYL010000027.1:0-25250 GCA_018303285.1 Candidatus Woesearchaeota archaeon | reverse complement strand
TGCGTCATACGCCTCCGCTCCTCGACTGCGGTCTGCGGTGCTCGGGGGCGCTGCGCTTCTCCCTTCGGTCGACCTCGTATAACAGGGGTCCATAAGTTAATCGAAATTTTCTTTCTTTGTCACTCATATCCTCTTCCAAATCAATCCAATACACAAAACTATCAAGAATCCGATTATCAAGTACGGCACCAACTGCCGTGATTTTTCTGTGCTGGATTCGTACAGAACAATTCCCGGCGTGTCAATTGTCTGCATCACTGCCAGTTTCTTGTCTCTGGTAATCCCCCCATTTACAGCAATATCTTTCCCGGCTAAAATCTCCCCGTTTAAACTACAAACCGCCAAAGAAGCATTATTCACAACTACTTTCACTGCCACCGTATCTTCCTGCTCTGTCTTTCTTCCATCTTTGAGCATTTTCGCCTTGATATAATAAATTCCTTCTGTCATCTCTAATGGTTTAATCTGAAAATTCACTTCTTTCACTTCCCCTGCTTTCAAAGTAATCCGTTCTTTATTTGCTTCCCTCTCGCCAGAATAGCTTTTTGCTCCTTTGTACAGATACGTCCAAACACTAGCTACATTCTCTTTGTTCTCATTCCGCACTTTCAAGGTCATTTTAAACTCCTCTCCTCCAACAACAATTTGCGGATAAGAAACAATAGCAAATGATTTCTCTTCTAAAGGTATAGATGAAACTGCCGCTGTCCCAGAAACAGAAGCACATAACTTTTCATTTTTTTTGATGGTCACTGATTCTTCCGCTTTCTTTCCTAATCCTTCCACTATCAGCCAACCATCAATCATATTTCCGCATTTTCTCTCTAAAAAATATGGCAAAGTTAAAGTATAATTATGATAATCATCAGCCAGATTAAACTCCGTCACTTCACTCAAAAGGGTTCCACTTTTATCTTCCACATACAGCTTCAGTTTTTCCTTAGTCTCCTGACCGACATAAACACGGACTTTCGCTTCTCCTGTTCCGCCCCAGGACATATCCTGCTCAAAATCTAATATCTTAAGAATAGATTCATTCTTAGTATAATACGGATTAACTGCCAAGATTTTCTTATCTTCATTATTGCTCAAGTCTTTATCTTCACAACTAAGATTGATAATTTTAAAATCAGCCAGATATATTCCGTTATTCAAGTTAGGAGAATACTTTTTCATCTGCTTAGAAACCACTTTTTGTTTAGTCCACGGAATATAAACCTCTTCTACCTTGCCGTTGATATCCGCCAACTGCCCCACTACAGTCGCTTCTGCCGCTTCTCCAAAAATACGTTTCATCGAAAGATTAAAACTCACTTCCTTCCCGCTGTTGAAGATAAAACTCTCCGGCGAAATCTTCAACTCCCAGTCACAACCAGATATCACTTTATTCTCTTCGCCAGGAGTAGGCACCGTCTTATACCACCCCCCACCAGATTTTGCCCAGCTCATTCCCTCCATACTGCCGGAATAGGTGAAAGTATCTACTATCTGCTCTCCCATGAACAGACTCACTTCTTCATAAGCATCATTGTTTAAGGAAAAATCGGTATCGCCATTGCGGTAAACTACTAAAAATCCATGCGGGCTTATCACTGTCCCCCCAATTGTATTTCCATCCGTGATATAAACCTTCCCGCCATTATCTTCTACAGTCATCCCTTTCAGATTCAGATGATAATTAGAAGGATTATAAATCTCCACCCACTCGCCAAACGGTTTATCGTCTCCATCTTCACCCCACGGATCCGGCAGTGCTTCCCATATCTTTAAAGCCAATATTTCAGCATACATGCTCTGGCTATTCTTCCCCCCGGGCGTACCCTTAAGATAAATGCTTTCCTTAAACGATCCGTTCTCAATCCGTTCCAAACTATACCCTTCTTCAGCCAGCGTACCATCATAACTCAGCTTAATCTCTTTTCCTTCCCCGGCTAAACCAATCTCCTCGCCGGTATTGCTCAACCCCCCGCATAAAGAACCGGTTGCAGTATGAAAGGCCAGACTATCCTCAGAAACATTAAAGTTGCTATAGACCTCTGTTCCTGAGCCTCCGTCTGTAATCAAAGCATAACTTCCTCCAATCAAAATCTCCTCGTCAGTTTTCTTCGTCTCCCCGCTGCTTTTCTCCACATACCCAGACGAAAGTTTGCTCCCGCAAAGGCTCCATTTGCTTAAATCAATCTCTTCAGTTCCGTTATTAAACACTTCCAACCATTCGTTATAATCTTCACTTTCAGACGGATTCATCATAATCTCATTAATAACCAGCTCCGCAGAAATAAACGGAAGCAAAATTACTAAGAATAGAACACCCGCCCCTAATTTCTCCATCGTTTCCTCGTTTTACTATCTAAAAATGCTCAACAAAGTTTTTAATAACCTCGAATTTATAAAGACGTATGGGTCTGTTTAATATATTTTCCAGAAGGAAGAAAGAGCTGGAGATTCCCCGGCCGCCTGCTGACGACAGGATGCTGCGTTTTCCCACTCCTTCTCGAGAACCGCAGGAAAGAAGAGTAAAGATAGAGAAACCCTTACCCCCCCCGATGGAATTCCCTGCTCCCAAACCAGTTTTCTCTCCATTACCTACTCTTTCAGTCCGTAGAGAAACTATTGCTCCTGTTGTTCATTCCACCTTTATCAAGACGTCTAAATATAAAGAGGTTCTTGATGAACTTTCTGTCCTTGATGCTACCAATCAAAAACTGCATGAGATTACCAATGGGTTAGAATCCACTAAGAACCAAAAAAGCCACGGCTTTCAAAGAATACATCAAGATATTGAATATGTTCACAATCAGATGGCTCATTTAGAACATCTCATTTTCAAAAAAAGATAAATAACCATAATCAAAAAAGCAGGTGAGGTACATAAAATGGAAAGAATGCCTTTGTTTGTAAAAATAGAAGATTATCATGAAGTTTTGACCTTAATCTCTACTTTAAGAGATAAGATTGGAGATGCCAAGCAGAACATCGATAAAATCCACAGCTTAAAGAACGATGAAGATACTGAATTAGCCAATTGGGGCCAGAGCCTTGAAGAGATCGAAAAGAAAATAGAAGTTATCAGCCAGCATCTTAACGAACCTGAAGAAATGTGAAGATGAAAAACAAACATATTAAAATAAAAAAGGAAGCGAAAGAAGCCGTCTATGTGGGCATTCCGTTAGATGATGTCCTTAGGACAGAGATGCTTGATTGTTCCAAAGATCTTATTCACTTTCTTCAAGCGTATGAAAAATTCAAGGTCATCAGAGAAGAAAAAACAGCCGCCATTGAAGCCACTCGCAGAAAATTAGGAGAAATTACCACACTTACTGCCAAATTGAAACGGCTTTTCCCTAAAAGCAGACTCACTTCTCTCTGCGGTCATAAAGCTTTCAAACAGACAGTTATTCCTCCCATAACACAGTCAGTTAAAGCATCTGCTCCCCGCGCTCCTCCTCCACCTCAAACTCACCAAGACGACTTGGACCAGTTAGAGAAAGAGCTGGCTGAGATTGAAAAACAGTTAGGAAAATAAAAACTTCTTTTTTAATAAGTCGCTATCAAAAATCAGTCATGTATTCTTAAACTAAGAAAAAAAGTAAAAAAAATAAATTTACTTGCAATGTGTGCAGGAGGGCATTAACAATTTAATCAAGCCTTTCAAGGCAACGATTACGCCGATAAACATACCCCAACTGAGCATTGCCCACAAATCATTTAAAACAATCAACACACCTAACACCAAAAGCATTCCGCCCCAGCAGCGGTGGCAGGTACCATTACTCCCGCAAACATCTTTACTTTTTACTACTTTTTCTTTTGCCATATTTATTCACCTCTGAGTTTACGAAGAGGTTCCGGAACATCAAAAATCATTGATTTTTGTGGTCTCGGAAACGTTTAATCTCCGACATATTAGTTCCGATACCGCTTGTCGGTTCCGGAACGTTAGTTCCGATACCTCATTTGTTAATTAATAAAGTAATCTCTTCCAGTATATAAAGCTATGGAATATACGGGGGGCATAGCGCGAATCTCGCCAGCGAGCAAGCAAAGTTCCTCGTTAGACGGCACACGATGCTTCATTACTATTTACAATAAATGAAGCATACGAGCGAGCTATGCACATACAAATATGCCGAAGTTCAAAATCCGTTCTTCTTGACAAACTGCAGAAATCCCTTGGCCAGCACCGGCTTCCCTTTTTCCAGCACATAACGATATGGCAAAATCACTTCTTCTCCTTTGCCCGTAGCCAGATGAAGTGTATCTAAAAACTTCAGCTCATTCAATCGTTTCCCTTCAATAATCCGCTTAGCCACATAAACCGCTGTATCCGTAGCCATCTGCTTTGTACCAAGGTTTCTTGTTTCCACTTTCTGCCCAGTCAGCCATTCTGCAGTTCTCTGCCGAGGAGGATAATCTCCTAATATCCCGCCGAAAACCAAGTAATCAAATTTGTTTTTATCTTCCGGACTCAATTCTTTTTTAGAAGAAGGATCAAGAAAACAGACTGGTTTTAAATTTAAGTCTAAAACACTTCGGCATTCCACTCTCCCAAAAGATTTTAGTTTGACCTTATGAGCCGATTTGATACAAGTAAATATCAAATTCTTTCGGCCCACGATTTGAGAAATGTGTTTATACTCCAGCAGACACCAAGGATAAAGTTTCTCTTCCAGATGCTCTATTACAAAGTTCATAAGAAAAAGAAAAAAGAGAATCCTATAAAAAGGATTCTATTCGGACAAGAGACTTGCCACATCATAACTTAGTTGTGTGTATTCCTTAGTTCCTTTCAATTCTTCAGATGTAGGAAAAATCGCTTCTTTCACTTTTCCCTGCACAGTTGAAGAAAACTTATTTAAAGGAGTAGACGCAAAATCCAAGGCCGTTCTTCTTTCTGAGATATATGTTCCCAAGACTTTCTGAAGATACCGATCTCTTTGTACGTCATCTTCTCCTATCTCTCGTTTCAATTCTTCCTGTGAATCTAACTCAACATAGATTCCAGAATACACCTTTTTACAAGCCGTTCTCGAAGAGAATTTAAGCGCGCTCCAAGGAAAAACCGCCACTGCGACATTCCAATGAGGAATTTCTTTCTTCCTTAAGGCTAATTCTCTTTCCATCATTCTAGAAAGCAAGTTATAAAAATCCGTATTGCTTCGATAATTAGGGGAAGCTATTGCCTGCAGACGGGTGCAAAAATCATCTACTGCTTCAGTCACTATAGAATCTTTACTTCGTTCCAATCTTGAGAGAACTTGACAATCTGCATTTCCTAAACCAACTTGATGCAATAATTCAATGGAGGGTGTTTCTCCTCGTTCTTCACACTCATCTAAGATATCAACCAAACGTTCCTCTTTAGGAGCAGAGGGCAGCTCTGATCTTCTTATTCCTTGCATATTTCTTCGTGTTCCAGTATTCATTTTGTTTCACCCAGTTTAATTTTAGACTTTAGAAGCTTATTCTTATTTCTATAGTCTATTTATAAGCGTTTTGGCCGAAGCGAAACATGGAAACGTTTAAATAAATGAACTGGTTTTGTTGTTTTATGATCGATATCAAACTCATCCGCGAGCATCCAGAGCTGGTAAAAAAGAATATCGAAAAAAAATTCCAGCAGGAGAAACTGCCGTTAGTAGACAAAGTCCGAAAGCTGGATGTAAAATGGCGCGAACTTAAGACTGAAGCCGATTCTCTAAGAGCAGAAAGAAACAAAATCTCAGAGGATATCAATCAAGCCAAAAAGGCTAAAGACGAAAAGAAAGCCCAAGAGCTGCTGAAAAAAGCCAAACGAATTCCAGAACAGATTGCGGAAATCGAGAGCCAAACCACTGGGATGGAAGAAGAGATTAAACAGATTATGTACTCTATCCCAAATATCATTCATTCTTCTGTTCCTGTAGGAAGAAACTCTGAAGAGAACGTTGAGCTAAAAAAAGTCGGTGAGCCAAGAGTTCCTTCTTTTCCTATTCCTCATCATGCCGAAATAGTCGAGAAAATGAAAGGCGTAGATTTTGACTCTGCGAGAGATATTTCCGGCAATGGATTTTATTTCCTTCGAGGCAAGATTGCCCTGGTTCATGTAGCTATGTTGGCATTTGCCCGAGATTATATGGTCAAGCAAGGCTTTGAATTTGTCATCCCCCCATTTATGATCCGAAGAAAAGTAGTCGAAGGAGTGATGAGTTTCAAGGAAGTAGAAAACATGATGTACAAGGTGGAAGGCGAAGACCTTTACCTTATCGGCACATCTGAGCATTCCATGATCGGCCGCTTCATGGACAAAACTCTTGATGAAAATGAGCTGCCCATTGCCATGACAAGTTATTCTCCCTGTTTCAGGAAAGAAGTCGGCTCTCACGGCTTAGAAGAAAAAGGATTTTATCGCCTGCATCAGTTTGAAAAACAAGAGATGATCGTGATTTGTGAACCAAAAGATTCGTACAAATGGTACGACAAGATGATGCAGTTCACCATCGATGTTTTTCGCGCGTTAGAAATTCCAATCCGAGTATTAGAATGCTGCTCTGGTGATTTAGCCGATTTAAAGGCCAAATCCTGCGACATTGAAGCTTGGAGCCCTCGACAGAAAAAATACTGGGAAGCGGGTTCTTTGACTAATATGGAAGAAGGCCAGGCCAGAAGATTGAATATCAAGATTGACGGAAAAACTGGAAAGTATTTTGCCCATACTTTAAATAATACTGTTTTGGCCTCTCCCCGCGCCCTAATCGCCTTCTTAGAAAACAACTATCAAAAAGACGGCTCTATCAAGATACCTAAAGTGCTGTGGCCGTACACTGGCTTCAAAGAGATTAAATCGGTTAAAATTTAACAAAATCTTTTATAGAGAAATGCGTTGATTGGTGCAATATATTGACGCATTTCTAATATAAATCTTTGCCTAAAAATTCAACTAATCAACGCAAAGATTCATAAATCAGATTTCTAATTATTAAGAACTATGTGGGAGTGCCGGAGTGGCCAAACGGGTTAGGCTCAAGTTGTCTTGAGCGTGGAAGCGCAAGCTGATGACAAAAGACACCTAATGGCCCTACGCAGGTTCAAACCCTGCCTCCCACATCAATAAGAGAAACATACTGGAGCGTAAAGCTCAAAAGAAAAAATAAGCGAGATGTGGAGCAGGTTCCCGAATGAAATGAGGATACCTGCCTCCCACATCATATTCACATCATCTCAACGTCATTTTTCGTGAGGCTGAGCAAAGCGAATGCCTCACATGGTTACTTTTTACTCAATTTTTCCGAAGGGAAAAAATTGGCGGGGTGCCTACGCAGGTTCAAACCCTGCCTCCCACATCAATAAGAATAACAAACGCGGCGAGTAACGCCAAATAAAAAACACATCGAGATGTGGGGCAGGTTCCGACACCGCAGTGGCGATACCTGCCTCCCACATCAAGTTCCTAAAACAAAAGATGGAAAGACCAACACTTCAAGCTACACTTTGTATCCCCCTTAACGGAACTCAGATTCTTCTAGGAATGAAAAAAAGAGGGTTTGGAGTTGGAAAGTACAACAGTTTCGGAGGAAAAGTAAAACTTGGAGAAACAATTGAAGAAGCGACTTTAAGAGAATTTCAAGAAGAATCTGGGCTTTATTCAAAATTAGAACACTTAAATAAAGTTGCGGAAATCGATTTTTACTTTCCGTATAAACCAGAATGGAACCAAACCGTGCATGTGTATACTATTTCCACATTTTCTGGAGAGCCTCAAGAAACAGAGGAAATGACGTTTCAATGGTTTAATAAAAACGAAATTCCCTACGCTCAAATGTGGGATGACGATAAATACTGGCTGCCGTTAGTCTTAGAAGGAAAATGTTTAAGGGCTACCATCATCTTTAAAGAGGAAAATGGAGAGAATGTTATGGATTCTAAAGACATTAATCTGGTATAAGATAAAAGAATTTCTTTGAATACCTTAATAAATAAGAAGAATATTCTTTCCAATATGGGTTTAGAAATTTGTGCTGTTGGCGGCTATAATGAGGTCGGCAAAAACTGTACGGCCATCAAAGTAGACGAAGAAGTAGTTATCATTGATCTAGGCATCCACCTAGAAAATTATATCAAAGTAACTGAAGGAGAAGATGCTCAAGGCATCCAATCAAAGGATTTAGCCAAAGCCCAGGCCATTCCCGATCTTAATCTGATTAAAGACTGGAAAGATAAAGTAAAAGCTATCATCATCGGCCACGGCCATCTGGATCATTGCGGAGCAGTCCCTTTTCTAGCCAAACAGTTTCCTGATGCTCCCATCATCAGTTCTCCGTATACATTAGAAATCATCAAAACCATGCTTCACGATGAAAGATTACGCTTGCCTAATCCTTTAAAGGCTGTAAACTTAAATTCTTCATTTAAGATTTCCGATAAGATTACTGCAGAATTTGTTTATATCACCCATTCTATTCCTCAGCCATATTTAGTGGCTATACATACTTCTCATGGCACGATTATGTATGCCAATGATTTCAAGCTTGATGCGTTTCCCACAATGGGCCAAAAAACAAATTATGCCCGCCTGGAAGAATTAGGCAAAGAAGGAATCAATGCATTGATTTTAGATTCTCTTTACGCCGGTACTCCTATGAAAACTCCGTCTGAATCAACTGCTAAACAGATGCTCAGAGATGTTTTAATGGGCTCTGATATGAGTAAGGGAGTGATTATTATCACTACGTTTTCTTCCCATATTGCCCGTTTAAAAGCCATCATTGAAATGGGCCGAATGCTTAAGCGAAGAATCGTTTTCATGGGCCGTTCATTGTCCAGATACGTCCTAGCTGCCAATCGGGTAGATTTAATCGAACTGCCCAGCGACATTCTGTTGGTAAAAGAACGGGAAAAGATGCACAAAATGTTTCAGAAGATTGCTAAAGACGGCAAAGAAAAGTATATGGTGGTCATGACCGGCCATCAAGGGGAGCCTAATGCTGTTCTTTCAAGATTGGCTCAGGGCCAGTTCAACTTTGAAATCGGGCCGCATGATAACCTGGTCTTTGCCTGCAGAGTTATTCCTTCTCCTCAAAATATTAAGAACCGCCAAATTATTGAAAATGCCTTGATGAACAAGCATATCCGCATCTATCGAGATATTCACGTCTCCGGCCATGGAGCTAAAGAAGATCACCGGGAATTGATTCATATGCTCAAGCCCAAATGCATCCTTCCGTCTCACTGTTTGCCGGAGAGTTCCAAAAAGATGCGAGAGCTTTGTTTAGAGATGGGTTATCATAAAGAGAGCGTCCACATCCTTAGCGTAGGCGACAGATTAAAATTATGTTAAAGATTCAGCGTTAAAAAAAATAATTACTTCTTATTCTGCTTTTCCCATAAAAGCTTGGTATAACCTTTCTTTTCTATATCCTTCTTATTAATTCCCAACAGTTTAAATATAGCTAAAATTGTTTTTCTTGCTTCAGACACATTATCGACTGTTAAAATCTCTACTTCCACAAACCAGCCCAATCCTCGAAGATGATTAAGTTCTATGCTGGCCGATTTATACTTGTAAACTTCACTCTCTTTATGTTTGGTAATCCACAATCTAAAGCCGAATTCTTTTAAAACTGCAAGAAAACCCTTGATATCCTGAAGATTAAACTCGGTCTCTTTTTTTGTATAAATCCCCTGAACATAAGAAACTCTTTTTTTGAAATTGACCAGATGAAAACTGCCTTGATTTCTTATCCTTAGACTTTTAGTGGGATAACCTTTTTTTTCTAAGGTGTAATAATCATCGATCTTTTTTACTTTCTTCACAAATTTAGCAATTTTCTTTATTTTCTGCCTGAAAGCATCAGAATCTTTCACCCTGGCTTTAAGCTCTACTTCGTACCATCCTTCCATATTAAAGAGAACCTAATCATCTTTATAAATCTTATTTAATCTGAGAAATGGTTATTATTTCTTCTTGGCCAAGATCCCGCAGGATTTCTCTTCATAGAAAACTTGAATAAATCCTGCTTCTTTCAATCTTCGGATAATGTTAGCCACAAACTTGTCGGCTTTGGCCGGAGTCTTGGCCTTGCCCGGCCGAGGAGCATAATGCCAAATCACTCCCCCTCTCTTCAGCACTCGAAAGAGTTGAGGATAAAAAGTTTTATGATAAAGCTCGGGGGCCATGACAAAGGTAGGCGGATCATGGATAATTGTATCAAAACTTTCGGAAGAAAGTTCAGTAATTGTCTCAACCGCATTGCCTACTTTTATTGTTATCTTTTTATTTTGGAATAATTCTTCACTGGCCGGATTGAGTTTGGCCATCTCCAAAACCTCTTCGTCCTGCTCCAGAGTAATCACTTCCGTCACTTCTTTTCTTTTAGCCGCTTCAATTGCCGTGTAGCCCAAACCAGTACAGATGTCTAATACTCTTCCTTTGGGCTGGCTGGCCAGGATCTTCAGTTGAGTATCTGTTAAAGGATCAATAGTAGCATACCTTTGCATCGGCACGCTGTTGATTTTCAGCACAGGGATAGTCTTAGTAGGCAGAAGCTGATAGAACTTGCCAGTCTTAGAAGAAAAATGATTTATTTTTTCTATCATCTTCTAAAGAAACTTCTCCAGCTCTTTAAGATTTGCTATTTTGGGCTCGAATTCCCGGCTGTTTCTTCTATCCAGAAGTATAGACTTAATTCCGCTATGTCGGGCATTCATATCGCTGAGGATGCTGTCTCCTACCATCAAACAATCCTCTGGTTGAAGATCTAATTCTTTTAAAATTGTTGGGAAAAAATCGTCATCACTTTTTATTTTGCCCATCTTATAAGAAAAGAAACACTTGTCAAAACATTTTTCCATTTCAAACTTCTCTAAAGTCCTAACTACCGAAAAATTATCCGTATTAGAGACTAAATAAACCTGAATTCCTCTCTCTTTCAGTCCATTCAGCACTTCCAAAACTTCTTCATAAGGCTTAGCCAGCATCCAGGACTTGTTCCAGATACCCACTAATTCTTCAATCTTCCATTGCGGACAGCGCAGGCCGAATTCTTGGCAGACTGCAGAGAACGCTTCGTTTAAAGAAGAAAATTCCTTCATCATCATCACCTTTTCCAAGCGGACGACATAAAAATGGAAAGGAATGCGAATATTTAAAGCCATCTTAACCTGCTTGATTGGGCTTTCTACCCCAGTTTCCACTAACGTCCCCCATAAATCAAATAGAACTGCTTTTACCATTTTCTCTAAGAAACAGCCTTCCTTTTTATGGTTTTTTCTTTTTTAACCTATATAACTCATAACCAGATGCTGCCATGAAGACTATTTGAAGAATCATAAAAATATAATTATTAAGAGAAAAACTGTATAAGAAAAGAAACACGCTGCCGGTGATAAAGTAATACTCTTCATCCTTCCGTTTTCTCACCAAAACGCCGATACTAATAATCAACAAACCGATAATTCCTAAAATATCAAAGTATTGCATAATCAAAGTAATTAAGAAGCATATAAAAACGTTCCGCTTTCAAAGCCAAAAAGTTTATAATAGGACAAAGAAAACCTCGTTTATGGAAATAGAAAAACGCTTGGCTTTGATTGAGGAAGTAGGAGAAGAGATTATTACTCCAGAAGATTTGAAAGACCTTCTTCAAAAGAAGAAAAATCCAATTGCTTATGATGGGTTTGAACCTAGCGGACAAATTCACATTGCTCAAGCCATTCTTCGAGCCATCAATGTCAATAAGATGACTAAAACTGGCTGCAAGTTTAAGATGCTAGTAGCTGACTGGCATGCTGCGGCTAATAATAAACTAGGCGGAGATTTAGAAAAAATCAAGGTGGTCGGTAAATATTTCATCGAAGTTTGGAAAGCTTCCGGCATGGATTTAGAGAATGTAGAATTTGTCTGGGCTTCAGATTTAGCTAAAGATGATGATTATTGGAAATTAGTATTGCAAGTAGCCCGGGCCAACACTGTCCAGCGCATTGTCCGCTGCTCGCAGATTATGGGCCGCTCCGAATCAGAATCTCTTTCTGCTGCCCAGATCATGTATCCCTGTATGCAGTGCGCAGATATCTTTTATCTTAAAGCTGATATCTGCCAGTTAGGTATGGATCAAAGAAAAGTCAATATGTTAGGTCGGGAAATCGGCGAGAAGCTGGGCTTTTACAAACCAGTTATTATCTCTCATCACATGCTCATGGGCTTAAGCGAGCCGCCGGCAGAATCTGCTGACACAGTCGAACGGGCCATTGCCATGAAGATGTCAAAATCCAAGCCGGACACTGCCATTTTCATGACTGATACTGAAGAGGATATCAAACGAAAGATCAAGAAAGCGTATTGCCCGGAAAAGCAGGTAAAAGATAATCCCATCTTAGAATATTGTAGGTATATCCTTTTTGAACGCTTTGAAAAGATGGAGATTCAGCGGCCGGAGAAGTACGGTGGCAATCTCAGCATAACCTCTTACTCGGAAATGGAAGAGATTTTTGCCAGAGGAGACTTGCATCCCATGGATTTGAAAACGGCCGTAACCTACTATGTCAACGAACTCATCAAACCTGTGCGAGAGCATTTTGAGACAAATTCTGCGGCCAAGAAACTACTGGAGCAGGTGAAGAGTTTTCAAATAACTCGTTAATCAATAAGAATAACTCTTCGCATTAGTATCCAAACTTTCTTTCATAATCCTTATGGTCAAACCATTCCAAAATGGCCGAAATTAACTCCACTTCGTTATCTGCAGTTACTGTATAAAGCAGTCTCCAGCCCCGAGGCAGGTCATATTTCCACAGATTGTTGATGCCATATTTCTGCACATATTCTTTAGGAAACAATCGTTTAGGAATTTGAATTCCAGAAAAAGCATTTTCTCTTAAATCGTTGATAGCTCGAATCATTCCTTTTTTAATGGGATCTTCTGCAGTCAACAGATTAAAATCTTCTTCTAATTCTGAAGAAATAAATACCACCTTAGACGCTTTAATCATATAACAATCTCCTTCCTCTGCCGAAGCAGTTTAACTAATCGAGGATTCCAAATGTAAGCTAGTCTTCCTTCATTATCAAAAGCAATTTTGTTGATGCTTTCTAAATATTCTAAAACTACTAAAAACGTCTGCCACATCACTTTTTTTGGCAAGTTTTTCCATAATCCCGTTCGGTTATATTCTCCGCTATGCGCTTCTATTGTTCTCTCCACCATCAATACTGTATCTAAAGTAGGAGATCGAATATACGGGTTTTCTAAAAGTTGTTCCATTTTAGTCTAATATATCAATTGATATATAAATCTTCTGCTACTTTTTTAGCAAAAAAACTCAATCAATAAACTTCAATATCTTAATCTCCCTTGTTTTCAAATTAATCACCGGCACCCTGGCCGGCTCGGGCTTGTGGCCCATCTTTTCTTGGAAAGGGGTGGAAGACTGCCAGCAGGAGCCGGAAATGAGCGTGACGTTCTTGAAATTAGCGGCCAAAGAATAATGGATATGCCCTGTAGCAAAAATATCTGGCACAGTATCGATAACCAACGGGTCAAAATTAAACGCAGGCGACAATTGATTAGACGCAAAAGTAGGAGCGAGATGCCTTCTTTTCAAGAGAAATTTCATGGTCAGATCAATTCGGGAATATCCCCCATTATTCCTGATTGAATCGACTTCCGAAACATAGTGATCAAAAGAATACCCATGATAAAGCAAAATATTGATTCCGGAAAAGTTCTCTGTCTGTCCCACGCTGACTACTGCCGGATTGCTCAGCATCACTACATTGGGCATCTCGTATAAAGGCTTGGCATAATCTTCATATATCGGCGGCTGAGGCTCAAAAAGATGGACGCAGTCATGATTGCCGGGAATGATAAAGATTTTTATCTGCGAAGGAATCAGGCTTAACAGCCTGGCTGCTTCACGATACTGTTCGTTAATATCTTTCAGCACTAATTCTTTGTCCTGTTCTGGATAAACTCCCACCCCATCAACTAGATCTCCTATGATAAAAATATACTTTATTTGTGCCGCCAGCTCTTTTTGCACTTCATTGCCTAGTTCTCCTCGCAGCCAGGATAAAAATTTATTGAACTCTTCTGAAAGAAAATATTTTGAGCCTATATGCACATCTGAAAGAAAAATAGCTCTTCCTTCTTCATCTGCTTTTTTTAACTCAGTATTGAATGGAATATCCGGCCAGATAATATTATCGCCATAGATTGCTTTCTGATTGAATACCCCAGTCATCCCCACCACATCATCAAGAATTAAATTTTTGGCTTGCTGAATCAGCTCTCGTTTATCTTTAGAGATATGCACTGCTACTTTGCCGGTGGGATCTTCCATAGTCAGAATCATATGGCCTGTCTTAGTAACTGTCTTTTCATAGACCATCCCGATCAAAGAAACTTTGTCTCTTTCTTTTTTAGCGATAATCTTATTGATAGAAAGAACGCTTTGCATTTCTGGCCGGCCCTTCAAATATTTCTCCATTTGATAGTACCTGGCTACAAAACAGCGGGTGAAATCGGCTGGAGTATACTTCTTGGCCGTAGAAGAAAACGATTTGACGATGCTGAAGGACGGAACAGGTTTAGGAGATGTTATAACTGAAATTTCACTGTTTAATCCGCTTAATGCACTGCTCGGCTCACTGCTTGAAACTTCATCAGATACTACAGGAACAACTGCAACGGGTATCTCTCCTTGCAGCATCTCTAGGGTAGGGAGAATCCCCTGGGCCAGAAAATAATTCAACCTCTCTTTTACATCCATAATATATAGCCCAGAAATCGGGATTTTTATAGATTTAGGTTTTGTAAGGATAACATTGAAGAGTATTACTTTTTTCTAATCTTAGAAAGAAATAAGTTCACTGCTCGGTATAACTTCCCATACTGTTTTATGATAACATCAAAATTTGTTCTTATTTCTTGTTCAAGTTTTATACTTTCCGCAGGAGAAAAAATACGTATTGCTTTTACTTCGATTTTACAATCCGATTTACCATTCCATAAATTATATCCCGGAAGTTTATAATCATCTGAACAATCTAAAACTATCCAACGATTGTCTAAAAAAATTTCAAGGTACAGATGTTTATCTAAATCTGTGGGAGCTAATTGAGAAACTTCTTTTGGAAGTCTCAATTCTGACCATTTAAATGAACAAACGCGAAATCTCACCTTATATCCTAGTTTCTTTAATTCAGCGTAAAGAATTCTATGTTTGCCCCAGCAGGTATAATTTTTATCTTTCAAATATTCCGGACAATGATAAGGTAGATCTCTAACTTTATTAAAAACTTTAATTGCGTTCATAAAAAGAATAACCTAATCAAACTTTATATATCTTTTTGTAATGCACTTATTACAGTTACACCGAAGTCGCCACTTACAACTTATCTCTTCGCAGCACATAAACGAACAATCCGCTTATGAGTATAACCACTCCAAAAACCAAAAATAATGTTTGTTTGTTGAAAGTATTTACTAAATATCCCATCAACCACGGAATTGGAATCCAAAGTAAGCTTATTATCATTTGTCTTGCAGACAATGCTGTTGCTCTGATGTTTGAAGGAATATGTTTATGTACAACGTGAGCATCTATGTAATTCCAAAAGGGATGTAACAATCCCAAAATTAGTGCAGAAGCTATCACAAAATACAAAAAGTTTGTGCCAAGTATCATAAAGGTAACAGCTTCAAGAATTATTATAATAACAATCAGTTTTTTATAATCAAATTTTTCGACTAGTTTTGGTAAGTATATTCCTCCGATTATTCTTAAAAGCATTATTGCAGAAGAGTACACGCCTAAGAACACGATTGGCAAACCGATATCAACAAGTATCTTCTGATTTGAATTGTACCACGCCTCTTCAAATAAAAATAATGTAAAATATATCAATAACAAAGAAAAAAGAGTAGGTTTATTAAAAATTAATTTGAAACCTGATTTAAATTGTTTAAATGCGTCAATCTTTTCATTTTTTTCTTTATATTTTGCTTCTTTAAAAAACAAAAGCGATACCGCTGCCATCCCGCAAAACAACATAGATAACCAATACGGATAAGTAATATTATATGCAAATATCCATGCCCCGGTTATAGAAGAGATGAATACTCCGATGAAACATATTGTATCCATCAATCCCGTAATCTTGCTGTTAAGTTTTTCTAATTTATTCTCTTTCAATTTATCATAAATTAATGCCTGAAGAGCACCAGAAGAGAAAGCCCAAGCTGCCCCAATCATAAAAGCAGCAATGAAAAACTGAATCTTTGAGTAAGCCGTCACTTTTAATAATAATGCAATAATCAGCAACAATAATGAGATGATTAAACTTAATTTTCGCCCATATTTATCTGCAAAAATCCCAGTTGGATATTCAAACAGCACAGAGCCGAGGTAGACCGCGGTAGCAATAAATCCTATATCTGCTAAAGTTAAACCTCTTGACTGAAAGAACAGAATCCAGATGGGGGTTATAAAACTGAACCCTACGAAAAACCAACTGAGATATATCGGCCAGAGAATTTTAAACGTAGTTTTCATTTTTAAATTAGTTTTAACATTAAATATACTATTTACCTTCCAAGACCACCACACACTGATTGGCCGACAAGTATTTCCTCACTGCTTCCCGCACATCTTTTCTGCTTACCGCCTTGATTTTATTTATATACTCTTCAGCCAGCTCTCCTCTTCCCATCATTTCCCAATAAGCTTGTAAATCAGCTTGCTTTAACGTATCTTCATTATCTAAAGAGAAGCTGCCTTCTAGATAATCCTTAGCCTCTTGCAGCTCAGTTTCTGTCACTTGCAATAACTTCTTCAGCTGCTGTTGAATAAGAATTTTTATTTTAGAAATATTTTTTTTATCTGTACTCAAATAAACAGCAAAATAACCAAAATCCTTCTCTGCTGCATACTGAGTATTTACTTCGTAAGCTAAACCCTGTTTAGCCCGGATTTCCTGAAATAATGTCCCGCTCTGGCCGCGGCCGGTGATGCTGTTGATCACGTCTAATGCATAGCTGTCTGGATGATTCCGAGGCACTGCTTTAAATCCATAGACAATATAACTATTCACCACTTCTCTTTTTTCATGCTTCTCTTTAGCTCCGCAATTCGGCCCCTCGTTAAAAACCGGAGAACACAGACCATGACCCTTGAATATAAACTTCTTCTCTAAAAGAGCTTTTACTCCAGTTACTTCTCCTACAACCGAGATTATTAAGTTAGAAGGATGATAATACTGATGGTAATAGTTTAACACTGCTTTACGAGTTAAACGGGAAACAGTTTCTTTACTGCCATATGGCGGATTACGGGCAGGATGCTTTTCGTAAAGCGTTTTCTGAAAAAGAATCCATTGATAGTAACGAGGCTCATCATTAACCACATCGATCTCCTTGAGAATGATTTTCTTTTCTTTAATTAAATCTTTAGGCCGAAATAAAGGATTTTGTAAAATGTCCGCCAGTACATCTACGGCCAAAGCAAAATGGCGGTTTAAAACTTTGATATAAAAGCCAGTTCGTTCGCTGGAAGTATAAGCATTCAGTTCTCCCCCAATCTTTTCAATCAAATTGGCAATCTCCCTGCTGTTTTTCCGTTTCTTTGTTCCCTCAAAAAGCATGTGCTCAATTACGTGAGAAACACCCCTCAAAGATTCTGCTTCATTGTTGCTTCCGGTTTTCACCAGCAGTTCTATAGCTACTGAAGCAGTGGGTTTATGTTCAAAAAGGACTGTAATGCCGTTCTTTAAAGTAAATTTCTTCATCTTTGAGACATCTTTTTAGCGTTTATAAGGCTTTTGGGAATTAGTATGTGCATAGCGCGAATGCCACCAGTGAGTAAGCAAAGTTCATCGTAAGACTTTACACGGTGCTTCATCACGAGTTGCATTGAGTGAAGCATACGAGCGAGCTATGCACATATGGGAATTCTCTAAATCCCTTCACAACCTTTATAAGAATCAAAAGAATCCTTCGCTTATGGTCAAAAAAGTAGTGAAAAAAACCAAGCAGAAGGCCTTCTGTCCGGCCATTAAAGCCTGCCCAGAATGCGGCTCAGAAAACATCGGCTGCCGGGAAGACAAGACTGAAGTCATTTGTCGGGACTGCCGGTCAGTCTATCGTCCTTCGGCTTGAAACAAAATGGATCTTAAAGCAGAGTTAGAAAAGAGGGCGCCCTCCCCTATTCAAAATGAACCAGATTTCCGGGCGTTATTAGAAGTAGCTTCTTCCAAATTATTCGACACTAAAGACGGCCTTTTGGCCCATATCAAGGAAGAGATTCAAGAAAACGAAGATTGGCTGAAACAGAACTCGGCCACTGGCCTTCTCGGCACCTTACGAAAGGCCAAAGAGTATACTGAAAGATATCTATAAAAAAAGAAAAGGTTTACTTCTTCTCTTTTTTATGTTTCTCTGCCATTGTTTCTCCCGCATGCTCCATCATACCCAAGTAAGTATGAACAAACTGTTCATGATTTTTAGCATAAAATTCAGGCTTGCGCAGTTTCATTCCTTCCGGAAGAAATGTCTTGTATTTATCCATAATCTCTGCTACTAAGGCTGTTTGTGCTGGCAGATCATTCGGATCGATATGAGACTTCATTTTGGAAGTAACGTACTTTCGTTTAGCTTCCCCTTCAAGACTCTCTGCTAGAACGGAAATTACTTCATCAAGTTTTCCTTCTTGAGCTAATTTAAATGCATACTCATAACCGCTTCCTAAACCATGCTTCTGTGCAGTCTCTCCAAAAATGTGATTCAAAAGAGTGTGAGCTTCGCCGAAAGCTTCTTCATCACCAATCTTTCCCCCATACCATCCTTTCCAATGGTGCTGCACATAGCCGGTAATATGCTTAGTAAAGTCACCATATTTTTCTATCTGGGGATTATCTATTTTCCAACTAGTCTTAATCTTTCTATGAGGAACAATAATCTGCTTAGTAATTTTATCTGGATGTAACGCTTCTACAATTTTATCTAAAGATGTTTTTTCTTTTTTATCAGCCATATTTTCACCTCAGTAACCTAATTTTTTAGATAAGTGCCAGTTCTTTTTATACTTTTTGGGTCAATGCTGTATAATCCACTTCCGAAATCCTTAAAAATAGCTCCGTTTATCACTTGGTATATGGCCAAATACGTCTGCGGAAAATGCAAGTACAAGTTTGTTCCTAAAGGAGGCACAGTCAGTGCTCCTCCCCGCTGCCCTTGGTGCGGAACCAGCAATACTGTTTCCCAAGAGCAATCCGCTTCAGAACTGCTTACAGATTTAGGCGGCTTTGAATAACTTTTTTCTCAAAGAGAATAAGATTAATAAATCAGCTTTCTTTCTGTTTAAGGATGGATGCCCAGGTAGGAGATTTAATTCAAATAGAGACTAAAAAAGGTAAAGAAGATGGAATTCTCATGCCCAGCTCTGAAGAAGGAATTCTCATCATCAAGCTAAAAAACGGCTACAATCGGGGGTTTAAAAAAGAGGAAATAAAAAAGATTAAAGTTTTAGAAAAAAAGGAAATAAAGAAAGTAGAAATTAAAACAGAAGCCGAAAAAGAAAAGACTCCCCTTCTACCGATTATCTCTCTGCTTCATTGCGGAGGAACCATCGCCAGCAAGATCGATTATGCCACTGGAGCTGTTTCCGCCAAATTCTCTCCTACAGAAATAAAAGAGATGTTTCCGGATATTTTCCAAGCAGTAAATCTTCGCAGCCGTCTTATCGCCAACATGATGTCTGATGATATGCGCTTCGGTCATTACAACCTTATCGCCAAAGCCATCAAAGAAGAGATAGAATCCGGCACAGAAGGAATTATTATTACCCATGGCACAGACACCTTGCATTACACTGCTGCAGCCTTGTCTTTCAGTTTAGAAAACCTTTCAATTCCAGTCATATTAGTCGGCTCTCAGAGAAGCTCAGATCGAGGCAGCAGCGATGCTTTTCTTAATTTAAAGTGTGCAGTTAAATTTATTTTAAACTCAGATTTCGGAGAAGTTGCTCTCTGTATGCACGAAAACTCTCAAGATGAATCCTGCTTGATTCTTCCTGCGTTAAAGAGCCGAAAGCTTCACACTTCTCGAAGAGATGCATTCAAAGCAATCAATGCTCTGCCCTGGGCTCGAGTAAAAAAAGAAGGAGCAATAGAAGTTCTCTCTGCTTATTATACAAAGAAAGATAAAAAGAAAAAAACAGTTTTAAAACTTTTTAATGAGCATCTCAAACTCGGCCTGCTTTATGCCCATCCTCAGATGTCAGTAGAAGAATTTTCTTCCTATGACTGTTTTGACGGTTTAATCTTGGCCGGCACTGGTTTAGGCCATTTTCCCATTACTGAAATGGATTCTCTAACCAAAGAACATTTTAGAATAAAAGACAAAATTTTGGTATTAGCAAAAAAGATGCCCCTAGTGATGACCTCGCAAGCCATTTTCGGCCGAGTGAACCTCAATGTTTATTCTCCTGGCCGAGAACTATTTCATGCCGGCATCTTAGGCAGTTATTCAGATTTAACGCCGGAAACCGCGTTTATCAAACTGGGCTGGCTCTTAAGCAATTTTCCCAAAGAAGAAGTTAAAAAACAATGGGAGAAAAACTGGAGGGGAGAAAAAACGGAAAGAATCAAGCATCGAGAGGATTTTTTATGAGGATATTACTTCACACCTGCTGCGGCCCTTGTGCGGTTTTTCCATTAGACTTACTAAAAAATAATCAAGTAGAGATCTATTTTTATAATCCTAATGTCTATCCGGCTGAAGAATATAAAAAACGGAAAAAAACAGTGCAACAGGTAGCAAAAAAGTATGGCTGGTCATTTAGTGAAGGAAAATATGAACCAAAAGTTTGGCAAAAAGCTATTCAAGGATACGAACACGAGCCGGAAAACAGCCAGCGCTGCTTGCTTTGCTTTGGATTACGGCTGCAGCAGACAGCCAAAGAAGCTAAACAAAAAGGATTCGCTGCTTTTGCTACTACCTTAGCCACCAGCGCCTTCAAAGATGTAGCGGCAATCAATCAGCTCGGCCGAGAAATAGCCAAAAAAGAAGGAATAAAATATCTAGCATTTAACCTCTCCGCAGAAGAAAGACGTCAGGCCTACTATAAACACAAACATATCACCAAAGAGATGAATTTATATCATCAAAAGTACTGCGGCTGCGTTTATTCTACAAAAAATAATATAAATAAGAAGACATTTCTTTAAGTTGGTTATTAAGATGACTAAACAAACAAAAAAAATTCTTCGTGGTCTTGGTTGGGTTTGTGGAAGTATTTCTATATTTATCTCTTTGTATGGAATTTTAAAGAGTGGAGGAATATTCTCATGACCTTCCTCTCCGCTCTTGGCCGTTTCTTCCGCCGATTCTCTATCTGGTCTATCACGTTTATTCTCTCTATCCTTTTGTCATTATGGATTTTCACCAGTTTTATCTCATTAGATTCTATTGTTCCGGGAGTGGTTGATGACTTATATGACTACAGCAGTCCAGAAAGCAAGACCCAGCTTACAGAAAAGTTCACTGGCCTCTGCAGTTACTTTGATCTGCAGTTAAAGATGTTAGAACAGCAAGGCCAGTCTAAAGAAACGATTAAACAGATGCTTTTACAGCAAGCCAAATCAGAAGAAAAACAGAATGTAGAAATGATTTTTAAGATTCAAGACCTCTGTGCGCAGTTCCAAGCCAAGAAATTGTCGGTCAAGCAGTTTTTTACCCAAAGCGTTCACAACGCAGTTGAAGGCCAGTTACCAAACTTAGAAAAAGAAACTGGAAAAGATACTCCTCTCGAACCATTGATTTACGCTTTTAACACCAGCAAAGTTCTTTTGCCAATCACTGTCGCCATTCTTCTTGTGCTGCTTTTCCTTTTCTTTCTTCATCAGCCTAAACTTTACTTCCGCCATTTAGGCAAGATGCTTCTCAAAGCTGGAATCTTCTTGGTCATTCCGTATCTATTAATTCAAGGATATGTTTATATGAACCCGCCGGATACCACTTTAGTGATTAATTTAGTTACTGCGGGCTTGTCTGGCGGTCCTTTAGCAGAAGACTTACCTGAACCAACAAATGCTCAGGGAGACCGAGGAGACTCAACTTCTGGATTAGACATAGGAAAACTTTTACCGATTCTGATTCCATTAGTTTTCCAACGAATCTATCCTTTGGCTCTGTTTATCTTAGGCGGTATTTTTATTGTCGGAGGAATTAGTTTGATGATTGCATTTAAGAAAGAAGAAGCAGCCAGCATTAAAGAAAAAGCTAAAAAAGAATAATAAAAAACCAACAAATAAAAAGATGATAGAATTAGATATTGTTTATTCGGCTCAGCAATTGGGCAAGGGAGTAGTAGACTATTTTACAATCTTTATCAGTAACATCCCGTTTATGTTGATTTTCCTTCTTTTCTTATTAATCTTAATATTTGTCTACGAAAAAAAGAAACTGAAGATTGTTCTCTTAACCGTGCTTTTGGCTTTAGTATTCCATTTTGTCATCACTGAATGTTTAATCAAGAATGCATATTATCGGGAACGGCCGTATCTGGCTTTTCCCGAACTGATCCATCCTCTCGGCCAGCCGTTTAAAGACTCTTCTTTTCCGTCCAGTCATTTGGCCAGCACTGCCGCAGTTTTAACAGTCTTAATCTATTTTCATCGTAAATATTGGCTGCCGGCTGCTTTGGCCGTGCTCTTGATGGCCTTTTCTCGAGTGCATAATGGCATGCATTATCCCAGCGATGTTCTAACGGGAATTATTTTAGGTAGTCTCTACGGATTAGCCGCGGTTTATTCGATAAATTGGCTGGCTAAGAAAAAAAGATTAAAGAAGTATTTTTTTTCTAAAGGGTAGTTTACTTCACAATCAGCATTGCATCTCCCAAAGAAAAGAAACGATATTTCTTTTTCACGGCTTCGGCATAAGCTATTCTTAATTTATTCCCGCCAATATACGCGCTGACTAACAGAAGCAAAGAAGATTGAGGCAAATGAAAATTGGTGATTATTCCCTTCCAAGTTGTCTTGAATTGGTGTCCTGGTTTGATGAACAGCGTAGAACAATCTTTTTGAGGAAATAAACGGCCGTTCTTTCTTTTCGCACTTTCTAAGCATTTGATTACTGTAGTACCGACAGCAAAAAGATTGTTAGCAGAGTTGATTAAATCAGCATTTCGTTTACCAATCTCAAAATATTCTCGACCAGTCTGGTGATGATTAATATCTCTTACCGGCAAAAAAGTTTCATAGGAAATGCTTAAATTTATCTTCGCAATTTTTACCCCGTTCTGTTCTATCTTTTTCAACAATTCTTTAGTGAAATGCAGGCCGGCAGTGGGAGCAGCCAGAGAACCTGCTTTCCGAGCAAAAATAGTTTGATAATCTTTCTCCGGCACTTTTTGTTTGATATAAGGCGGAGTAGGAATGATTAAATCTTTTTTCTTCAGGCCGCCAAAAAATTTCAGATAAAATACATCTTCTTCCCGCTTCACTACTTCCGCTTTGTTGTGGGCAAATATTAACTTTGTTTTTTTTCGTATTTTGCTGCCCTTAATCCTGGCCAGATAAGAAGTTCCTAATTTACCAGTCAGGATCACTTCCACATTTCCTCCTGTTTCTTTTTTTCCCAGCAGCTTGGCCGCCATCACCTTGGTCTCGTTCAAAACCAAAACATCTCCTGGCTGCAGATAATCAATGATTTGGTAAAATCTCTTATGTTCAGTTCTGCGGCCGTTCAATACCATCAGTTTGCAATGATCTCTATGGTGGCAGGCAGTCTGAGCGATTAGTTCTTTCGGTAAAGAGTAATCATACTCCTTAAGATTTATTTTAGCCATTTCTTCTTCAGCCCAGAAAATTTATTCTTTTCTATCGCTTCCCTAATTTCTTTCATCATTCGATTAAAAAAATAAAGATTATGATATGTCATCAAGGTATTAAACAGCAGTTCTTTAGCTTTAAAGAGATGATTGATATACGCTCGAGAAAAATTCTGGCAGATATAACAATCACATTTTGTATCCAGAGGTTTAGAATCAGACTTAAATTTAGAATTAGTAATCCTATAACGAAACTTATTGCTTAGTCTTCCTCCGCTCTCCGGCCGCACAAAAACATAGCCTACTCTAGCCAGTCTTGTCGGCAGAACGCAATCAAATGTATCTATCCCTAATTCCACATAAGTAAAAATATCTTCAACTGCTCCGATACCTAACAGATGTTTAGGTTTATTCTCGGGTAAGAATTTAAGCGTATGTTCTACAATCTTCTTGCTTTCGGTTTTAGGATCCCCAAAAATGCTTCCGATACCAATCGCATCAAAACCGAGCGAAGAAATAAACTGGGCACTTTTCTTGCGCAAGTCTAAAAATCTTCCTCCTTGCACAATCCCATAAAGAGCCTGTTTTTTATCTTTATTCAATTTCTTAAATTCATTCAAACTTCTTAAAGCCCAGCGATGAGTTCTTTCCAAAGACTTTTTTGTCGTTTCATAATCTGCATTGATATCCAAACATTCGTCGAATGCAAAAATTATATCTGCTCCTAATTTCCGCTGAATTTGCATAGATTTTTCTGGGGTAAATATATGTTTGGAAGCATCGAGATGAGATTTGAAAGTGACACAATCATCATTCACTGCGCACAAACCGTCTTTCAAACTGAATACTTGAAATCCTCCAGAATCAGTAAAAATCGGCTTGTTCCATGCCATAAATTTCTGCAGGCCGCCTATCTTTTTAACTATATCCGCCCCTGGCCGCAGATAAAGATGATAAGTATTGCATAATGCCGCTTCAAAACCAATCTCTTCCAGCTGTTTAGGAGTCAAGGCCTTGACTGTAGCTTGGGTGGCTACTGGCACAAAGGCCGGAGTAGCAATCTTTCCATGAGAAGTGATGAGCTGGCCGGTGCGAGCTTTTCCTGATTGATGCTTAACGACAAATTTAAACATAACCCAAAAAAATGAGAGTATAATATAAATCTATTTCATCATCTCAATATCATGGGCATGGCTTTCTCGCAGTCCTGCCCCGCTCATCTTCACGAATTCGGCCTTCTGCCAAAGTTCTGCTAAGTTGTGCGCTCCACAATAGCTCATTCCGCTTCGTAAACCGCCTATCAACTGATGAATCACTTCAGATACATTCCCCCTATAAAGCAAAGTTCCTTCTACTCCTTCTGGCACTACCTCACTTAAATCCGCTTCTTCTTTGCCATTCTCTCTCTGCTTTCTAGCCATCACTGCTCCAAACCCGGCACT
>JAGVYL010000026.1 GCA_018303285.1 Candidatus Woesearchaeota archaeon | reverse complement strand
AAAAACCGTCTGCCATTGCTATTGTTACCGGTGGAAGCATTGAAGATGCCCTAGAGCTTTACAAAGCTGGTGCGGATTATGTCCTCATGCCCCATTTCTTAGGTGGAGAGCATGTTTCACATCTAGTCCAAGAATTTGAAAATTTAACCAATGTAAAAACCACCAAGCTGAATCACATCAAAGAATTACAGCTGCGCAAGCAACTCGGCCATGAGCATCCTAAAGAGTGAGATGGACAAACGACATAAATTTAGCAGTAAATATTTTCTCTACGAACCTGCTGAAGATTCTTTTCTTCTGCAGAAATATGTTAAAAAACACGCGTACAGCCGAGTACTGGACATAGGCACGGGCACTGGCATCCAAGCTCTAACTGCCGCCCAAAAAAATAATGTCGCTTCAGTCTTAGGCATAGACGTTAATCCTTCTGCTGTCTCCTACTGCCAAAAATATGTCCAGTCAAAAAGCAAAAAGCTTTCTTTCCTTCATTCTGACCTCTTCGCTTCCTTGCATCCTGCCAAATTTGACACCCTCATCTTCAATCCCCCCTATCTACCGGAAGACAAACGCGAGCCAAAAGAAAGCTCTTTGGCCACCACCGGCGGCAAACGTGGTTATGAAATCTTAGAAAGATTTTTTGCTGAGGCCAATTTTTTCCTCAAACCGGAAGGAATCATTCTCCTGCTTTTCTCTTCTTTAACCAAAAAAAATCAGGTAGAACGAGTCATCAAAGAAAATTTGTTCGAATTCAAAGAGCTTGAACGAATAAAACTTCCTTTTGAAGAGCTGTATGTTTATCTTGTCAAAAAGACTGATTTATTAAAACAATTAGAAAATAAGAAGATACATTCCTCCAACTATTTCGCTCAGGGAAAACGCAGTTATGTTTATCTCGGCACTTACAAAAACAAAAAGATAATCGTAAAAGCAAGAAAAAGTTCTGCTCCAAAAAACATTACTAAGAAAGAAGCAGACTATTTGAAATTGCTCAACCGCCATCGAATTGGCCCCAGATTACTTTTTACGGAAAAATTTTTCTTGGTCGAAGAGTTTGTTGAAGGAAAACGAATCACTGAGTTTATAGCCGAAGAAAAAAGCAAGCTAAAAATAAAAAAGATTCTGGCAAATGCTCTTGATCAGTGTTTTATCCTTGACCAGATGCATCTTGTCAAGGAAGAGATGCATCGGCCGCACAAGCATCTTCTTGTTTCCTATCCTAAACTGACCATGATTGACTTTGAGCGCACTCATTCTGCCAAAAAACCCCACAATGTTACTCAGTTCTTGCAATACATCCTTAGCAGCAGGAATCTTCTGGCAAAAAAAGGATTTAAGATAGACCAAGTTAAACTTATCTCTTTGGCCAAAGAATATAAACTTCAGCCGAATAGACAGAATTTCAAAACATTAATTAACAGATTAAATTAAAAAGATAAAATGAGTTTTCCCCTAATCCAAAAAATCAAAGAGAAAAAAGAGTTCTCCTCGCTAGATGATGCTTTTGTCCAGTCTCAGATTGAATCGTTCCTCAAGCGGAACCAGAGATTAGCCATCCCTGATCCCAAGCATAAAGATCTCAAAGCTATCGTTAAGGGAGTACGAGCCAGTCTCAGAAAGTTAGTCGTCTATTCTTCTAAAGAAAAGATTCCCGGCATCAGCCAGCTCAAGGGATTAAAAAAAGATGAATTTCAAAAACTCTGCCAAAACATCCTCCAGCAGAATACTTCCACTAAAGAACGAACTGATATCTATCCCTCTATCTACCAAGAAATACGAAAACTCAAGCCCAAACGCATCTTAGACTTAGGATGCGGCCTTAATCCGGTTTCCCTTATCCCATCAAACTGGCAGGGAGAATATTTTGCTTATGACATCAATCAAGAAGAAATCTCTTTCCTTCAGAAATTTTTCCGTATATTAAAGAGTGTAATTAACATCAACGGTCATGCCGCTTATTTTAACTTGTTAGAAACAGAAAAAATCTCTTCTCTGCCAAAAGCCGACCTGGGCATTATACTAAAGGTAACTGATCTCTTAGAACAGAAAAAATACAAAAAACATAAGATTACTGAAGAACTGCTCCAAAAGCTTCCCTGCCGGTTCATCTTGCTCAGCTTTTCTACCAAGACTCTTTCTGGCAAGCCCATGAATGCTCCGGAAAGAAACTGGCTCAAGTGGCTTTTAGAAAGATTAAAATACCAGTACCGAATCCTTAAGTATCCTTCCGAGATATTTTATCTTATTGACAAAGGTGAACCAAAATGAGCGAATTCATGCAAGCCGTCCAAAAGCATCTTTCTGAAAGCAATCTCAAACCCATCTTCGCTGATGAAGTGATGGTAGCCAGAGCAGTTAAGGCTATTCCTGTGGCCAAGACCAAGGTAGAAAAAGAAGGCCATGTCTATCTCATCTTTGTCGATCGCTTAAGTCAACGGCCAATCGCCAAGATTGTTTTATCCCCCTCTACTGCAAGGGGATTAACTAACGCCTTGGGAGAAAACCTCAAAGAATTAGATATCGAGTTAAAAGACAAGACCATGCCCAAAAGCCCGGAAGTAAAAATCTCCCAGCCAAAAGAGAACGGGTATATTGGGTAAATCTCTTCCCACTCAAAACGTATGTTCTGCAGGTTAACAAATCTTAAATATATTCGAGGTATACTCTGTTCCTATGAAAACTCCGTCACAAACCGCAGAGTATTTAAAACAAAAAGACGATAAAGCTGCAGTTAAATCCTTGAAGGAACGAGAGAGATATTTGCAAAGAATAAGAAAAGAATTGACCGATATCGTTAATCGAGCAATAGACGAAGGAAAAATTACAGAAAACGGAGGGGGGATAGTGTATCCTAATTTTTACCAGATGGATTCAAAAGAAGGAGTGGCCGATATCAAAGAACTTTTCCGGCAGAACGGATGGGAATGCCGATACCAGCCGCAGACTGATAGCTCGTATAGCATGACCTGCAAAGGCACTACTATTAGTATTACTCATTACTTCAACCTGACTCCGTTAAAGGATACAACAAAGACAAGAATATCTTCTAAAGGTGCAAGAGCGATAATTACGGGATAATCATTTCTAAAAGAATCGACCACATTAAAGAAGTTAAAAATAAAAAAAATAAAAAACCTTAGTTTTTAGCTAAGGTAAATACGTGCTTCACAGCTACTACAATAGTTGCAGGCACGAACAACAACTGGATGCCGTTAAGCAATCCTGTAAGATATGTTCCTGCGCTCCCGCCTACAGCCGCTACTGAAGCGCTTCCTAAAGAAGCCACGATTACTAATACTACTCCAGCTGTAAGGAAAGCATGTACTTCCCCTGCCGTCACATTAAGCAATCCTACCACAATACCCAGGATGAACACTAAACTTACCATCCACGGGGTTGCTCCACCAGCAAGGCCTAATCCAAAAACTACGGCCAATATTACGCCGACAAGAAAGGCCCAACTGCCGATTTTATTTCCTCCTTTTGCCATCTTCTATTCACCTCTCACCTCCATTTTTTACTACTTAGATTCTAAAAACAAAGAAAAATAAATACCTTTAAAAAGGTTTCTCCTGTTTAAGCCTTCTTGGTGAGAGTAATCTCAATATTACTTACAGTCACATCCCGGCCTTCATTGTTCTTAAAACCTTCGGAACCAATTTTTATTTCCTTCACAAAGACCTGGTCTTCCAAGAATCTTCTGCGAGCCACTTCTGCCACATCTACTGCCCGGGAAATGAATTTTCCTCTGGCTTTGATTACCACTTCCGAGGTTCCCCTGGTGGTGAACTGCATCACTACCCCAGTGATATAATTCATAAAAGGCTTGCCTCCGATAAAAATCGAGTTGTCGTCTGCCATCCTTATCGACCTCCGTGTAGTTTATTACAGATAATAAAAGAAACTTACTTTCCTCTCTTTTTCAGCTTGGTAATCAATCCACCCAGGACATTACGCAATTTCTTGCTCTTGATGACAAAATGCTTATGCAGGACATCTTTATTGCCTTTGAAATCCCCAGAGAACTCTTCTCCGTGGGTAATCATCATTTCCCGCGCCTTTCGTTTTATTGGTGTCGTCTTGATTCTTCCCATAGTTTCTTTCATTCTCTGCCTTTTTTATAAATCTTTTTGTTCCCCAAATGATATTTCCATAAAAAATTTTATAAATTAGACCATATTTACGGCCGCTCATAACTTAAACTAGGGGGGATGCAACAATGAAAATAAAAAATCCTTGGCTATTAAAGATGGATGGAGAGGATAGTTTCGACGAAGACGCAGATTTAGATGATAACAATGATGAAGAAAATAATGATGACGGAGACGACTCAGAATAGTTTCCTTCATTTTTTTCTTTCACGCAGAAAAGAAAGCCTCAACTTTTAAGTCGCGGTTCTTTTCTGGTGTCCTAAAAATCAGCTATGTGGAAGCATCCAATCAAGCCACGCATTTTAATGCATGGTAGGTGCTTCTGGCGGATTTTTATGATTTTTTCTCTTTTCAATTCTTGCTTTTCTTATCCTTCCCCCTTAATTAACAAAAACTTTTATAAATAAACCCCATTCCAGAGAAAACACTGTTTAAAACATAGCGAAAGAACGAAATATCTTCAAAATATCGTTCTGTCGGAAATGAAACATTTCCGAGCACTATCAGAACATCGTTCTGAAGTTTCGGAATATAACAAACGCATGATAATGTATGCCTAGTTTTGTGCGTTTGCTACAGAAAAAATAAGCACTCATGGCAAGACGAAGATCACCAAGACACGGTTCGATGCAGTTCTGGCCGCACCGCCGAGCCCAGCGAGAAGCCGCTAAGGTCCATTCCTGGCCCGAGAGCAAACAGCTGAAGCTCCTTGGTTTTTTAGGATATAAGGTGTGTATGTCTCATATTATCGTTCAGGACAACCGCCCCAAGGCTCTGACTAAAGACCAAAAAGTCTCTTATCCAATCACCGTCATCGAATGTCCTCCGTTAAAAGTGGCAGGAATTACTTTTTACAAAAAAGAATTGACTGGCTGGAGAAAAATTTCTTCTGTTTCTGCTTTAAACGCCGATAAAGAATTGGATCGGTTCATTTCTATCCCTAAAAAATCCAAATCTATAGAAAACATTAAAGAATTCGATGATTTGCGTTTATTGGTTTACACTCAGCCAAAACTAACCTCTACCGGCAGTAAAAGACCGCAGTTAGTAGAATTAGCTTTGGGCGGCAGCAAAGAGGAAAAACTGCATTATGCCAAAGAAAGACTAGGCAAAGAGATTAAAATTTCTGAAGTTTTTGAAGCCGGCAATCTAGTGGATGTTCATTCAGTTACTAAAGGTAAAGGCTATCAAGGCACGGTCAAAAGATACGGAGTCCCTATCCGCCAGCATAAAGCTGAAAAAACTAAGAGAGGTATTGGTACTCTTGGTCCTTGGCACCCCAATAAAGTTTCTCCTTACGTTCCTCAGCCAGGCAAGATGGGTTACCATTTCCGTACAGAATTCAATAAATGGATATTAGCAGTCAAAGAAAAGCCGGAAGAGCTTAATTCTGATAGCGGATTTATGCATTATGGATTGGTCAGCAATCCCTGCATCTTCCTTAAAGGATCTGTTCCTGGCCCCAGAAAGAGAGTTTTGACTCTTGTCTTTGCTGTTCGACCTAATCATAAGATACCAAAAGAAGCTCCGGCGATAAAATACTTTGCCAAATAAAAAACAAACAATAAAATAAAACTAACAAAAAGATAAACACAAAAAATGAAAATTCCGGTTTATAGCTTGGGAAAAGTCCGTTTGAGCGAAACAGAGTTGCCCAAACAATTCTCTGAAGAGTACCGCCCGGATTTAATCGGCCGAGCTGTGCAGAATATGCAGAAGAACCGCCGGCAGCCTTATGGAGCTACTCCTGAAGCAGGCAAAAATTACTCTGCTAAACTTAGCCGCCGACGTAAAGACTTCAAAGGCGCTTACGGCAAAGCTATTTCTCGTGTTCCCAGAAAAACCATGAGCCGCAGAGGTAGTCAGTTCCATTGGGTGGGCGCTTTAGCTCCGGGCACTGTAGGCGGCCGTCGATCTCATCCTCCCAAAGCAGAAAAGATTTGGGCTAGAAAGATCAATGATAAAGAAAGGCAAAAAGCTTTGCGCTCTGCCTTGGCCGCGGCCTTCCTAAAAAATATCGTCAAAGAAAGAGGTCATCTCGTTCCTGAAGATTATCCCTTTTTAATCGAAGGTAAAGCTGAAGAGTTAACAAAAACTCAAGAAGTAATGGCTTTATTAGAAAAATTGGGCTTTGCTAATGAATTAGCCAAGACTAAAGAAAAGAGAAAAATGAGAGCTGGTAAAGGAAAAAACCGCGGCCGCAGATACAAGAAAAAGAAAAGTTTATTGCTAGTCGTTTCCCAGCCCTGCTCCTTGCTCAAATCCGCAGTTAATATTGAAGGTGTCGATGTCGTTCCTGTAAAAAATTTGAATACCGAAGACTTAGCTCCAGGAGCTTTGCCTGGACGAGCAGTCCTTTTCACAGATAAAGCTGTAGAAGTGATTAAAAAAGAAAACCTATTCCAATAAAAAGATGAAACCAAAAATTACCGATCCATATCATATCCTTAAACATCCGGTTTCCACAGAAAGAACCGTGCGTATGATTGAGGCAGAAAATAAACTAGTCTTTATAGTAGACAAAAAAGCTACTAAAAGCGATGTCAAAAAGGCCATGGAAGAACTATTCAAAGTCAAAGTAAAGAAGGTAAACCTTTTAAACTCCTTAGATGGAAAGAAAAAAGCCTACATCCAGCTTGCATCCTCGCATCTTGCTTCGGATCTAAGTGCGGAATTAGGATTAATATAAAATGACTGAAAAATATATTAAAATAATTGAAAGAGAATCTAACTTAGAACAATTTGCGGAAGGAGACATTGTGGGGGTTAAAGTTCCTGAAACTACATTTTCTTTTGAAAGAGGCATTCAACCAAATGTAAAAAGTTTTAAATACGGAAGAGTATATAAAAAACGAAATGGTATGATGATTGTTTATAGAGACGAATCTCAAATGCCTACACTAACTTTAAGAAATTATACTCTTTCACTTGGAAATGCACTGGTTATAAATTGGTCTACACAGCTTTATACTTATGATTCGCAGTATAACCTTTATAGTGATTTTTTAAGAGAGGCAAATTTGTAAAATGGGAAAGAACTTAATTCAACAGCGAAGAGGAAGAGGTTCCTTTGCCTTCAAGTCCTTTGGTATGCATTTCAAAGGCCAAGCTAAACACCTTTCTCTTTCCGACAATGTTCTTCAGGGCAAAGTAGCTGAATTAATCGACTGCCCAGGCCACAGCGCCCCATTAATGAAAGTAGTTTTTGAGAACGGCCAGGAAATGCTTAACATTGCTCCTAACGGAGTAGCTGTCGGAGATGTTGTTTCCTGCGGTTCAACTCAAGATCCAAAAAATGGTTCTCTTCTTGCTTTAAAGGATATCCCTGAAGGTACTTCGGTTTATAATCTAGAATTAGTGCCAGGAGATGGCGGCAAAATCGTCCGCAGTGGCGGTACTTTTGCTAAAGTTTTGATGAAAAGCGAGCAGGGAGTAAGCATCAAGCTTCCTTCTGGCAAAGAAAAAATATTCCATCAGGATTGCCGGGCATTAATCGGCAACATTGCCGGATCTGGACGAACTGATAAACCTTTCTTAAAAGCGGGTAAAAAATTCCATGCCTGCAAAGCTAGAAACAAATGGTATCCTACCGTCTGCGGAGTTTCCATGAACGCTGTCGACCATCCTTTTGGTGGCCGATCTTCACATCACAAAGGCAGACCTACTACTACTCCGAAAAACGCTCCGCCTGGTCGAAAGGTCGGTTTGATTGCGGCTCGTAGAACTGGAAGAAAGAAAAAGTAAAACCTAGTACATGATAAACTAAAATGGCAAAAGAAACGCGATGGTATGGCAAATCTCCTGAAGAGGTTAAAGTAATGAGTCTGGAAGAGTTTGCTAAATTTCTTCCCAGTCGAGCAAGAAGAAAACTTAAGCGTGGTTTTACCGATGCAGAAAAAATTTTCCTTAACCGCCTTAGCAAAAAAGACAAGCTAAGAACCCACTGTCGGGATATGCTCATCCTTCCTCAAATGCTTAATCGCACCATCATGATTTACAACGGAAAAGAATATTTCCCTATTACTGTTGTGCCTGAGATGTTAGGCCATAGCTTGGGAGAGTTTTCTATTCCTACTAAACCAGTTAAACACAGCGCTGCTGGTATTGGCGCTACTCGCTCCAGCAAGGCTATCTCTGCGAAATAAATCCACATGGCAAAAGAGACTACTAAAAAAACTGTTCAATTGGTTAAAGCATCTGGCCGCAGCCTGCCTATCTCTACCAAGTTTGCCCTTGAAGTATGTGGATTTATTCGCTATAAAAATTTGCAGGAAGCAAAACGCCTCTTAGAAGGAACAGTTGCTATAAAGATTCCCATCCCCTTCAAAAAAGCAGTTCATGACCTAGGCCACAAAAAAGGCATCGGGCCTGGCCGTTTCCCCCGCAATGCTGCTCGAGAAATTCTAGTGGTTCTAAAATCTTTAGAAGCCAATGCTCAAAACCTAGGCTTAGACACTTCCCGCTTGAAGATTACTCATGCTGTAGCTTCTTTTGCTTCTCGTCCTACTCATGGCGGCCGCCATCGCGGTCTTTTCAAACGCACTCATATTTTTTTAGAAGCTGAAGAATCCGCTCCTAAAATAAAAAAAGAATATAAGAAAAAATCCCCTCACAAAGAACAGGGAAAGAAAAAAGAAAAAACTGAGGCCAAATAAATGGAACAGAATTTTATCACTCAAAAACTTAGGGAATACAAAATTAAGGAGTATCTGGGCAAGCGCTTAGGCAAAATCAGCTTGGGCCAGATTAAAGTCAAAAAGATTCCGTTAGGAGAAAAAATCATCATCGAAACTAATCGCCCCGGCATGGTTGTCGGTTCCCGAGGAGCTAATATTAAAGATTTGACTGCTGAATTAAAAAGAGAATTCAAATTGGAAAATCCCCAGATAGAAATCAATGAAATCCGCAACGAATATCTGGATCCCAATGTCGTAGCTGAAAAGATTACCTCTTCTTTAGAAAGATTCGGCACCAATCGCTTCAAGGGCATCGGCCACAAAGTGATGGAAGAAGTAATCCGCAACGGCGGCCGAGGAGTGGAAGTATTTATCTCTGGTAAGATTCCTGGTGCACGAGCCAAGAGCTGGCGCTTTTATGCTGGCTATCTAAAGAAATGCGGTACTCCGGCATTAGAAGGAGTAAAAACTGCTTATCGTTCTGCTGCTCTTAAAACAGGTACAGTTGGGGTCAAGGTAAGCATCATGCCCCCTGATGTCGAACTGCCCGATAAAATTTCTCCAGTCGAAGAAAAGCTTGAAGAAAAAACTTCTGAAGTTAAAGAAGAAGCTAAAACAGAGGAGAAGAAGGAGAAAAAGCCTCGCAAGAAAACTGAAAAGAAAGACGGGGGAGAAAAAAAGAAAGCTCCTAAAAAGAAAACTGCTGAAGTGAGTGCTGAAAATGACGAAGCAAAAATTAAAGAAACTCCTGCGGAAACTAAAGTCGAAGAGGTAAAGAATGAAGAATAAAGAAATTCGCGGTTTATCCAAAGAAGAGCTTCACACTCGTCTAGGTGAACTAAACAAAGAGCTGATGAAAGAGAATCTTCAACGTTCTTTGGGTAGTGCTCCGGTTAAGCCAGGGAGAATCAAGCAGATACGCAAAACCAAAGCCCGTTTTTTAACATTCCTTAATCAAAAAGAAAAGGAGGTTGCCAAGAAGTAAATGGATGTATGCGCTAATTGCGGTTTGCCTAAAGACCTTTGTGTCTGCGAGAGTATTGCCCGAGAAAAACAGAAGATTGAAGTGACTATCGAAAAAAGAAAATTCGGCAAGCAATACACCATCATCCGAGGCATCAGCTCTGAGGAATTGGATTTAGACGACCTCCTCAAAAAGCTGAAAAACAAATTGGCCTGCGGAGGAACAGTTAAAACCGGCACCTTTGAACTCCAGGGCAACCATCAGCTCAAAATCAAACACGTCCTCAAAGAGATGGGCTTTCCTGAAGAGACCATCGAAGTCAAGCAAAGGTAGAGATGTACCGCAAAGAACTGATCGGCAAGGAAATCAAGCTCCTTGAGTCAAAAAACCAGCATCAGAAAGGTTGGGAAGGCCGCATCATTGACGAGACTAAAAGCACGCTTAAACTTGAAGTGGGAAAAGAAGAAAAAATCCTCTTCAAAAACACTATCGTTTTCCTCCTGAAAAAGGAAAACCTTATAATTAAAGGCCAGGAAATAAACAAAAGGCCGGAAGAAAGAATCAAATAAAATGGTCAAAAAACAAGAAAAAATCTTTGGGGCTTCTGCTCCTAAGAAGACCTGTACGGACAAGAAATGTCCCTTTCATGGTACTTTGAATGTCAAGAAAGAAAGCCACACTGGCGTAATCTTCAAGAAAGATATTCATCACACCGCCACCATCGAATGGTTCCGACCTTATTTTATCAAGAAGTATGAGAGATTTGAAAAAAGGCGCTCCCGCTTGAGAGTACATAATCCTCCTTGCTTGGATGCTCAAGTCGGGCAGGAAGTTCTTGCTCTAAGATGCCGGCCCCTAAGTAAGACTAAAAATTTTGTCATTGTTAAAATAATTGAATGTAAAAAATGAAAGCCGTCCGAGCACGATTAACCCGAGGATTGCCAGTAGAAGCATTAGTCAATACCTGTGATAACAGCGGAGCCAAAGCTGTCAAAATTTTCTCAGTTTACCGTCATAAAACTGTTAAAGGCCGAATCCAGTCTGCTGCTATAGGAGATTTGGTTTTAGCCGCAGTAAAACGCGGTAAGCCTGAATTAAGAAAGACTGTAGTGGCGGCAGTGATTGTCCGCCAGCGAAAAGAATACCGCCGGGCAGACGGCACCAGAATTGCTTTTGAAGATAATGCGGTAGTTGTCCTAAAAGACAACGAGAGCGGCACCCCCAAAGGAACTATGATCAAAGGGCCGATTGCTAAGGAAGCGGCAGAGCGATGGCCGGACATTGCCAAGCAGGCCAGTATTATTGTTTAATTTTTTCTGCTTCTTCTAAATATTGTTTGAGTAAATCTTTGTAAATAACATCTTTTAAACTATCGACTTTTTGCGGAAAAATCCAGATGTACTTAGAATGTTCTGAAGAAAGAGAAATCTTTTCTCCCTCTGCTTCGGCTAAATAAACATGAGTATATGTCTTTACGCTATCTTTCTCCAGTTTCAATGGTTTTAATTCCGAAACAATTTGTACAGATAAACCAGTCTCTTCTTCAATTTCCCTCTGACCAGCTTGAGATGGAGTTTCTCCTAATTCGACTTTTCCCCCAGGAACTTCCCAACCACCAATATGTTCTCGATGAATGTCTTTTTTCTTTTTTAATAAGAGATACTTCCCATTATATCTAACTAGCACTTTTGTTTGAATAATCGTATTCATGGTACAAGGATAATATGCGGACGACAGGATTCGAACCTGCGTAGGCACTAAGCCAATGGGGCCTAAACCCATTCCGTTTGGCCACTCCGGCACGTCCGCAAGCTTTACTTTTGTTTCATGGTCTATTTTATATTGTTTTTCATAAGTTTTATAAAACTGCACTATCGAAATCCTTTTATAGCTTTAAGGAAGGGGAGTATTATGAAAACGAGGTACTTACTGTTCGGTCTGTTGTTCGGCGTCCTGCTTTTAGCCACATGTGTTAAATTCAATCCTCCATCTACTAACCAAACTGTAAATTCAGAAGGAGTAGAAGACTGCACCTTGCTTAACTCTTCCAGTCATGTAGATGACTGCTATTTAGAAAAAAAACAATGCAGTAAGATCAAAGATCAGTCTACTAAAAATGAATGTGTTGGTAAATTAGCAGTGCTCAAGGACGATATTAAAGTCTGCGATCTGATTCAAGACTTAAAAAGCAAAGGTGCCTGCCAAGAAGCAGTAGCAGAAAAAAAGGCGGATTCAGAAATATGCTATACTATCACAGATAGCTACTGGTCAGAAAATTGCTTCCGCTATTTTGCTTTAAAAGACAATAATAATAAGTTTTGCTGGAAACTTTCTCTAGCTCATGAACGAGATTCTTGTCTTTTAGAAGTCGCTAAGAAAACTGAAAATAAAGAGATCTGCAAAGAGATTTACTCTGAAGATGAAAAGACCGGCTGCTTCTTCCAGATTGCTAAGAAGAGCGGTAAATTCGAGCCGTGCTTAGAGATAAAGAATGATATCCTCAAAGACAACTGTATCTACCGGGCAGCCAAGACGGCCAACGACATCAAAATCTGTCAGAAGCTTACTTTCATCGAGATTCGCCAAGGCTGCGAAGAATACTTTAATCAGACAAAGAATGATTGATTATTTCATTTAAATAATCATAAAAAATCACAAAACAAGAATTAGTTATCTTCTTCAATTCTGCCAGCTGTACTTTCTCACAGTTGTGGTCGCCCCATAACCGCAGGAAGCGCATTTCTTCTTCTTGACGTGAAATGAATGTCCGCCGCATCTACGGCAGCGGATATGCGTCTTCTTTCCAGATTTCTTTCCGTGGCTGGGCGTTCCTTTTGACATATTTTCACCTTATTGGGGAGAAATAATCGTAATCATATCCCCTCGGATAAAGACTGTGCCAATTTTTCTCTTTAATTCTCCGTCTTTGTACTCTTCGGCATTATCCAAAACTGTATTGATATGAATATCAAAAGCTTTCAATTTGCCGGTATAGCGGAATCCATTCTTCAAATCCACCATTACTGACTTATTTCTTGCTTCATTCAAAGCATCTAAAGGACGACTTTCTTCCATTGTTTTTCCACCTCGCAACTAAATAAAAATCACCCCTCCGTTTATAAATGTTTTGGGCGGTTTTTGGTTTTATACGGAAATAAAAGCGAAAAGTTTAAAAGGAGGAAAAACCAGTATAAGATTTCACATGATCCGGCTTACTCCTAAAAAGGTAGATGAGGTCTTTCTGGATGTCTTAGGAGAAGAAGGCATGCCTCTCATCCGAGCCATGCGCAAGAAGGATAATCTCTCAGAATTCCGTTTAGCTACCCTTCTAAAGCTTGATGTCAAAAGAGTACGCAATCTTCTCTATAAGCTAAGCAATCATAACCTGGTGGGCTTTACCCGCAAGAAAGATAAAGAGAAAGGATGGTACATTTATTATTGGAGCCTTCTAACAGACCAGATAAAATATCAATATGTCCGCAGTAAAAAAGAACAGCTAGCCAGATTAAAAGACCGATTAGACAGGGAAGGCAGAGAACACTTCTTCTTTTGCCCTCAAAAATGCGTTACCCTCGATTTTGATCAAGCTACAGATTTTGAATTTCACTGCCCAGAATGCGGAGAGATAGTTTCTCTCGAAGCAGGCAAAGAGCATCTCCCTGCCATCAAAAAGAAAATTGAAGAGATAGAAAAAGAATTAAAGAAAGAAAAATAAGAAGTTTATCTTCTTTTTATAGAGCGTTCAATTATTTTCTCTTCCCCATAAATCTTTCTGGTCATCTTGCCGATATTCTCTTCCATGCTAGCTACTCGTCTTTCTAAAACAATTAAGACTCGCAGAGAATAGACAATGGCCGCCAAAGTTCCGATAATCACTGCTAAAATAACTTCTTCCATCGGTAATCCTGCCATATAAATGCACCTCTTTTTATGTTTTGTTTGTATTTCCAAGCTTATATTCTTTAAGCATTAGAATACAATAGTTAAATACCAAACCTTTATAAATTTAGTGGTATTTTTTCCGGCCATGGAGAAGGAAAAGAGGCTGTTAAAGATTTATTTTATCGTTGCTATTTTTTATGGCTTATTAGGTTTGGCCGATAACCTGCTCTTATTAACGAGTAAAGCTTCTCAAATCTGGGCCGACTTTGCTTTCTATGCCAGCGTGATGTTCATTGCCTTCAGCTTGATGATCTTGGCCAGGCTCTGGAAAGTCAAAGATAAGATATTACTGGTTTTGCCAGCGTATCATATTATCCTCTTCTCCATCTTATTGGCTATCAACTTTGCCAACGGCCAGAAACTGCTCACTATCACTCCCGGCTTCTATTGGAGTGTAGTCTTCTACAGTTTGGCCAGTTCTGCGGCCGAGATAGCCTGGGCCGGATATATACTTAAACGGTTTAAATTGCTGGCCGGCCGAAAGAGATGAATGACATAAAGATAAAACGCACAAACATTGCGCTTAACAGTAGTTAAAATCAATTATGACTACGGGGCACACACAAACTAAAATAATAAAAAACGGAAGGGGGCACACTCACGAATGGTGCTACGTACTTTACGGTTTACTAAATGGAATCGGGGGCTTTGAGAAGAACATTTATATATCAAATCTATTCTTTAATACTCAGATGGTCTTAAGAAAATTAACTAAAGAAGAAGCGAAAGAAGAAGTAAAAAAACTCGTTGATAAATATAATAGAATTCTCGAATCTGGCTCAATAAAAAGATACAAAGAAGAAGATACAAAAGCAGAATTTATCGAGCCACTTTTTGAGGCATTAGGGTGGGATGTTAGAAATACTGAAAATGATGATGAAGTTGTTAGAGAAGAAAAAATCTCTAAAGGCAGAGTAGATTATTCTTTCAGGATTAATGGAATTCCTAAATTTTTCTAAGAATAATTGACAAGGTAAGGTTTGCCCGAATTGTGCCTGTAAAGGATTTGCGCTTTTCCATTCAGCATTAAATATTTTGATAGCTTCAAAATCTGTAAGAACTGCCCATGTACAACCTTTATGCCAAGAATAATTTCCAGCTTGTTCAC